>PULQ01000047.1 GCA_003552465.1 Dehalococcoidia bacterium
GGTAAGACGGTTATGCCCGGATTCGTCGATTGTCACACCCACCTTGTGTTCGCCGGTTCGCGCGAAGAGGAGTTCGCTCTGAAGATTCAGGGGGCCGACTACCTGGAGATACTGAGGCAGGGAGGCGGAATCCTGAACACGGTGAGGAGTACCAGAGACGCCTCGTTTGCCGAACTGATGTCGGCTGCACAGTCAAGGATCAGGGTGGCATCCGATTACGGCACAACGACCATAGAAGGGAAGAGCGGATATGGCCTGGACCTGGCCAACGAGATGAAGATGCTCATGGTGGTTGGTAACCTCAGAACCGATCGGAGGGTCGAACTCGTGTCCACGTTTCTGGGCGCACATGCGTTTCCTCCGGAGTTCGACCAGAACAGGGGAGCCTACATTGACGAGATACTGAGAGCGCTGGACGAGCTCCAGAAACAGCCCCTCGCGGAGTATTGTGATGTGTTCGTAGAGAAGGGGGCGTTTGCGGTCGAAGAGGCCAGGAGGATCCTGGAGAGGGCAGAGGACTCCGGCCTTAAGACGAAACTGCACGCCGGAGAGTTCAGCGACACCGGTGGCGTGGAACTGGGAGTGGATATGGGGGGGACATCGATAGACCATCTGGACTACATCTCTGAAGAGGGAATGAGGCTCATGGCAGAGAGAAAGACCATCGGCGTTCTTCTGCCCGGGGTTCCCTTTCACCTGATGACAGGTCATTACGCTCCTGCAAGGTCGATGATCGAGGCAGGCGTGCCGATCGCACTGGCCACCGACTTCAACCCCGGAAGCTGCCCCACGCTTTCCATGCAGATGATCATTGCCCTCGCCTGCAGGTACATGCGGTTAACCGCAGCCGAGGCCATCAACGCAGCAACGATAAACGCGGCCCACGCTGTCGATAGAGGTGACAGGATCGGTAGTCTGGAGGTCGGCAAACAGGCGGACATCATCATACTTGATATCCCCGATCACCGCCAGTTGCCTTACTGGTTCGGTATGAACCTGGCCGAGAGAGTGATCAAAAACGGCAGGCTCGTCCGATAGAATGCGCCGCAGTTGGGCCGCTGTTCCGGCAAGCCGCTAAGTATCCTGCGCATCCTCCCTGAACCTGTTGGTTATGGGCAGCCTTCTGTCACGACCGAAGTCCCGCGGTGTTATCTTGATGCCGGGGGCAGATTGACGGCGCTTGTACTCACTACTGTCAACCATCCTCGCGACTCTGGTAACGGTGCTGCGGTCAAAGCCCATGGCTACGATCCCATCGATGGTCATGTCATCCTCCACGTAGGCCTTGAGAATCGGATCCAGCACCTCATATGGAGGCAGACTATCGGTGTCTTTCTGGCCGGGTCTCAGTTCTGCGGACGGCGGTTTGGTCAGCACCGCAGCAGGTATAACATCCCATCCAGCCTGGCGGTTCTTGTGTTTGGCGAGTTCGATCACCATCGTCTTGGGGACATCCTTAAGAGGAATGAACCCCCCGGCCATGTCACCGTAGAGCGTCGTATACCCGGTAGCCGTCTCGCTCTTGTTGCTACATGCCAGGACAAGCCAGCCGAACTTGTTGGACAGGGCGAACAGGATGTTTCCCCTGATCCTGGCCTGCAGGTTCTCCTCGGTGATGTCCGGATCAGTATCTCTGAAGGGCTCGGTTAGCATGTCGAGGTACGAGGTGAAGGCCTTTTCAATCGGTATCACCATGAAGCGTACCCCGAGGTTTCTGGCCAGGGCTTCGGCATCTGATACGCTGCCCGGTGATGAGTAACGAGATGGATTGGAGACACCGATGACATTGTCGGCCCCGAGCGCATCAACTGCTACGGCAGCTACCAGGCTGGAGTCGATTCCTCCGGACAGGCCAATAACTACCTTCTCGAAGCCATTCTTCCGAACGTAGTCCCTCGTCCCCAGTACAAGAGCGGAGTAGATCTCGGTGAGCTCATCCAGCCTCTCAAACGAGGCCGGCAATAGTGGAGGCCCGGCACCCGCCGGACACTCGTCTGATACCTCGATTCTGATCGCTCTTACCAGCCTGTCCCTGACCCATGGCGTGGCCTTCCTTCGTCTGGGGTCGTGAAGCTGATGGCGAAGCACCGATTCCACGTCCAGATCGGCCACCAGGAAGTCCTCCTCGAACTGCTTGGCCCGGGTGATCACCTCTCCCTTCTCGTTGATGATCAGGCTGTTGCCGTCGAATACGAGTTCGTCCTGCCCGCCCACCATGTTGTTGTGGACCAGGATCGCCGCGCTATCCGATGCCCTCGTGGCGAGCATTCTCTCTCTGTATGAGCCCTTGCCGGCATGGTATGGCGAGGCACCTATGTTAATCAGCACACTCGCACCGGCGTGTGACTGTATAAGAGCAGGCCCGGCCTCATACCACATGTCCTCACAGATGGTGACGCCAACGCAGACGCCGCGGATGATGAGGATGGGATACTCGCTACCAGACTGGAAATACCTGTTCTCGTCAAACACGCCGTAATTGGGCAGGAAGTGCTTGTGGTAGACACCGGCCAGCTTACCGTCATACAGTATGGCAGCAGCGTTGTAGGTATCCTTATCACTATCGATGAAACCCACGATCACGGCGATGTCCGAAGTGTGCTCGGCAATCGTGTTGAGACTCTCCCTGTTCTGCCGGATGAAATGCGGTTTGAGCAGCAGGTCCTCTGGAGGATAGCCGGTGATCGCCATCTCGGGGAGAGTCACGATGTCTAACTCCATAGCCGTGGCCCGTTTCACGGACTCGATGATCTTCCGTGTATTGCCTGTGAAGTCGCCTACGGTGGGGTTGATCTGAGCTATACCGACTCGAAGCGTGCGCAACTTTCCTCCGTGCTGTTGCAACAGAGCATAGTATACCAGATAACCATACTCCTGGAGCCGCAAATCACCGCTCGACATGCGGTTGACGACACCTCATATGGCCCGGTATAATATACGGCAAAAGGTTACCGTCGACACATCAGCAGGAGCGTATTCAGTTGCTAACACAGCAGGCTCAAGAGGTAGAGAGAAAGGTAATCGCCATTCTCAGGATCCTTCGGCAGTCCAGTGAGCCTATCGGTGCCCGGGTGATATCTCATCATCTTAACAGCCAGGGAATCCATCTGACGGAACGGGCTGTTCGGTACCACCTGAAAATACTGGATGAACGGGGCTTCACGGAGAATATGGGAAGGGATGGAAGGTTGATAACGAAGCTCGGGCTTGAGGAACTGGAGAGCGCACTGGTCAGCGATAAGGTGGGCTTTGTGGCTACTAAGATCGAACTTCTCGCCTGCCAGGCGGAGTTTGACGTCGAGAGACGGCAGGGGAGAGTCCCCGTGAACATATCCTTGTTTCCCGAAAAGCAATTTGAGAAGGCGACCGAGGCTATGAGGAGAGCCTTCCGTGCGGGGATCTGCGTCAGCGACCTTGTCGCTGTAGCTAAGCCCGGTCAGGAATTGGGGGGAATTACCATACCCAAAGGCAAGATTGGGCTGGCGACCGTCTGCAGCGTTGTGATCAACGGCGCCCTGCTCAGAGCGGGCATCCCGGTTGACTACAAGTACAGTGGCATACTTCAGATCAGGGACCGCAGGCCTCTGCGATTCGTTGAACTCATTCAGTATTCAGGCTCATCGCTGGACCCTGCAGAGTTATACATAGCGAGCAGGATGACGAGCGTTGGTCAGGCCGCCAGAAGAGGAGAGGGTAGGATACTGGCCAACTTCCGGGAGATACCGGCCATATGCCAACCCCTGGCGGAAACGGTTATCGGTCGACTGAGGGAAGCGGGCCTTGGAGGATTGCTGATGATGGGAGAGGTGAGCAGAGCGATCTGCGGTGTTCCCGTCGAACTCAACAAGGTGGGGATGATACTGGCGGGAGGACTCAACCCTGTGGCGGCTGCGGTTGAAGCGGGCGTGGAGGCAGAGAACCAGTCGATGAGCACTGTTATGGACTATGATAGGTTGATCAAGTTCTCGGAGATGTGAGCGAATATGGACAGTACAAGGACAGGTCAGGACTGTGCTAGGGAGCAGCGTTCCATGAGTACTCATAGCAGCAAGAACGACGGAGGCCTTCTCTCTACCCTGCAGCACATTCAGGACGAATGCGGATACCTGCCTGAAGAACGGTTGAAAGAGGTGGCCAGATCGCTGGGCATGTCGCTGGTTGACGTCTATGGGGTCGCTACCTTCTATAGTGCTTTCAGCTTTGTGCCCCGGGGGCGTCACCAGATCAAGGTGTGCCTGGGAACCGCCTGTCATGTCAGAGGTTCTTCCAGGATCCGAAAGGAAATCGAGAAGAGACTGGGCATCAAACCCGGAGAGACCAGTGAAGACGGCGAGTTTTCGCTGGACGCGGTGATGTGTCTCGGATGCTGCGCCATCGGTCCGGTGGTCGTAGTGGATGGCTCATACTACGGGCACGTAACAACGGCGAAACTGGACTCAATTCTCGGAGAGATCAGGCACGAGGCTCATGCTTTCAAAGGTAATGATGCATAGAATTGTGACCCCCGAGCATCTCGAGGAGCTGCGCGAGAAGCTGCTCAGAGACCGTGCATCGAAGACAACCCGTATATCGGTATGTGCTGGCACAGGATGTAATGCGGCCGGAAGCAGAGGGGTTGGAGATGCGCTCATCGAGGAGATCAGGACCAGGGGGCTTGACACAAGCGTCGAACTGAAGGAGACCGGCTGTCACGGTTTCTGCGAACAGGGACCGATTGTCGTCATCCGCCCTCAGGCCATATTCTATCGGCAGGTCAAGCCAGAGGACGTTACAGAGATCATCTCGGAGACCGTGCTGAAAGGCAACATCATAGAGCGTCTGCTGTATGTGGACCCGGCAACCAACGAGAAGATCGTCCGTGAGCCCGACATACCGTTCTACAAGCGGCAGTCGCGCATTGTCTTCGGCGATAACGGAGAAATCGACCCCGCCGAGGTCTCAGACTACATCACCGTTAATGGTTACTCGGCCCTTGCGCAGGTGCTCTCGCACATGTCTCCCCATGAGGTGATTGCCGAGATCAAACGTTCAGGGCTCAGGGGAAGGGGAGGTGCTGGTTTCCCGGTTGGAACCAAGTGGGGGTTCTGCGCGAAGGCGAAAGGCGAGGTCAAGTATGTGATCTGCAACGCTGACGAGGGTGACCCGGGAGCATACATGGATCGCAGTCTCCTGGAGGGCAATCCTCATAGAGTACTGGAAGGGATGATAATCGGAGGCTACGCGATAGGCGCCTCCAAAGGCTTCATCTACGTACGCGATGAATACCCCCTTGCTGTGGAGCGCTGCAGATTGGCCATTCAAAGGGCGAGAGAGTATGGATTGCTTGGTGATGACATTCTGGGCCGTGGCTTCAACTTTGACGTAGAGCTGGCAATGGGAGCCGGGGCCTTCGTCTGTGGCGAGGAGACGGCTCTGCTGGCATCCATCGAGGGACAGCGGGGAGTTCCCAGGCAGAGACCTCCCTTTCCTGCGGAGAGGGGACTATGGGGCAGGCCGACCAACATAAACAATGTTGAGACCTGGGCCAATGTTCCGGTGATCGTTTCGAGGGGAGCCGACTGGTACTCGGAAACAGGTACTGCGAATAGCAAGGGCACCAAGATCTTCTCCCTGGTGGGAAAGATTAACAATACAGGCCTGGTCGAGGTTCCGCTCGGTGCCACCCTGCGCGAGATAGTGTTCGACATCGGTGGGGGCATTCCCAGGGGCAGGAAATTCAGGGCAGTTCAGACAGGCGGACCTTCAGGAGGATGTATCCCGGCTTCTCTCCTTGACCTCCCCATAGATTACGAGAGCTTGCAAGAGGCGGGTTCTATCATGGGGTCCGGGGGGATGATAGTGATGGATGAAGACACATGCATGGTCGATATTGCCCGGTACTATACCGCGTTCCTCCATGATGAGTCCTGCGGAAAGTGCCTGTCCTGTCGCAAAGGCATTCAGAGGATGGATGAGATCCTGACCGACATCACGGAGGGGAGAGGCAAGGAAGGCGATATCGAGTTGCTGGAAGAACTGGCGACTGTGGTGAAGGATACCACCCTGTGCGGACTCGGTCAGACAGCATCGAATCCTGTCCTGGCCAGCATCAGGTATTTCCGAGACGAGTACGAGGAGCACATCAAGAGACACTATTGCCGTGCAGGAGTCTGCAGGACTCTGGCCAAGTCACCGTGTCAGAACGCCTGTCCTGCAGGAATAGACGTCCCCCGGTACATCTGGCTGATAGGGCAGGGCAGGCTGGATGAAGCGCTGGCTGTGGTTCGGGAGAAGGTGCCGTTTCCGGCAGTGCTTGGCTATACCTGCCCGCATTTCTGCGAGGCGAAATGCCGTCGTGGGCAGGTGGACGAACCGCTAGCAATAAGACTTCTGAAGCGGTCTGCTGCCGACAATGACAACGGGTTGTGGAGAGCAAACTCAAGGGTCTTGCCACCATCCGGCAAGAAGGTGGCGGTTGTTGGCTCAGGTCCGGCAGGACTGACCGCGGCCTATTACCTGGCAAAGCTGGGTCATGAGGTCACTGTGTTTGAGGCTTCACCAGTGGTTGGCGGGATGATGCGACTGGGTATTCCGGAATACCGGCTACCCCGGGAGGTGCTCCAGAGAGAGATCAACGAGATTACCAGGGTAGGGGTGGAGATAAGGACGAGTAGCGAAGTCCGGTCGCTGGACGATTTGTCGGCACAGGGATACGACGCCGTGTTCGTGGGCACAGGCGCCAGTCGCGCAACGGATATGGGGATAAGCGGCGAGACGGGTGCCTCCGTGCTACATGGCGTCGAGTTTCTCATGGACGTCAATCTGGGCCGAAGCGTGAAGGTAGGGAAGAGGGTAGCAGTAGTAGGTGGAGGCAATGTGGCGATGGACGCTGCACGTACAGCACGGCGGCTGGGTGCGAACGAAGTGACTGTGATCTACCGTCGAACGCGGGCCGAGATGCCCGCCAGCGAAGAGGAAGTGGAAGAAGCACTCCGTGAGGGAGTGAGGATACTCTACCTGGCGGCGCCGGTGGGAATCACTGGGGTTAACGGCAGGTTACAGGTACAGTGTACATGGATGAAACTGGGGGGGATAGATGCCAGTGGAAGGGCAAGGCCGGTGCCAGTAGAAGGCAGCGAGTTCACCGAGGATTTTGATACGGTGATAGCTGCCATTGGAGAGCGTCCTGAGGTTCCCGATGGATATGCCCTGTCCCTGGGCACCGGGGGAGGGATCCTGGTTGACCCAGATACACTGGCCACATCCAGAGAGGGAGTGTATGCGGGAGGAGATGCGGTCACGGGGCCGGCGTCGGTGGTAGAGGCGATCGCCGCTGGACGAAAGGCAGCCGTGTCCATTGACAGATACCTGGGCGGTGATGGTGAGATAGATGAACAACTGGCGCCGCCGGAAGAGGAAAGGCCCGTCATCGTCGAAGAAGGAGAACGCTACCGCCCGCCGGTAGACATGTTACCCCTGGCCAAGAGGTTTGAGGGATTTGCCCAAGCAGAGCTTGGTTTCGATGAAGCGCGGGCGGTTGAAGAGGCAAACAGGTGTCTGATGTGTGATCTGGAGGAGAGCTGAGGAGTAATGCATAGTGGAGACACAGGAAGTAACATGGTAACGCTTAGGATCGACGGACTGGATGTCCGGGCCGAGGAGTGGTGGACCATACTTGAGACGGCCAGGTTCTACGGATTGGAGATACCTACCTTCTGCTATCGCGAAGGGCTGTCCCCGTGGGGGGGCTGCCGATTGTGCATCGTGGAGATAGGAGAAGGGACGAACTCGAGAATGGTGACCTCCTGCACCTACCCGGTTACCGAGGGTCTCATTGTCAGGACCAATTCTAAGAGGGGGATAGAAGCCAGGAAGGTCCTGGTTGAACTCCTGCTGGCAAGCTGCCCCAGTTCCAAGACCATTCAGGACCTGGCATCGAGGTTCGGCGTCCAGAAGGTGAGGTTCAAGGTTGAGGATGAACCCTGCGTGTACTGTGGACTCTGCGTCAGGATCTGCGCCGAGCAGATGGGTGCCAAAGCGATAGGTTTTGTCAACAGAGGCGGAGATCTCAAGATAACCACACCATTCGATCGCAAGTCGGAAGAGTGTCTCCGCTGCGGGGCCTGCATGTATGTCTGTCCTGCATGCCAGCTCCGATGTCAGGGTACAGAGGCGCCGGGGGTTGTCTGCGGGAGCTGCCTCTGTCCCCAGCCGACGTGCCTCGACTCATATCCAGATCTCATGTGTTACATGGGGGCTGCGGGCGATTGCGGTACGTGTGTGACCGAGAAGCCGGAACAGGCTAAGTGAAGTAACGAGATGGCCTTAGAGCTGATGATAAGCATCAAAAAGGAGAAGAGACAATGGTTCTGTCAAGAATAAATGCATCTGCCGCGACACTGACTAAGAATAGAACTGAGGGCTCGATTAACCCGATCAGTGGTATGTGTGCCACCTGTATAGACGGCTGTATCGGAATGTGCGAGATAGGGAAGTCGGCCTACAGGGGAGCGGAGGCAATATACCCGCAACCCTTCGGTGTCATCACGACTGCCTCGGAGAAGGACTACCCGGTAGACCTTTCGCACTTCACCATTTTGGGTACCGTTGTAGGAGCCAAGGGTATCGAAGAGGACTCGGATAAGGCAGTATTCGCCAACGTTGATCTTGAGCGCAGAATGGGGAGAGACCGCAGCATCAAAATCAAGCTCCCTATAGTGACGGGCGCGATGGGGTCAACCGCGATTGCCAAGAACAACTGGGAGGGGTTCGCCATAGGAGCGGCCCTTTCCGGGGTGCCGCTTTCGATCGGAGAGAACATCGTCGGGATGGATCCGGACGCCAGAATAGCCGACGGCGAGGTGATCAACTCACCGGAACTCGACCTCCGGGTGAAGCTATATCAGGACTGGCAGCAAGATGGATACGGAATAGTTATTCTGCAGACCAACATCGAGGACACCAGGCTCAACGTTGACAGATACGCCATATCACAGCTGGGGGTCGAAGCCATCGAGCTCAAGTGGGGCCAGGGGGCCAAGGACATCGGGGGCGAGGTGAAGATCGGGAACCTGGACAAGGCACGAATGCTTAAGGACAGAGGGTACGTGTTGATCCCCGATCCGGACCATCCAGGGGTAGCGGAGGCATTCAAAGAGGGAAGGTTCAAGGAGTTCGAGCGGCATTCCCGGGTGGGCATGATCGATGAAGAACCGTTCCTGGCCAGGGTAGAGGAGTTGCGGGAGAGGGGAGCCAGGTACATCTCTCTCAAGACCGGAGCATTCAGACCGGCCGATCTGGCAAGGGCGCTCAAGTTCTGCTCCAGGGCCGGGATCGACTTTCTAACGGTGGACAGCGCGGGAGGGGGAACGGGGATGAGTCCGTTGAGGATGATGAACGAATGGGGCATTCCGGGCGTGAACCTGTGGTCGATGGCTTATAAATACGCGCACAGGCTTGCCGCCAAAGGGGAGTACGTACCGGATATCGGCCTGGCCGGCGGGTTTGTCTTCGAGGACCAGATATTCAAGGGGCTGGCGCTGGGAGCACCATATGTCAAGTTCATCAGCATGTCCAGATCTCCAATGGCGGCGGCCATGGTAGGTAAGACCATCGGCAGACGGATGGCAGAGAGACAGGTGCCGGTATACATCGAGCGATTCGGCACTGAGCCGGAGCAGGTCTTCATCACTGCCTCCGAGCTGAAGCGAAAACTCGGCGATGATTTCGAGAGAGTTCCCACAGGTGCGCTGGGTTTCTACACTTACATGGAAAGAATTGCCCAGGGCCTGCGCCAGATAATGGCCGGATCCCGCAAGTTTACCCTTGATTACATATCCAGGGACGATATAGCAGCCCTGACGGAGGAAGCCTCCCGGGTCAGTGATATCCCCTACGTAATGGAGACCGACAGCGAGGAAGTGGACAGAATACTGGGGGCTTAGTTGACATAAGGCTTCGCCTTCCCGATGCTGCGCTTTCAGTCCGATCTGTGCAGGGGATGATACTTCTGGTGAGTCTCCTCGGCATACCTGTCTGAGGCATGGACATAGCGGGTGGTGGTATCCAGGGACTCGTGGCCCAACAGGATCTGTAGGGCGGCCGGATTGGCGCCTTTTTCAGCCAGATAGGTGGCGAAGCCGTGCCTCAGTGAATGCGCTGAGGTCGGGACGTTTATCTTCAACTTCTCGCGATACCTCTTGATCCTGTCCTGCAGGTAGTTGGTAGAGATCCTTCTCCTGGGGTTGGATACGTTTCTGCCCGCATATGGAATGAAGAGGGCCGGGCAGTTATCCTGACGGGTGGCCGTATATGCATCAAGATGCTGTTTTGCCCGGGGAGTAAGGTAGACGAACCGTTGTTTCCTTCCCTTACCCGTTATGAATATCCGTCCCGAATCATCGATCTGACTGCGGTCCAGACCGCAGAGTTCAGAGATTCGCATCCCGGTGGCAAACAACACTTCGAGCATGGCCCGGTTCCTCAGGGCGGTCGTGGCATTGGACTCCAGCGAACCCGGTGCCTCGATCAGCCTGATCAGGTCCCCCAGCTCTGCGACCTGGGGGGGTTTCTTGCCTGCCTTGGTTAGCTTCACTGCCTCGGGCGGAAGGGGACAGGGATAGTCCGTATCAATCAGGTATCGGAGGTAGGCCCGGAGGGCGGACAGCATGCGGGTTATGGAGCTGGAATCCAGTTGCCTTTCTCCCTTCCTCTGAAATCTAGCCGTCCTGCGATCGCGGGAAGTCAGATATGCCTTGTAGTAGGTGATAGTGCGCTTGTCGATCCCGGCAAACTCGATGCCGCTCTCCTCAAGGAAAGCAGCGAAGACGTTCAGGTCCCGCTCATAGTTGTATACTGTCTCCGCCGAATACTTGCTGGCCTGCAGATTGAGCAGGAAATCATCGATGTTAGGCAGCATGGGTAATACCTCCTTGCATAGCGTAACTGAGTGTAAGGAATATTATACTCAATCCCATCATACAACTGAACTCCCTGTCTGTCAACCCTTTTCCGGATTCCGTTGTGCCGCCATAGAATGCTCGATCCACAGCGTGGCTGGTCGGATGACAATGTCTCTCGCTTTCCTTGCGGGCAATCGGGCCTCCGAAAACACAGCTGCAATGCCCGATGGCCAAAACTGGCGGGCTAACCCTATCGTTGAAGCGGCCTGCTGAATCGACTACAATCATGGTGTGGCTCATGATGTGATCAGTGACAACGTTGCTCAGCTGCTCAGTGAACTGCCCCAAGGGGTTCAGCTCGTAGCTGCCGCGAAGGGCAGACATCCCGAGGAGGTGCTGGAAGCGGTCGAGGCCGGCATAACCGTGGTTGGGGAGAACTACGTCCGCGAAGCCAGGGAGGCTTATCAACTGGTGGGAAGCCGCGCAAGATGGCATTTTATCGGCACTCTCCAGAAGCACACCGTCAGGAGAAACGTACTGCAGATCTTCGACATGATAGAGACGGTCGATTCTTTCGCGATAGCCAGTGAGATCGACAGGAAGTGTGCCCTGATAGGCAAGACTATGCCGGTATTGATCGAGGTAAACAGCGGCAGAGAGGCCCAGAAATCCGGGGTGTTGCCGGAGGATGTTGAACCGCTGATACGGCAAACAGTCGATCTGGGGAATGTCAGGGTGATGGGTCTTATGACCATGGGCCCCTATTCAGCAGATCGCGAGGACTCCAGGCCGTTCTTCGCGGAGACAAGAAGGATATACGACATGATCAAGAGCCTGTACCTGCCCAACGTTGAGATGAGATACCTGTCCATGGGCATGACCGACTCGTACAGGGTAGCTGTAGAAGAGGGAGCCAACATTGTGAGGATCGGCACCGGCATATTCGGCGAGCGAAACTAGTCGAATCGGTTGAGCCTGTCTAGTGTGCCGCCTTGAGACTACCTGCTATCTTGTCCATCAGCTTCTCCATACCCCATCCCCTTGCTGCAGATATGAGCACAATGCCCTCGCTGGGAAGCACGACTTCCTCCAGTCCCGGGATCATATCCAGAGACTCGGACTCCGCCTTGCTGCCCAGGGCCAGGTCTATCTTGTTGAACACCGTAAGCCTTGGTTTGCTCTCCAGTTTGAGGTCCCTGAGTATCCCTTCCACCGTCAGGCATTGATGGCCGGCATTGGCATGTGTTATGTCAACTATATGCAGCAGAAGGTCCGCCTCGTCCAGTTCTTCGAGCGTAGCCCGAAACGCCGCTATCAGCGATGGCGGCAGCTTATGGATGACCCCGACGGTATCGGTGATCAGGATCTGCTCACCATTGGGCAAGACCACACGCCGGGTGACAGGGTCAAGGGTGGCAAAGAGCTTGTCCTCCGCATCCACACCGGCCTTGCTTAGAGAGTTGAACAGGGTGCTCTTGCCGGCATTGGTGTAGCCCACCAGTGCAACGATCGGTATGCCCTCGTCCTTGCGCCGCTGTCTGTAAAGGGAACGGTGTTTCCTTACGCTCTCCAGCTTTCCTTTCAGCAGGCTGATCCGCTTGCTGATAAGCCGGCGGTCGGTCTCCAGCTGAGCCTCTCCCGGACCTCTCGTCCCGATACCACCACCCAGTCGCTCCAGATGCTTCCACTGGCCGACCAGCCGGGGCAGCAGGTACTGGTGCTGGGCCAGCTCAACCTGCAGTTTGCCCTCGCTTGTGCGCGCCCTCCGGGCGAATATGTCCAGAATGAGCGCGCTACGGTCGATAACCCTGACTCCCAGTGCATCCTCCAGGTTTCTCTGTTGCCTGGGCGCAAGCTCGTCGTCGAAGATAGCGGTTTCGTACGGGGTCTCCTCCTTGAGGTCGATCAGTTCCCGGATCTTCCCCTTGCCGATGTAGTGTGTGGGTGAAGGCGCATCCAGCCTCTGAGTTAACCGGCCCACTACACTGGCGCCGGCGGTACGGGCCAGGTGCGCCAGTTCTTCAAGAGAATCCGCAGCGGACCATCCGCGTTCGGGGGCTCTGCTTGCCACACCTACCAGGACTACCTGTTCCGCCTTGACTTCCGTAGCGTATGTCTTGTGCTTGATCGTCTGCTCCTGAAACTGATGATAGACTCCCGACTATATTATGTCAAGTTCTCCACTGTTCTGGATAGCCCACAGAGGATTTGGTCAGAAATCCCTCTATCATGTCCTGCGCCCTACTCACTATGGTGGCGATAGCTTCTTCTTCCCCGTCCCCCGTATCAAGCCACCTTATCCTCTCGTCGGCGAGCCGGAACCATGCGTACTGATGTCGGGCCAGTCTGTGGGTCTCGACCTTCATCTTATCACTGGCCTCCACCAGAGTCATCTCGCCCTGCAAGAACCGGACAATCTGCCTGTAACCTATACCCGACATAGAAGGCAGCGAGGCATCATAGCCTCTCTCAAGCAGGGCTTCAACCTCATCGACCAGTCCCGCCGCTATCATTTGATCGACACGACGGTCGATCGTCCGATAGAGATCCTGCCTCTCGCTGGTTAGTCCGATGACCAATGTGGGGATCTCCGGACTTCCTTTTCGCCGCTGCTGAGAAGGAGGCTGTCCTGTGGCATGATAGATCTCAAGAGCCCTGATTATGCGGCGGGCGTTGCGCGGGCCAATCTTCTCCGCCGCCACCGGGTCGATGCCCTGCAGTTCCTGATAGAGGCTCTGACTGCCTTCGCTCTCGGCCCTGGCCTCCAGAATGCGTCTCTGCTCCCGGTCGGGAGTCACCCGAGGGATCCGCCATCCCTCTAGCAAGGACCACACATAGAGCCCGCTGCCGCCTACCAGCAAAGGAACATTGCCCCTCAGCCGAGCTTCCTCGATGGCTTTGAGCGCCAGTTCATGGTACATGGCAAGGCTGAAATCCCCGTCGGGATCGACCACATCGATGACGTGGTGAGGCACCGATTCCCGCTCGGACATGGTGGGCTTGCCGGTGCCGATATCCATGTATCGGTAGACCTGGCGGCTATCGGCGCTGATTATCTCGGCGGGGATCAACTCTGCCAGGCGCATAGCAAGGTCGCTCTTCCCCACGGCCGTCGGCCCCACGATGGCGACCAGTCTCGAGTGGCTTGATGTCATGATCTATCTGATCTTCGCAGTCTGACCGACGATGGCAAGGAAGTCCTCTGCCTTGAGGCTGGCTCCGCCGACCAGTGCGCCATCGATGTCCGGATGAGATACGAACTCCTCGATATTCGCGCCTGTAACACTGCCGCCGTAGAGAATTCGCACTCTCTGAGCAGTGCCTTCACCCCACAGTCCGGCCAGGACCCCCCGGACAGATCCAATCGTAGCTGCGGCCTGCTCGCCGGTTGCTGCCTTGCCCGTGCCGATGGCCCAGATAGGTTCGTAGGCGACCACCAGATCCTCCGCTGCCGCGCCTCCCCTCCCGGAATCGCGGCTCTCATCCGTGGCCTCTATGCCTTCGAGAGCATTCGTCAACTGCCTCTTGAGCACCTCTCCGGTCCTGCCGGCTTCGTTCTCCTCAAGCTTCTCTCCGATGCACAGTATCGGCGTGAGCGTGCCTGCCAGGGCGGCCTTCACCTTTCTGTTGACCACCTCGTCGGTTTCCCCGAAGTACATCCTCCTCTCGGAGTGGCCCAGGATGACGAACTCGCACAACTCTCCCAGCATCAGCGGGGAGATCTCTCCTGTGTAGGCCCCCTTCGTCTCGAAGTGCATGTTCTGAGCGCACAGTCTGATGGAAGAGCCCTGCAAAATCCTGTGCAGGGGGGCCAGGGATATGAACGGCGGACAGAGAACCCTGTCCACTCCCTCTATCGCGTCCAGTCTGTCGCGCATATTGACGACCAGTTCCTCGGCCTCACCGACCGTCGTGTTCATCTTCCAGTTGCCGGCAACAAAGGGCGTTCTCATTTGGGGCCTCCTATCATCTATTCTTTATCCAGCAGCACATCGACTCCCGGCAGAACGGCTCCCTCCAGGAATCTGAGGCTTGCGCCGCCCCCGGTGGAGACGTGGGTCATCCTGTCGGTAAGACCCATATCGTGCACTCCCTCGGCGGACGAGCCACCGCCTATCACGGTAGTCGCTTCCGTAGCCGCGAGAAAGCTCACCAGGGACCTGGTTCCGCGCGCGAACTCGGGTATCTCATTGATCCCCATCGGGCCGTTCCACATAACTGTTCGGCATCCTGCTAGCTTACTCTGGAATAGTTCAACAGAGTCGGGGCCAATATCGACGATCTGCCCGTGGGAGGGCACGCCTGTGATCGGCACCACTCTGGTTGGCGCCCCGGCCTTGATCTCCTCCGCTACCACTGCATCGATCGGCAGCCAGATCGCTACCTGCTGTGCCTCGGCTTTCCGCAGCAACTCGCCGGCCAGGCTCAACCTGTCTTCTTCGACCAGAGAGCGCCCGACCTCGTACCCCTGCGCCTTCAAGAACGTGGCTGCCATGCCGCCGCCGATGAGCACCATATCGCCCCTGGTCAACATGCTCTGCAGGAGCCCTATCTTGTCGCTCACCTTGGCGCCGCCCATCAGGCAGGCAAAAGGCCTCTCCGGCTCGTGCAGGAGCCGTCCCATCACCTCAAGCTCTCTTGCCATGAGGAAGCCGGCCACCGCAGGCAGATGTCGGGCCACTCCCACGGTGGAGGCGTGTGCTCTATGGGCAGTGCCGAAAGCATCATTGACGTAGAGGTCGGCCAGTTCTGCCAGCTTCTTTGCGAAGTCGGCATCATTCGCTTCCTCCTCGGGATGGAAGCGGAGATTCTCGAGCATCAGGATCTCGCCATCCTCGAGGTCCCGGGCTTTCTTGTCCACTTCCTCACCTATGCAGTCACCGGTCGTACCGACGGGCAGGCCTATAAGCTCTGACAACCTGCTGGCGATCGGGGCCATGCGCAGGTCCTCAACTACCTTGCCCTTGGGTCGTCCCAGGTGAGAGCACAATATCACCCTGGCTCCATGTTCCATCAGGTATGTGATGGTGGGAAGGGCGGCGCGAATCCGGCTGTCGTCGGTGATCGCGCCGGTGTCTTTGTCAAGCGGAACATTGAAGTCGACCCGCAGCAGCGTTCTCTTGCCCTTGACCTCTATGTCCTCGACCGTGCTTTTCGCCATTCTGCCTCCTAGAAATCGCGCCTCAGCAGGAAACGGGCAAGCGCCTCGAGCGGCGCTATACATGATGAGTCTAGTCCGCAAGCACCGAGTGCTGCGAGTGCTCGGTAGTGATGCTGCTCGGCCAGGTTCTCTGCGTAGTCCATGGCGCCTGAAGCCTCGAGAATCGTCCTCACCTCATCTGTGTCCGAGCCGTCGATGAACCCCTGGCGGTAGAGCTTCTCCAGCCTCTCCCTCTGCACATTTGCGCCATGCTGCAGTCCGTAGACCACGGGCAGCGTCTTCTTCTTGTTCGGGATGTCGGCGGCCGGCTTCCCGGTGTTGTCCTCCGTCCCCCATATTCCGATTATGTCGTCACGAATCTGAAAGGCCATGCCCAGTTCCCGTCCGAACAGGTGAAACGAGTCGACCATCAACTCATCACCTCCCCCTAGATAAGCCCCCAGGGAGGTCGATGCGGCCAGCAGGGCCGCCGTCTTCTTGCCGGCCATGTCCAGATAGTCTTCGACGGTAGTGTCCAGACGGGCCTCGAATCCGATGTCCAGGCACTGCCCTTCACAGAGCTCCAGGCAGGCCTGGCTCAGCATCTCAGCCGATCTGGCGACGTTATCATGGGCGATCCCGCGGTCACTCAACCTGAGCAGCGCAAGGTAGGCCAGGGCGAACATGGCATCACCGGCGTTTATGGCCTGGGGCGTGCCCCACAATGTCCATAGGGCCGGTCTATGATGCCGCTCTTGACTGCCGTCTTCAATATCATCGTGGATCAGAGAGAAATTGTGGACGAGTTCAACGGCTGCCGCGGCGGGCATTGCCTGTGACGTGTCACCGCCTGCCGCCCGGCAGCTAAGAAGACAGAGGCTGGGGCGGATGAGCTTGCCGGATCCTCCACTGCAGTTACAGCCGTGCTCGTCCTGCCATCCCATGTGGTATCTCAGCATGCTGCTGAGCACCGGAGGGCTGCTGTCAATGACGGTCTCTAACTCGATCCTTATCGCTCGGTGATGAGATGTGCAGACCTCGGGCAATCCACGTTTGATATCCATCAAGGGCGAGTCCATAGTAGCGCTTGAGCGAACATATTGTCAAACAGTCCCGCTCCCGACAGCATGGTCACCTGACGCCGCGTGCCAGATGTCGCAGAAGATGGTAGACTATGCACCGGCATTCTGGCGAGCAAGCTTCCGTTATCGGCTTGCCCGGCTCAAGCACGAGACACATCGCGGTCCGAGAGGTCCTGGAGTAGGCCCGCCCTCTCCGGAGCACAGCCTCACTCTGTGTTTCCTGCAACGCTGGGCAAATACGCCCTGGCATACAGATATGGACGGATCGGAGAACGGCGACAAGAGCAGCAACAGAGACCTCAATGGGAACGCCGCTAACGCCGCGGGTGCCGGGAGACAGGGGTTGTCTCTGCGTAACCTGCGGACATTCGACTCTCTCAAGAACCCCGCCTACCGGTTGTTCTTCGGCAACATGCTCGGCTACACAGCCGGCATGAACATGGAGATGATGGCCAGGAACTGGCTCATCTACGAACTCACCAAGTCTCCCACGATATTAGGTCTGAAATCACTGGCCGTGGCCGGGCCGATGCTCTTCTTCTCGTTATTCGGCGGGGTGATTGCCAACCGTATACCGAAGAACCGCGTCCTCTTCGTGGGCCAGATGCTGTCGGCTTTCATCTCCGTGAGCATTGCCATTGCCCTCGCCACAGGCTACTTGAGTGGCGAGCGTGCCGGCTCTTGGTGGATCCTGATAGTGGCTGCTGCCTGCCAGGGAACTGTCTCATCTCTCATGATGCCTTCCCGCCAGGTAATGGTCTACGAGATCGTAGGCGGCCAACAGCTTCTCAATGCCGTCTCTCTCAACACCCTGGCCATGAACGGCATGAGAGTTCTGGGACCTGCGCTGGCGGGCTTCGTCATCGAATCGTTCGAGGTCACCACCGCCTATTATGTGATAACCGGTCTCTACCTTGCATCGTCCCTCGTTATCCCCTTCCTGCCACGCACCAAACCGACTGGCCTGGGCGGCCAGGGCGCTATATCGGAGATCAGGGAAGGCATCGACTATGTTCGGAACGATACTACCATCCTCCTCATACTGGTCTATGGTCTCATCGCCATCGTCCTCGCCACGCCATACTGGACGCTTGTACCGATTATCGCCGCAGACGTACTCGAGGTTGGGGCAGGTGGACTTGCCATGATGATGATGTCCATCGGTATCGGTGCCATCGCCGGATCGCTGATCCTTGCCTCACTGCCCGATAGGAGGCGCGGCCTCATGCTGATAGTCAGCGCGATGGGTTTTGCCCTGGCGCTGATAGGGTTCGCCTTCTCTTCCTCCTGGTATCTCTCGCTTGCTTTGCTCGTACTGGCCGGACTGGGACAGACCGGGTTGATAGCGGTGACAATAACCATCCTCCAGGATTACTCGCTCGACGAATACCGCGCAAGGGTGATGAGCATATTCATGATGGAGGTGGGACTGATAGGTTTCGGCGGATTTGGTGCCGCTCTGCTATCGGAGGTGATACCGGTGCAGTGGGTCATCGGTGGCTTCGCCACGATACTGGTCTTCCTGTCGATCCTGACCCTGGCCTTCGTTCCCCGGCTACGGAATCTGAACTAGAGGGCCTCACCCGGCAGGCTTGATGAAATCCCTGCTTCACGCTATAATTAGCAGTTCGATACAAAGAGTGCCAACTACAGGAGGTGTTGATGAACTGTGCCGTATGCGGAAACCCCCTGCTCTTTGACAGGGTGGCCTTCAAGTGTTCATGCGGAGCCTTCGTGCACGCATACTGCTGGGATGAGCATGTGCTACAGGCACACCGGCCATCGTTCGAGATAGGGAGTGTCAACCTGGACGGTGAGTTTGTCGTGAGAGAGAGCAGGGAGGAGATGCCAGTGCTACAGGGCCAGATGTCGCAAGCGCAGGCCCCGGAGGTAGAGGCGACGGACGAGCAGGTGCCCGACTTGAGCCTGCCCGTTCCAGAGGATACAGAGCAGCAGTTAGCCGAGGAGCAGGCCTCTGAAGAACAGGCACCGGAGGAAGAGAGTTCGGAGGAGAAGACAACACCATTATCGGAGTGAAGGAGCGCGCGAATGCCTACTTACCAATACAGGTGTCTGGATTGCCAGACGCAATTCGAGTTGAGACAGAGCTTCCATGATCAACCGTTAGCCGATTGCCCGAAGTGCAAGGGTGTCTCCCGTCGCATCTTCTGCCCTGTCCCGATTCTGTTCAAGGGGCCGGGCTTCTATGTAACCGACTCAAGGGGCGACGGAGACAGGAAGTCGGACGCCGGCGCGGTCGCGACGAAAGACTAACACATTCTATTCGCATAATTGATCGCCCATCATGTTATACTTGACGCCGTCGTCCCTGTAGCTCAGTGGATAGAGCGGCTGCCTTCTAAGCAGCGGGTCGGGGGTTCGAATCCCTCCAGGGACGCCA
>PULQ01000105.1 GCA_003552465.1 Dehalococcoidia bacterium
ACGACCTGCTCGACCGGTTTGATAGAGCCACGGGGTTTTCATCCATGGCCCGGACCACCGGGTTCACGTGCACGGCCGTTGCCAACCTGGCCCTGGAGGGCAGACTCAAGAACACGGGGATGGTGCCTCCGGAGCTGGTAGGCATGGATGCGGAGGGCTTTGCCTATGTTATGGACTACCTGAAGGAACGGAACGTCCGTCTGGCGGCCTCGCGGGAAGTCTTGAGCTGACCGGGTTCAAGGGAGGAGGAGCGACAGGAGCGGAGAGATCCGCACATATAATGAATTCTGAAGAGGTAATCGCCGACTCCGTATTTCGCAACGGCAGGGTATACACGGTTGACGCCGACTTCTCGGTGGCGTCGGCCCTGGCCATCAGGGGCGACAGATTTGTCTGCGTCGGCTCCGATGAGAATGTCGGCAGGCACATCGGTGGCAGAACGGAGGTAGTCGATCTTCAGGGCAGGACAGTCCTGCCGGGGTTGATCAACTCGCATCTTCACTTCCTCGGCATAGGCCTGTCGCTGATGCAGCTGGATGCCTCCTTTAAGCCGAAGCAGGACATCCTGAACGACGTCGCAGATGCGTCCCGCGGATGTATGCCTGGAGAGTGGGTCAAGGGGTGGGGCTGGTCCCAGGTGCGATGGGACCCGGCCGTGTTTCCGACCAGGCAGGAGTTGGACTCGGTCTCACCTGATGTCCCGGTGATCCTCTATCGCGTCTGCGGTCATGCGGCCTGGGTGAACTCCAGGGCCCTCGATCTGGCCGGTGTTACGGCGGACACGCCCGACCCGCCGGGTGGCGAGATCATCAGGGAAGGCAGGGGCATCCCGACGGGGGTGCTGATTGACACGGCGATGAACCTGGTGTCCCGCCTCGTTCCCGATCCAGCCGAGAGGGAGAAGGTCGAGGCCCTGCTCGAGGCGCAGCGGCACCTGCTATCATTCGGCACGACCGGTGCCCGCGACGCCGATGCCGGCTGTACCCTGGAGGCGGTAGAGCGCATGAAGAAGCTCTACGGTTCCGGTGATCTGAAGCTGCGGATATACCAGATGTGCTCTCCGGGCGAGACGACGGAGCATTTCTACAGGGTTCCCGGTCAAGAGCGAATAGGGCTCTTCGACAATCGCTACAGCATACGGTCCGTCAAGCTCATGGGAGATGGCTCGCTGGGTGGCGGCAGTGCCTGGCTCTTGTCTGATTACAGCGACAGGCCCGGGCACCACGGGAACCCACGGTATGCCGACGACGAGCTTTACGGCCTGGTTAAGGAGGCACGCAGGGCAGGCTTCCAGGTGAACACCCATGCCATAGGCGATGCGGCGGTGAGGCAGGCGCTCGATGCCTACGAGAGGGTTCTCAGCGAGATGCCCGATCCCGACCACAGATACTGCATAGAGCATGCGGAGGTGGTTGCGAAGGAGGACATTCCGCGTTTTGCCAGGCTGGGCGTAGTGCCGTCTGTACAGGCCATCTTCACATCATCGGACTGGAGCATGGCCGAATCCCGCCTGGGCAAGGGTTCAGAGCGACTAGGAGGTGTGAATGCCTTCCGCAGGTTCATCGAGTCCGGCTCCATCCTGCCCAACGGGACCGATTCACCGGTAGAGCCGGTCAACCCGTACCACAGTCTGTATGCGGCGGTGACTAGATCGGATCTTGCGGGTCAACCTCCCGGAGGATGGCATCCAGACGAACGTATGACCAGGGAAGAAGCGCTCAGATCACACACAATCTGGGCCGCCTATGCCCAGTTCGAGGAAGACAGTACCGGTTCTATCGAGGCAGGCAAGCTGGCAGACTTGGTGGTCATCGACAGAGACTATATGAACTGCCCGGAAGACGAGATCAAGGATATCCAGGCCTTGAGGACCGTCCTCGGCGGCGAGACCCTGTATGTTCGTAAGTAGAGCACTACCATGTCAGGAAACAGTCCCGTCCCCTATCTGGAACTCGTAGAGCATAAGCTCGTCGAACGGATGATCGACGAGGCGTTCGATGTGCTTGAGCGAACGGGGGTTCTCATAGAGGACCCGGAGGCCGGCAGGCTCCTTGAAGACGCGGGTATGAAGGTCATGCGGCGCGATGAACGGGGATGCGTCGTCTCAGTAACCCGCGGCCTGGTGGAGCAGAGCCTGAAGAGCGCGCCTTCTTCGGTCATGCTGTATGACCGCTCCGATGGAGGCGAAGCGGCCGTCGTGCTCGAACCGGGCGACGATAGAGTGCATTTCAACCCCGGCTCCTCTGCTCCCTACGTCTACGACTTCCGGTCGGGGAGAATCCGGAAACCGAAGACGAGAGACCTCGTCGACTTCGCCCTGGTGTCGGATGTCCTGAAGCACATAGACGCCCAGAGCACGGCCATGATCCCCTCCGATGTAGCGGACGGCGTTGCCGACCGATACCGTCTCTTCCTCGTTCTCAGGAACTCCATCAAGCCGGTGGTTACCGGTACATTCGACATCGATGGACTGGAAGCCATGAAGGAGATGCTGGTTACAGTGCGCGGCAGCGAGCAGGCGCTGAGGGAGAGGCCCATGGCTATCTTCTCTATCTGCCCCTCGCCCCCTCTTAGGTGGAGCAATCTGGCTTGCCATGATCTCATTCATTGTGCCCGGGCCCATATCCCGGTGCAGATCGTCCCGGCACCCCTCACCGGCGTCTCCGCTCCCGTCACCCTGGCCGGAGCCGTGGTGCAGCATACCGTCGAGGCGCTGAGCGGAGTGGTGATCGGCCAGCTGGCACAGCCCGGCTCTCCCGTGGTGTATGGAGGTTCCCCCGCCGCCTTTGACATGCATACCGGCAGCGCGGCAACGGGCGCGATAGAGGCTTTCATGATGTGCAGTGCCTTGAGTCAGATAGGCAGGCGCCTGGGGCTGCCGACACAGGCCTACATGGCACTCAGCGATGCCAAGATGCCGGACGCCCAGGCTGGACTCGAGACGGGCATTGGGGCGGTGCTGGCAGCGCTTTGCGGGGTGAACCTGGTAGCCGGACCCGGAATGCTGGCCTTTGAGGGTTGTCAGAGCCTGGAGAAGCTGGTCATCGATAACGAGGTCTGCGGAATGGCGAAGAGGCTGATCGAGGGAATCGTGCCCCGCACCACCCCTCTGGCCGGGGACCTGCTTCAGGAGAACATCCATGCCTCGGCCCACTTCCTCACTTCTCCGACGACCAGGAAGTGGTTCAGGGAGGAGTTCTTCTGCCCTGGAGACGTGCTCGACCGGGAGGGTAGGGACACATGGGCGGAAGGAGGAAGCACGTCGGCCGCAGAGCGTGCCCACAGTGAGTCAGAGAGGATCCTTGAGCACCACAGGCCTCTTCCTCTGGCTCCCCATGTGGATAGAGGACTGGTTCGCTTGATGGAGAGGGAGGCAGCAAGATACGGCATGGATCGGCTGCCCGCCACAGCAACGATTTGAGTACAGGAGGTGATCATGGTCAGATTTGTCTGGTTGATAGCCATAGTAGCGGTGCTGGTTATGGGGGCGGGATGTCCGGCGGAGGACGTGGGGCCCTGTGTGTATCCCGACGCCTGCCGGGAGAGCAAGATCCCGGGCGGCAGTGTTAAGGTCACGCCTGAGACCGATGCACATCCTCCGATACTGCACACAGACGAGTACGAAGAGCCCGTGCCTCTGCCCCATCCGATCAACACCGCAGGCGGAGAGGACTCGGCGTTCATCACGCCGGACGGGAATACTCTGTACGTCTGGTTCACTCCCGATGTCACGGTGCCACCTGAGAAACAGCTCCTTGACGAGGTCACGGGGATCTACGTGTCAAGGAATGTCGACGGACAGTGGCAGCAACCGGAGCGATTGTGGTTGCAGGAACCGTGTCACCTGGCGCTCGACGGCTGCCTTTTCGTCGAGGGCAACGAGATGTGGTTCTGCTCTGCGCGTGAGGGTAACTACCGGGGAGTGGACATGTGGATTGCCGAGTTCATCGATGGGCGCTGGACGAACTGGAGGAACGCCGGAGAGTTGCTGAACGTCGAATATGAGATAGGCGAACTCCACATCACAGCCGATGGCACCGAGATGTATTTTCACTCAGATAGGCAGGGAGGCAAGGGAAAGCTCGACATCTGGGTTACGAGAAAGGTGGGCGGTGTGTGGCAGGAACCGGAGAACGTCGAAGCAGTGAACACGGCCGAGAACGAGGGCTGGCCGTTCATCACACAGGATGGCAATGAGCTATGGTTTCACAGAAACCACATGGGTTCACCGGCTATCTTCAGGTCCAGGAAGGTGGACAACGAGTGGCAGGAGCCGGAGGTGATCATATCGCAGTTTGCGGCCGAGCCCTCTCTTGATAACGAAGGTAACATCTACTTCACGCACCACTTCTTCCGGGATGGCGTGATGCTGGAGGCCGACATCTATGTGGCCTACAGGAAGACGGATGGGGCTTAGTCTCGTGCTCGATGAGTGGCTTCCGATCAGAGAACCATGCAGGAGACCGGCGGCACAGGCCGGCATAACTAGGGTTCGACCCTGAGGCTGCCCTCGCCTGCAATGTCGGCGATCTCGGCAACCAGTTCGGGGCAGTAGTTGATAGTCAGTGAGGGCATATCCATCCGGGTTATCTGACCGTTGCTTACTACGGCCAGGGAAACGGTGTCCTGCCCCGGATAGCTCTTGAGGGTATCTACGATCCTGCGCAGGCACTCCACGTCCTTCTCCGAGTCTTCCGACTGGCGGATGTCGATCATGACATGGCGGCGTTCGGGTTCCCTCAACACCTCCTGTCTTGCCGGAAGCAGAGTCACATCCTCGCAGTTCAGTTTCACCTCGCCGTCCCTTAGTTTCAGCACGCCCTTCACCGTGACCATGTTGCCCTCCTGCCACAGGCCCCGGGTGCTCTCGTAAAGCCTCGGCCAGACGAAAACCTCGATGCTGGCATCCAGGTCTTCGACGGAGGCAACGACAAACGGGCGGTTGTCCCGTGTGTAAGCCTGGCGTATTGAAACCACTATACCAGTCACCTTGACCGTTCGGTCGATCATATCCATGGTGATGTCGCCGCAGGACACAGTGTCCCTGGAGGATAGCTCCCCGGCAAGCGCATCGAGCGGCCTTGAGAAGTAGACTCCCAGGAGTTCCCGTTCCCAGACAAGCTTCTGCTGAGTTGGCACCTCGTCGTCCATCTGGCTCTGAGCCGCGGGCGACTCGGGGGTACCCGAGGACACTGCGTCGAACATGCTCACCTGGCCCGAATCCCTGGCCTTTTGCCTTGCCTGGGCTACCGAGATGCTCTTGCCAAGCGACTCGAGCAATGTCTTGCGGGTTCCCAGCGAATCGAAGGCTCCAGCCCTGATCAGGCTCTCCAGTACCTTCTTGTTGATGTAACGGAGGTCGGCCCTCAGGCAGAAGTCCTCCATGGAGGTGAAATCACCGCCCGCGTCCCGCGCGGATAAGATGTTCTCTATGGGGGAGGAGCCCACGTTCTTGACGGAAGCCAGGCCGAAACGGATGGCCGCCTCTTCTCCGTCCGAGGTCTCTATGGCAAACTCGGCTCGGCTCTTGTTGATGTCCGGCGGCAGTACCCTGATACCCAGTCTGCGGCACTCGGCAATGGCCGAATGGACCTTGTCGATGCTGTCGTAGTAGGTATCGAGCACGGCTGACATATAATCGATGGGGTAGTTTGCCTTGAGATAGGCATTCCGGTATGCGATCAGCGCATAGATCACGCTGTGGGCCTTGTTGAAGGCATAGCCGGCAAACGGCTCGATCAATGAGAAGATCTCCCTGGCCAGCCTGGGCGGTATGCCGTTTTTCTGTGCCCCTGAGACGAAGTTCTGCTCCTCTTTCTTCATCACTTCGGGTATCTTCTTGCCCATGGCTTTGCGGAAGATGTCGGCCTGGCCCAGGCTATAGCCGGCCAGCGAGCGGGCGATGAATATGACCTGCTCCTGGTAGACGATAACTCCGTACGTCTCTCGGAGGATCTCCTCCAGGGTCGGATGGGGATAGTGAATAGGGGCAACGCCCTGCTTGGCTTTGATGAATGTGGGGAGCTGCTCCATGGGACCGGGACGGTACAGCGCCACCATGGCTGCGATGTCGCTGAAGCTGGTGGGCTTCAGTTCTTTGATGTAACGTCGCATCCCCGTGCCCTCGAGCTGGAAGACACCTCTGGTCTCACCGGAGGCGAGCAACTCGAAGGTCCGTGCGTCATCAAGCGGAATACTCTCCAGATCGATGGAGACGCCGCGGTTCCTGGCGATGATCTCCCTGGCTCTGGCCATGATAGTCAGATTTGACAGTCCCAGGAAGTCCATCTTCAGCAGCCCCAGGTGGGCGATGTTCCACATGTGGAACTGGGTGATAACTCCCACCTGTCGTGAGCCACCTCTTCCGAGCGGCTGCAGCGGCACGTGTTCGATCAAAGGGTCATGAGAGATCACAACGCCGGCGGCATGGGTGCTGACATGCCTGACGATTCCCTCCAGTGATCTCGCCGAGTCTACCAGCTTCCGTATCTTCTCGTCCTGGTGGTATATGTCATGAAGCTCCCTGCTCTGCTGCAGGGCCCTGTCCAGTGTTATCGTCAACTCGGTAGGTATGAGCCGGGCAACCCTGTCCACCTGGGCGTAAGGCATGCCCAGGGCACGTCCTGTATCCCTTATGGCGGCACGGGCCCCCATGGTGCCAAAGGTGATGATCTGGGCCACGTGGTCGGAGCCGTACTTCTCGTTGACATAGGCGAAGACCTCATCGCGACGATCGTCCTGAAAGTCTAGGTCGATGTCGGGCATTTCGGTACGCTCCACATTCAGGAAGCGTTCAAACACCAGGCCGTGGGGCAGAGGATCGATGTCGGTGACCTCCAGGCAGTAGAGGGCAAGGCTGGCGGCGGCGCTTCCCCGAACTCCGCAGTATATTCCGCGTTCCCTGGCAAAGCGGATTATGTCCCAGACAACCAGGAAGTAGTCGGCAAATCTGGTCTTCCGAATGACGTCCAGTTCGTGGGTGAGCTGTTCCCTGACCACCGGGTCGGGTTTCCGATAACGCTTCTCCAGGCCCTGCCAGCATAGTTCGGCCAGGAACTCGTCGGCATGCCTGCCGTCGGGCAGTTCGACCTGGGGCAGGCGCAGACGGGTGAAATCCAGTTCCAGCTGACACATATCGGCGATGGCCTGGGCGTTGTCGACTGCCTCAGGCAGGTCGGCGAACAGCGCCTCCACCTCCTCGGGGCTCTTCAGATAGAAGAAGTCGCCCGCCATCTTCAGCCTCTTCTCATCGTTCACTGAGGTGTTGGTTCCGATGCACAGGAGCAGATCATGGGCCTCGGCATCCTTCCTGTCGATGTAGTGCACATCAAATGTGGCCACCGGCGGTATAGCCAGCCTCTTCGATAGCGAGACAAGCTCATTGTTTATCTGCTCCAGTTCGGGAATGGGGTGCCGCTGAATCTCCAGGTAGTAATCGTCGAAGACGTCCCTGTACCAGGATGCCGCTGCGGCGAGATCGTCGGTACGACCTTCGAGGATAAGGCGGGGCAGCTCGCCCTGGGCGCAGCCAGAGAGGGCGATCAGGCCATCGTTATGAAGCTCGAGAAGCTTTCTGTCAACCCTCGGCTTGTAATAGAAGCCCTCGATGTGGCTCTTGGTTACCAACTGGAGCAGGTTACGGTAACCCCTGTCGTCCCTGGCCAGGAGGGTAAGGTGATAGGGGCGTTTGTGGCTTGGTTCGCGACTGCCGCAGTCGGTCTCTGCGACATAGACCTCGCAGCCGATTATCGGCTTGATGCCGGCCTCCCTGGCTGCCGTGTAGAAGTCGATGACGCCGTACATGGCGCCGTGGTCGGTGATGGCCAGGCTGTCCATTCCCAGTTCCTTCGTGCGGGCGACAAGCTGAGGAATTCGACACATGCCATCGAGCAGGCTGTATTCGGTGTGGACGTGAAGATGGGCGAATCTCCGCGGCATCAGTCAGATTATAGCATCTGTACTGCAGTCCCCGAGGGGCGGGTCCGGCGGTGCAGCAAATTTCCCCTCTGAGTTGGTGGAACTTGCAGCCAGCTATCAGGTGGCGCGATGTTCGTCGAGGTGACTGCTATGTGCCGGAACGGCGACCGAAGTGCATACGAGTCAGGTCGAGGGGATCTCCCTGATCATCTTCCAGACCAGGTTGCCGCAGACCACGACCGCGTCTTCTGTGGGCAGGTAGTCCGTTACACTGGCATCGAAGAGCACGTTTCCCGAAGGAGCAACCTCATCATCGCCTTTCCACAGGGCGAGGGTTATCGGCACACGGGGAAAGGCATCTACCGTCACCGACTCATCTCCAATGTCTGCCTCGCGTCCCGCGAAGCGAGCGGCGGCCTCGGTCAGCAGGCCGGGCCTCTTGCTGAAACGGCTGACCAGCGGAGAGACGACCCTCTGGAAGAACGCAGGATAGTAGCTGATACCTCCGGGCAACTGCTTAAAGGTGATGAACTTGCCGGAAGGCGGCGTGCCTAGGGAATGATTGAAATAGTGCAGGATCAGTATCTTGTCGGTGAGGGGCACCTCCGCTGTGACGTCCGCCAGCGACAGGTCGACGTCGGGAAGGTTGATGTGATAGTGCTGGTTAAGATAGCTGATGGCTATCTTATCAGGTCCCATGTAAAGGGCACCGCTCCTGCGGCACTGCTCCTCGAGGTCGCCGATCTCGCGCAACTGCTTTCGAGCGAGATCATATGATAGTTGATAGGCCTCTTCCCGCGGGCCATGCGAATTCGCCTGGTTCTTCTTCATAGCGTTCACTCTGCAAACACGGGTCGCGGCAGAAGGTCGGCGGCCCCTATTATCTCGGGTACGACCTCCTCCCACTCGATGGCCATAAGGTGAATGCCGGCCACACCCTCGATCTCGCGTACCCGTTTGATGATGTCCACGCACAGATTGATGCCCTCCCTGGACACCTGCTCCTTGCTCGTTGCCTTCTGGAGTCGTTCGATGACGCTGTCGGGGACATCCATGCCCGGGACCCTGGTCTTCATATATCTTGCCGCACCCAGGGACTTGATGGGGGCGACGCCGGCCAGTATCTTGACGCGTTCATGCAGTCCCCTGTCGCG
Source organism: Dehalococcoidia bacterium (assembly GCA_003552465.1). Lineage (GTDB taxonomy): Bacteria > Chloroflexota > Dehalococcoidia > GIF9 > AB-539-J10 > RBG-13-51-36. The sequence continues at coordinate 9,072 of PULQ01000105.1, forward strand.
CACTCCCTTCATCCATTCGGCGAACTTATCGAGGTTATAGATGATCTGGGTCTGGATGAAATCGGCCCCGGCCTCCACCTTCTTGGCGAGGCGGGGAACCCTGAACTCGAACGGGTCGGCAAAAGGGTTCTCGGCAGCGCCGATGAAAAGACGCGGTTCAACCGCCATCTCGTCCCCGCACTGGAATCTCTTCTCATCCCGCATATCCCTTACCATCCTGAGCAGCTGAATCGAGTCAAGATCGTAGACCCCTCTGGCTGCAGGGTGGTTGCCGAACTTCTGGTGGTCGCCGGTCAGGCAGAGCATATTGTTTATCCCCAGCGCTGATATGCCCAGCACATCCATCTGGAGGGCAATGCGATTCCTGTCTCGGCATGTCATCTGTACGATGGGGTCCATGCCTTCCTCCTTGCCCATAACTGCAGCGGCCCATGACGCCATGCGCACGACAGCGGTCTGCCCGTCGGTGATGTTGAAGGCATCCACGTTCCCTTTCAGCAGCTTTGCCTTCTTCCTGATCACCCCGGCATCGGCGCTGGCCGGCGGACCCAGTTCGCCGGTGACCGCGAAGTGTCCGGACTCCAGTACACGCTCTAGGTTGCTCTTGGTCTTCATTGCTCCTCCGGTTGTTTCGTTAGTCGCGACCCGGAACCCGGGGCATCCAGGAATGCCCGCCTGCTGGCTGTCATCAGGCGGGGCTCACATTCCATTTCTTTGGTGGCCCCAGCCTGTCCATCGTCTCGAGCTGTCCCAGCCCGGCAAGGCGGTCGAAGATCTCCTGCCATACGCAGGGCATATCGGGGTCGACCTCACACTTGCCGCCCTGTGAGCCGCCGCAGGGGCCATTAAGGAGGTTCTTGGAACAGAGGGCGACGGGACACAGCCCTCCGGTGTAGTTCAGATAGCACTCCCCGCACTGGTCGCAGTCGAACTCCTTGGCAGTCAGCCCCTGGAAGCCGGCCAGGTAGAGAGTGTCGCAACATGTGTAGACCTTTCTATCGTCCAGCAGCGAGGACACTACCTGGGCTCCCACCCCGCATGAGAAGACAAGGATGACCTCTGCCCTTTCTATCTCGCGGGCGTATGCCTTGATGTACTCGCGGTCGTAGTCGGCGTGACAGAGATAATCGAGAGTCGCCCTGCCAACTATCTCCTGGTCGATGCTGTCGATAAGCTTCTGCGCCTCCTCCACAGGATAGTAAACGTCATGACAGCCGAGGCATTCGAAGATGAAGATCCTCTTCGACGAGACCAGGGGGAGTATCTCCTCCTTAGCCTTTATCTGCACTGCGAGCATAAGCCTTCTCCTGTCTTATAAAACTCAGAAGCGCGATCTTGGAGGCGCAGATATATTCGCAGCATCCGCATTCCACGCATTCCTCCACCTTGTGCTCGATCGTCTTGCCCGGGTCTCCCTGCTTTCCGTACAGGCCGTAGAACAGGGGATAAAGATGCATGGGACAGACTTCGACACAGCGACCGCACTTGATGCAGTCCCTTTCCTCGGAGACTGGCACAGCGGGTTTCCTGAGGACGGTGAGCCCTGTGGTCCCCTTGATAACTGCCGACTCAAGGCTTTCCTGGGGAATCCCCATTACCGCTCCGCCCATCTTGACGTCATATTCGTCGAGAAGTCGCTCCACATCGCCTCCAGTGCAGTGTTGGATGATCTCCCTTATCGGGGTGCCTATCCTGACCAGGTAGTTTCCGGGCCTGCTCAGTCCTTCGCCGGACACGGTTATCACCCTCTGGAACACCGGTATACCTCTGGCTACCGCCTGGTAGATGGCGAAGAGCGTGCCCACATTGGATACCATCACTCCCACGTCGAATGGAAGCCCCCTGGGAGGGGGAGGCACGTCCCTGTCCAACAGCCTCTTGATAAGCGATCTCTCAGCCCCCTGGGGATACTTGGTCTTCAGGCTAACCACCTGCACCGATGGGTGCTTCTCTGACAATGCGCTCAGGGTCGCTATGGCTTCGGGCTTGTTCTCCTCGACCCCGATTAAGACGCTGTCGACACCCAGTATCCTCCGGGCTATCTCTATACCGGCGAATATCTCCTCGGGTTGCTCGATCATGAGCCTGTTATCGGTGTTGAGATAGGGCTCACATTCACATCCGTTCACCAGCAGAGTGTCGACCGGTTTGGGAGGCGAGAACTTCACATGTGTGGGGAACATCGCTCCGCCGAGTCCCACGATGCCGCTCTCCCTTATGATATCGAGAAGGTCCTCCCTGGACAGTGCCTCAAACCCGTCACGAGGCTGAACCGAGGCATGCACCTCGTTCCTGCCGTCGTTTTCTATGACGACGGCCAGTTCTCTTCGCCCGGCCGCAGGATAAGGCCTCTCCTCCACGGCGACGACAGTTCCGCTGATACTGGCGTGGATGGTGGCGGAAACGAAGCCATCGGCCTCTCCGATCTTCTGGCCGACCTTGACTGTATCACCCGGCTCCACAATGGGCTTTGCCCTCTTACCGAGGTGCTGGCAGAGGAAGATGACAGCCACTTTCGGTTCGGCGAGGGGCTCTATCCGCTTGTCGGCAGTCATTTCCTTCTTCTCCAGAGGGTGAAAACCTCCGTAGAACCCCGCGTGCCTGTACTCCCGGTTCTGTACCGAGAGCTGGTTCTCCGTTTTCCACGATGGCCTGGAATAGTCTCTGGTTTGAACATAACCAAAGGACGAGAGTTCTCCGCGCCTGCCTAATCGCTCATGTATTCTCACCCACGCGCAATCAACGGCGGAGTTCACCTCGCACTTCCCGTCGGTGGCCCCACCGCAGGGGCCGTTGAGAAGCCCTTTGGCACAGTTGGTGATGGGGCAGATCCCTCCCGTCAGGTTCAGGTAGCACTGGCTGCAGGCGGCGCACTTGTCGGCTTCGAGGGAGACCCCGTGGTAGCCGATATCGGTCGGGTAGTTCACGCTGTGCGCCACAGAGTCGGATAGGGCGTAGACAGGTGTTCTCTCAAAGAGCCTTGCCAGGAACTGGACTCCCAGGCCGCAGGACATGACCCCTATCGAGTCGCAGTCGCCGAGTTCCAGGCCGGCGATCTTCTTCGCAGAGAGGATTTCGTTGCAGAGGAAATCAACCCGTGCGTGCCCGGCGATCCTGGCCGAATCATCCCCCAGCGTCTCCAGTAGCTGATTATGCTGGCCCTCGTCTTCCTCTTCGAAGACCTTGTAGCACTTGCCGCAGGCGATGACGAACATCCGGCCGGCTCGTCGGACAACGTCGCTTATCTCCTCGGCAGGCTTGGGTCTGAACTTGGTGTAGTCTTCTAGATGCGTCTCCATGCTAAGAACCTCATCTGTAACTCGGCTCAGTCAACCATGCCCCTCCTCACCCCATGCCTGGCGAACTCTCCTGTCCTCACCCCACGGACGTGCCAAATCGCTGTATTGTAGCTCATGTGCCGTGGCATTCACAAGCTGTTCGTCCCCGGAGGTCGTGCTACAGGGACAGATTGTCGACTATCTCCTGGACCTTGCGCTGGAGTGAAGACTCAGCGGGCAGATCGACAACCGCCTTGCCCGTCGTCTCGAGGTCGGACACCCCGGATTCCTCGGGGATCAATGCAAGAACCTCGAGTCCGGAGTCCTCAACGGCCTTCCGCATCTCGGGGGTGAGGTCGCCTCTGACCCGGTTGATGATGAGCCCGGCGCGGCCGACGTTCGACCTCAACTCCTCGATGAGCTTCTTCATACGGCCTGCCGCAGTGATGCCCCTTATCGTGGGGTCGGACATTATGAGCATGACATCGATGTCCCTGGTCGTCTGGCGGCTGATGTGCTCGAGGCCCGCCTCGCAGTCCATAACGATGTAGTCATATTTGTGGTCATGTACCAGCTTGTCCAGCGAGTCCCGAAGGAAGCGGTTCGAGGCGCAGTAGCAGCCGGGCCCCTCAGGGCGTCCCATGGCCAGAAGGTCGAATCCTCTAGACTCTGCCAGCGACTCCACGATCTTGCCAAACAGGTACTCCTGTTTTGGGATGGTGGGACTCAGTGTTCCCTTGGACACATCTTCGGTCATCTTCTCTCGTATTGAGCCCACGGTCTGGCTGTCATCCAGGGGCAGTCCCAGCGCCTGGTTCAGGTTGGTGCTCGGATCCGCGTCGAGGGCGAGCACCAGTCCTTTCTGTGAAAGCGCCTTTACGAGCAGGGCAGCGACTGTGGTCTTACCCACTCCTCCCTTTCCTGCCATGGCGATTGTCTTGGTCATCTCTTACCGCTCCTTTCTGTTTTGCCCGGCGAAGGCAGTGAGCTAACAGGCGATAGCTTCACCACCGCGTCATACTCAGGAGGGCATACGTCCAGGCATGTGCCGCACTTGGTGCACTTCTCCTGATCTATGACCTTGGATTCTCCTTTGCCTCCCTTGATTGCCTCGGTGGGGCAGGTGAGCACGCAGTGCTCGCAGGCTCTGTCGCACCTGTCGGGGAGGATGTAATACACGATGAGGTCTTTGCAGACCCTGGCCGCACAGGTCTTATCCCTGATGTGGGCTTCATATTCATCTTTGAAGTAGCGCAGTGTCGTAAGCACGGGGTTGGGTGCCGTTCTCCCCAATCCGCATAGGGAACCATCCTTCACATCCTCGGCCAGCTGTAGAAGACGATCCATGTCCTTTAGCTTTGCCCGGCCGGATGTGATGTCCTCCAGTATCCGCAGCATCTGCAGGGTGCCGAGGCGGCACATAGTGCACTTGCCGCAGGACTCGCGGGTTGAGAAATCCAGGAAGTACCTGGCAGCGTCGACCATGCAGTTGTTCTCATCCATGACGATCATGCCCCCCGACCCCATCATCGATCCTGCCTCACGCAAAGAGTCGTAGTCGATCGGACTATCGAGCAATGACACGGGGAGGCAACCTCCCGATGGCCCTCCTATCTGCACGGCCTTGAACTGCCTATCCCCGGTGATACCCCCACCGATGTCATAGATCAACCGGCGCAGAGTCGTTCCCATCGGAACCTCTGCCAGTCCGGAACTGACCACTTTGCCCGCCAGGGTGAACACCGCAGTACCCTTACTGCCTTCGGTGCCGCTGGATGCGAGCCAGTCCGCGCCGTGCTCGACGATCGAAGGGATGTAGGCGAACGTCTTGACGTTGTTAAGCAGGGTGGGCTTTCCCCACAGGCCGGCCTCGGCGAGACGGGGCGGTCGTGTTCTCGGTTCGCTTCTTCTCCCCTCCATGGCGGCAACGAGCGCCGTCGATTCGCCCGAGACGAATGCGCCTGCTCCTGCCGCTATCTCGATGTTGAACCCGAAGCCGCTGCCCAGTATGTCGTCGCCCAGGAGGCCCAGTTCGGTCGCCTGTTCCAGAGCGATCCGGACTCGCCTGATAGCCAGCGGGTACTCGGCCCTAACATAGACGTAGCCTCGTTCAGCACCTATGGCGTAGCCGGCTATGGTCATCCCCTCTATTACCTGATGGGGATCGCTCTCCAGAACCACGCGGTCCATGAAGGCCCCCGGGTCTCCTTCGTCGGCGTTGCAGATCACGTACTTGGGCTTGCCTTCAGCCTTGCGGCACTGCTCCCACTTCTTGGACGTCGGGAACCCGGCTCCTCCCCTCCCCCTCAGCCCGGATCTCTCGAGTTCGCCTATTATGTCGTCGGATGACATACGGAGCGCCTTCTCAAGGACGCTATAGCCACCTGTGGCTATATAGTGGTCTATGTTCTCGGGATCGATTCGTCCACAGCGGCGCAGCACGAGGCGAAGCTCGTGTTCATATCTGGGTAACTCCGGTATGCAGGCTGTTTCGCCTTCTCCCTCCTCGTAGGTGCCCAGTGCTAGCTCAAGGCAGGGGTCTTCGCCTGCGATATAGCCCTCAACCAGGCGGGGTACGATCTCGGGGGTTACGTTGGCGTATGCAACGCTGAGGGAGTCGGCCTTGCGTATGATGACCAGGGGATCGGCATAACACAACTCCATGCAGCCAACCTGGATGACCGGTACGTCAAGGGAGTGCCTGGCCAGTTCCTTGCCGAGGGCATCGATCACATCCTGAGACCCTGCGGCCCTCCCGCATGTAGCTGCGCTCACCAGCATGTGGGTTCTCCCCTGCAGGTTCTCCCACTCCGATCTCGCTCTATCCTGTATCGCTGCGAAACTCATGTGTTACGAAATACTCATGATCGCCTTCGGTATTCCGGACAGCCCCGTGCTGTCTGTGCCGGCACTCCGGTCTCCTGCAACGGTCAGTCCGCTGTATTCTTCCCGTCACTGTTCTGTCTGTAAGGTATGAGGGCCTCCTCCGCCTTGAATGGAGTCATCCTGGGGTAGATCCTGTCTCCTATGAGTGCCACGGGAGCCAGCATGCAGCAGCCGATGCAGGCCACCCTCTCAAGGCTGAAGTTGCCGTCCGCGCTGGTCTCCCCTGCCTTGATGTCCAGCTCGCGCTCCAGAGCTTCCAGGATGAGGTTCCCGCCCGCCAGGTGGCAGGCGGTCCCCATACAGACAACGGTATGGTGCTTACCGAGGGGAGTAAGGCGGAACTGGTTGTAAAAGGTGGCAACCCCCCAGACTTCGACTCGCGGTATCCCCAGAAAATCGGCGATCGTCTGCATCGCCTCCCTGGGGATGTACCCCAGCTTTGCCTGGGTTTCCTGCAACAGGGATATGAGATTGCCCCTGTCCCTCGAACGCGACTCGAGAATCTGAGACAGAGCCTGGCTGCTCTGATCCCTGGCGATCATCCCTGTGCCGTGCCCGGAGAAGTCACTTCAGTTGCTTGGCGAAAGCCGGCAGGAACGTAGCTATGCCGGTCGTCTCCCGGGGGCCGATCACCACCTCCCATTCAAGGTCCAGCGCATCCTCGAGTTCACCTTTGATCCTCGACACTTTGCCGGGGATGATTATCTTCCTGTGCTTAACTCTGTCCCCGATGCCGCATTTCTTGATGAATGTGCCCACGGCATCACCTGTGAACTTGCCTGCTGCCCAGGCGGTGAGGACTCCCAGACCCTCCGCCTCCTTGACGCATATGTAGGCAGGCACCTTGGTGGCCTCAACAGCGGATGAGACAAGGAAGTAGGTCAGGGCCCAGTTCGACGTGACGAGAACCGGCGAAAACTCGTCCGGTTGTCCGACCTCGTAGAACTTCTCCTCCACTGCCATGGGGAAGCGAGGGTCGGTGTAAATGTTGAGTCGCTGAACCAGCAGAGGTAGCAGCGAATGCCGGTCGAAGTCAGAGAAGACGATTATGGCGGCCCACTTGTTGATGAACGCCGACCCGGCCATCATCTCCTTTAGTCCGTCCCTGGCTATGAAACAGGGAAAGCCGATGGTGGGGTAGCCGAGGGGCCTGAAACCCTGCTTGAGCGACGCCCTCCTGATGTAGGTCTGGTCTCTCACCGCCTCAAGCACGTTCTTCGATCCCGGGTCGAGGACGAGGTCCTCGATTCCGGCATCCTTGAGCTTGGTGGTGAGGGGGATCAACTCCTCGATGCTCTGTCCCTTCACGCCGACCGGGGTAGGCCTTGCTTTGATCCTGGGGATGGCGTCGTCTATGTTATCCTTGGTTATGGGGTAGATCAGCGGGTTCCCGTCGGCGCATATGTCCCGCGCCTCAAACAATGCGTCCAGATCTTCGCAGATCAGGACCAGACCCACGTCTGTCGATTCCTTGACCTTCTTGACCAGGGCCAGGTACTTGTTCTTGTCCCCCGATTCAAACCGGAGTGCCAGGAGGTCTGCCTTCAACTCCACGCCCACCCAGGGGAACCGTAGTTCCTCTATCTTCTTTATCTTCTCATCGACTCTGGCGCCGTCCTCCTTGTCTGAGATAAGGAGGGTTATCGCCGGCGAATGAATGAAGGTCTTCTCATGCCGGTATATCACTTCCTCGTTACCGATCTTGACGGCGTTATCGCCGGAGCCAATGGTGACGAGCCTGATCGGTGGCGCCAGTAGATCGAGCAGTTTTTCCTTGACCTCGTCGGACAGATATGGGCACTTGTCCACGGTAGCTCCACCGGACGCCAGCTTCATGGCAAAGGCAAAGCAGGTGGGATAGCCGCAGTCCTTACACGGCTTCCTTCCGGGAAGCATCTTCACAATCTCAGAACCTGCAATCGGCATAGCAAACCTCCTTTAAACGCCTATCAGTTCCCCGCAATCAACCTCAGGCCTGGGTGTTGAGCGATAAGTGCTCTCTGCCTCCGCATCTACGACGGAAGCTACACCTCGCCCTTCAGCCAGGGATGGCCGGTCCTCTCCAGGAACTCCATAAGCTCGTCCACGTTCTTCACGTCGTCCTCAGTGGCGACCTTGTCGTAGAGCCCCTTGGCCTCCAGCGCATCCTTGAACCTCTCCTTCAGGTCCTTGGGCAGCCACACGATCCTTTCCAGTCCCCCATCTGCCTGTATGAACTTGGGTGATCGCAACTGCTCGAGTCCGGTGCCCAGTCTTCCCTCAATCTGCTTGCCTCCGGAGCTCTCGCCGGCCATGCGGGAGAACGTCTCTCCGATCACCGTCTCGCCCCTGTATTCCCTGTGCACGACTCCAAAGGCATCCACCTCGGGAATGTAGTACACGATGGCCTCGAAGCATCCGCAGGAAGTGTGAGGGTGCTCGAATGCGCTGTAGAGAAATACCCTGTCGTAGTTGCCCAGGGACTTGTCCGCTTCGATCGCGTTGGCTCCCGAGTACTCGCCCTTGATGGCATCTATGACTTCGCCCTTCGGTATGGCGAATATGGGGCCTTCGGGGTCGATCTTGGCGGCGGCCCTGCCGTCGAACCAGTTGATCGCTCCACAGTTGGCGATCCGGTTCGGAGTTATGATCGAGATATGGGTAGGTGCGAAGCTCTGACACAGCACACATCCGTAGAAGGTGTCCACGTCTTCGTCGTTCAGAGTCCGTGCCCTCTCGTCCCTGGCGCTGTATACCTCCAGGGCGTGGGGCATGAGCTCTGCAACCTTCTTCTCATCGGTGATGATCGTGACCTGTATGGCCTCGATGATCGGCATCTCAGATGTGTAGAGCAGGATGTAGATCTCTCCCAGTTCCCGCAACGAGGCAAAGCCCTTGTCATGGCACTCTTTGCTCATCCTGATCCACACGTCCTGTCTCTGGTTCATGTGGTACCAGCCCTCGATCATGTTGGTGAACATGTGGATTCTTCTCTCGATAATGGCCTCGGCGTCCTTGTCCAGTTCGCCGCCGGCGACATCGACGAGAATGCCGATGGGGTAGCTGCCGCCACCCTTTTCTTCATCGTAAGGCTGCAGATCGCCGATGTCGGGGCCGATGATCTCCACCTTCTCGTGCTCGATCTCGTCGGCACTCTTGACGGTTGCCAGTTCGAACCTGTGTGATACCTTCGGTCCGCCGAACTCGATATAGAGGTTTTCCTTTCTGATTACCTCGCCTTCATACTGCGGCCCAATATCTACGTGAAATTCGCCTTCCATTCTCTGCTATTCTCCTTTCTTCAATTCGTCGATCAGGCCCTCCAGGAACTCCTGCCACTTCGCGTCCTTCTTGAAGTTGGGAAGGGAGTAGCTGGCATGGGGGAAGTAGTGCTTGCAAAGCGTCATGGTCTTCAGGTGCGGTGCGAAGTGCTTGAGCGTCGAGAGGCCCTGGCTACCGAGGTCGGATCTTATGCCGAAGAAGAGCACCAGGTCGTGGTTCCCCTCCTTCTTCACTCCTTTCCATTCTGGGTCCTTCAAAGCGTTCACTATCTCGATGGCATCGTACACGCAATCGGGCTGCACCCCCATCTCAACCAGCTTTCCTCTGGTCTGAGCTGTGGCACAGACGGGGATGTCGGCTGCTCTGGACAGGTCAACAGCATACTCCATCAGCAGTTTCCCCTCCGGCGTCGATCCCAACAGCAGAGGGCCGATGACAAGCAGAGGTCTCTTGGCCTTCTTGATCTGGCCGGCACATTCAGCGGCCTCCTCCACCAGCCTGGCCGACTTGGTACCGGTTAGAACATTCACTCTGTGACGTGGCAGTACTGCGCTCATTCTTTCCTCCTTCTGGTCCCTGCTAGCGGATAACCGAGTCTACGGAAACCTTGCTGGGGTAGGTGCCTATGTAGGTCGGAAGCCCGACGGGTTCCTTGGGCTGCCAGCCGATCTCCTGCAGATGGGCCCTGACCTCCTTCTTGTACACCAGCGGTATGTCGGCGTCCCTTCTCACAAAGAGGTGCAGGTCTTCCGGCAGTCCGCCCCCTATGTACTTCTTGTAGAGCGATATGTAGTGGTTCAGCTTCACCGCTCTTCCCTGCGGTGTATCGTTCTTCCTGATGCACAGCTTGGCGATCATGGGCATGGCCTTCTCCTTGGTCTCGGCCACGTAGGTCAGGTGCTCAGGCGAGGGCTCGCCGGTATCGACGATCTCCTTCTTCCGGGCGTCCATGACCCGCCAATCGTCCTCCTCTTTCCT
>PULQ01000075.1 GCA_003552465.1 Dehalococcoidia bacterium
AGCTATTGACAAGTTGCACTCGAATGTCTTACTATCTGCCACGAAGAAAGGAGGATACAGATGCAAGCATACTGCATGAAGTGCCGTGCCAAGAAAGAAATCAAGAACCCCAAGAGCATTGTCATGAAGAACAAGCGACCGGCAACCCAGGGCGTCTGCCCGACCTGCGGCACCAAAGTCTTCAGAATTGGCAAGTAGCTCCACCACACACCATGGCGAGACTCAGAAGGGGCTGGGTGTTTCTCATCTAGAGATGTCCGGCCCCTTCAGACTGCCAATCACGCTCAGTAAGCAATTGTATAACGGTTCAACCTGAGTTCCCTTGCGTATTACGTCACGACTTGATACCCATAATCGCAGGCGCCACTCCTCAGATCACACGTACTCTTCAATATCGGCCTTTTCTACCAGTTCCTCGATGAATGGGCCCATGGCCTCCTGTTGCCTTTGCTCTTCTAACTGCATGACTATCTGCGGTTTTACTTCTTCAAATGGTGGAAGCTCTTGGTCCGGATGTTGCTGCTTGTACTCATCGTAGAACTCCCTGGCTTCCTCCTCGGTAACCTCGGGAACCTCCACCTCTTCATGCAGAAAACCCTGGATGGCCAGTTGCCTCCGAAAGTCTTCCAGTTGCTCATCGTAAGAGAGGCCCTCGGCCTCCAGTGCCTCGTGGAATTCATCCATTGTCATTCCCATCATCGCCACTTGAGCTTCCAGTTGCTCTTCCGCCTCTTCTTCTGTGGGCAGATACTCCGTCGCTGCCTGGTATAGCACTTCCTGCATTATTAGTTGTTCCAACACTTCTTCTTCGGATATTGGCATGCCCTGCGCTTCATATAGCTCTTGCATTTCTGCCACATCTTCCTGCATTATCTCTTCACCATTTACCGTGGCAGCAACATTGTTATCCGGCACATCATTGTTAACCGGTACATCATTGTCAGCCAGCGGGATGGTCAATACCAAGACCACCGCCACAACTGCTATAGCCACTATCCCCGCTATAACCTTTCCCTGCTTAAGCTTTGCACTCACTTCGTGTCACCCCCTTACTTAGTTTTTCCCTGCTCCGCTCCTGGCCATTCAAGGGCAGCATTGTGCAAATTCTAACAGTGACAAAACCCAAATGTAAAAAATCATGTTGACCTCAAATCGAAAACTGACTCCAACGGCCTGAAGGCTTTTCCTCAGGGCATTCTACAAGACGTCAGAGGCAGGAGATAGCCCTTATCATGTCCTGCTGGTCTGTGAGGTCACCGATTCCTGCAGGTCGAGGTACCAGATCAGCATCACCTCGTGAGCCAGGTGCGGTTCACTATACGCATACCGGTTGATCTCACCCAGTCGGCAACCCTGCCTGGCATAGAAACGACATGCCGGCACGTTGATGTTCTGGGTCTCGATTTTCATGTGCCTGCAGTTGTTTGTCCTCGACCATTCGACTGCTTCGACAAACAGTGCCGTTCCCACTCCAGAACGACGATGGGCGGGATGCACCCGGATGTCCCACAGGACAGACATGTCCTTCCTGCCGCGGAGCATGTGAACTTCAGGAGTATGGAAGGCGACGGTCGCTCCTCCGATCGAAACACCTTTGTCACGGGCAAGGAACAGGGCCCAGTTAGCGGTGTTGAACGTCTCAAGCCAGCGCATCGGTCCTTCACCCTTGCTCTCATCGTAGTCCTTCACGTAGGGCGGCATCACTTCTTCCTCGCGGAGGGCGATACCTCCCAGGCCCCCGTGGATCAGGTCTACGGATAGCCTGGACTTTACCTCGAAGACGATGGGCACCGTTGAGTAGGCCTCCAGCGATTCGGCGTTCACAGGCAGTGTTAGTATCTCCATCTCAGTCTCGTCTCCGGCCGCTCCTCAGCGGCACGAAGCGGTATCTTATCACTTGTTCGGTCGACCCGAGAAGCAGACGGCCGGCGTTCTGTCTCAATGTTGACAGTGCCCTGAGACAGGTGCCCGACCGACAACTCACGCCGTTGTCGACACACAGCCCGGCGCACCTGTGGGTGCAGGCGACACCCGTCGCTCAGGAGGAGCCGGTGCCGGACAGCTGCACTTCTCCGGTGCGTTCGAAGCTCCGAAAGGTGTCTCCGTATCGCCTGCTCAGCGAGTTCAGGGCTTGTCGTTCGAAACGAGCCACATAGTTGGCATTCCAGAGCAGCCTGCCTATTTGCAGCACTCCCGGATTTCCCTCCGGCCAATCAAGGACCCGCTCGTAGCCGGACCGAAACGCTGCCAGCAAAGGCTCATATCTCTCAGTGCCGACAGTCTCCAGAAGATCAAGCATACCCATGGCGATGTCGTGCAGCCTGTAGCCCCGGATCGTGTCCTCGAAGTCGAACGGACGCAGCCTGCCATGATCGAGCTTTATGTTTTCGTGCCAGAGATCGCAGTGGATGACCCGCAGATCGCTGCGGTTGAGGCCGGCATACTCCTTCTCAACCCATTGACGTGCAGAAAGGAACGCCCGCCTGTCATCTTCGCGAAAGGTCTCGATCATGCCATCGCCAAAGATCGCATCCGGCTCACCCCTCGACAGTAACGCCTCGAAGCGCTTTCTGGAGAAGTCGGCAGGCGGTTTCCAGGACTTGCCGTGTATATGCATCCGTGCAGACAGGTTGCCCATGCGCTCCAGGTTGGAGGGGTTCAGATAGTGTGCCAGAAGCCTCCCATCAACCCACGTCATCAAAGTCGCGTACCATGTGCTGGGAACCGAGGGGCTGCTCATCGGAAGGACTGCATCGCCATCGATGGAGCGGATGACGACCGGCGCCCCGATATCTGTGTCCGCGTTCAGCGCATCCAGCCACGCCGCCTCCGCCTGGAGATCCCCGAGTGTGCGCCACCCCGGATATGCCATCCTCAGTATGAAGCGGGCTCCGCTATCCGACTCGACCCTGTACAGCAGATTGGTGACGAAGCAGTGCATGCGCATACTGCGCACTTCGATGTCGTACCGGCGCAACGCCATGGCCGCAAGCTGGTTGAGACGCCGCAACTGGCCGCTCCTGGTCAAACTGGCGAAGCCTGGCGCTTTGTGTAAAGTCACCGCTGAGTGTCTCTCACCTGGTTGCCACCGTCTGACCCGTGCCCCCATTATACTGCCAGCACGAAGGCTATCATAGCCCGCTGCTGCGTACCGAACACGTGCTGTACAACCCGGGGACAACGAGCCGCAAGCCCGTAACCTGGTGCTCCACTGCATGACGCGGTCAGGACAGGCATGGCTCTCTGAGTAGAGGCGAACCTGCGAGATCGGGTCAGGGAGCATGAGCTCGAGTCTGCGGCACCACAGTCACAAGAATCGGCAGGTAACTCCTCCGCACATCCCGTCGGAAACCACAAGGGGCTGGGTGTTCCGGATTAGATGATCTCCCGTCTCATGATGTCGTCAGTCACACTTCATAGGTCTTTGTTGCCGGATCTGAACAGTGTGTGCTTTTGCTGCCCAAGCCGCACGCAATGGACCTATGTGACCTCCCTGGCGTTTCGGCTAACGTCTTTCGCCACCTGTGTGTTCGCAGAGATGAACCATAAGGGACACGGCTCGGGTTGAGGTATGCCTGACATCAGCCCAGTTGCTTATCGTAGCAATGGTACAGCACACGTCCCGTGCCACCTATTGACTCAGCGAGCTTTCGGGACCTGTTGTTGATCTCGTTTACATAATGGAAGGCTGCCTCTACGAGTCCATGCTCTTGGTATATGCGATAGAGGGTGACGGCAAGAGCTTGTCCTATTCCATTTCCCTGGTGCTCTGGTAGAACGCCGATGATAAGCAGTCCTGCCCTGCTGTAGCGTTCCTTGGCGACCGTAGACTTGCTACCCTGTACCACGCCAGATTCACTACTCAGTGACCGATAACTAGTGGTCCAGTCCGGGATCCCCCAACAGATGCCCACCGGTCTTCTCTCCAATCTGGCAATAAGCATCTGGCGGGGGTCCAGTAACTCCTTCAGTGGGTCGAATGTCTCGTGGATTTCCTCGCTGGTGTGGGGGTAAAACTCCCATTCTTCTTTCATAGCCTCGTTCAAGATCTGCCGGAATGTCTCCAGGTCTTCGTTCCAGCGTCTCTTGTTGATGGGGCGTACCAGAACTGCCTTGTTCTCGGCAGCCCGCTTAACCGCGGCCCGATACTTATCGGAGTAGAAATCCACGGTGTAACACCAAAGAGGGTAAGCCGGCTTGTAGCCGGCGTTGACAATATACTCTCTGTAGTAAGGAGGATGCCACCGAAGTGGGAACACCGGCTCCTCATCATAGGCTGTCGTACGGAGACCCGCGCCCAGGAGCGCTGCTCCGTTGCATGGAGCGATGACGCGCGTGACCCCCCGTTCTTTGAGCCACGTCTCCGCTTGCGCAAGCATCGCCTGTACCTGTGACTCGCTGTCGGGCGCTGCGGCGAAGTAGCCGACAAACCCGACCGCTTCATTCTTGGCCCTCTGGTATCGGTGGTTTATCAGGGCCGCGCATCTTGCCACGTCCTGTCCTTCTCTGGAGGCCGCAAAAAGCGTGTACTCCATTTCGCTGAAGAAGTCGGACTGCCCGGATAGGCGCTTGATCACATCCCAGTATGTGCCAGAGACGAACAGCGGATTTGAGCCAAGAAGCGTGCGCTCAAGGGTGACGAAGCTTTCCAATGCCGGTGTGTCAGAGGTAGCGAGCTGCCTTATCCAATCTCTGCTCATCCGCAATCTCCTTCAGGCAGGTGTCTGTCACAACGGTATGCTGATTAGGGGTAAACTCAAAAAGTGTGGAAATAGTTAGCGGCAGCGAGTACTCTTTCTGTTAGCAAAGAAACAGGAAGGAGGTACTCATCGCCGCTATGGGAAAGCAAAGCATAGCAGAAGGCC
>PULQ01000085.1 GCA_003552465.1 Dehalococcoidia bacterium
CTTCGGACTGGCATTGGGTGCCGCCGCTATTGCGGCAGCGATTGCGTTCGGACTGGGCGGCCGTAAGGTTGCCGGCGAGCTTCTCGCCCGCTGGACGAAGACCGGTAGCGAAGGCGGCAAGCCGGAGGAGAAGACCGGTAAATAGCGTGGGCCAGTGTGTCAGAAGATGCGGCTGATTCCACGTTGGCCGTTACAGTAAAGCTGGTAGGGGGTCGGGTCGTATTCTGTGATCGCCCGACCCCCTCTGCGGTGCCGATCCACACTTGAGGATTGTTGCGTTCTTGCACCGATTTGACTGGCGTGGCAGCGGAATGCTCAGCGTACGCGCAGTGGCCTGACCGTATGGCGTTCTTGAACGTAGTCTGCACGGAGTGAGGCTCATTGCGGTGAAGCCTCCCATGCGGTGATCAAAGAGAACTGTTACTGTGAGGTGTGTGTCGCGCTGGAAAGACCTCGGGGGATACGTCCAGGCGAACCCTTCGAGTAGCCGCCCGGCGGAGGGCGAACAGTACTCCCCAGGCCGCCAGCAGCAATCCTACGAGGACCCAAAACGGTAGCGAAAGCTCGAACTGGGCGAACACGATTGCCAGACCGGCCCCAGCTAATCCTGCACCGAGGGACCTGAGTAGAAGTCTTTGCCAGATGGCGGTGCGGTCACCGACATTCTGGGTCCTCCTCAGCCAGAGGACCAGGCTTGCGGCATCCCAGCCCACAAAGGCGAGCACTATTGCGCCCAGTCCGGGCAGGACAGCCCCGGAGACCGTTGCCCACAGAGCCAGCGCAACAATCCCGTACATCGCCAAGGTTAGCGCCGTCGGGAGGCCTATGATCACGCCACTTATCCAGAGTGTCGGCAGGGCAAATAGGAACATGGTCCAGGGGAAGCCACGGGTAGCTATTGGCCCCCCTGCCAGTCCAAAGGCCATCAGGTATCCCACTACGGCCAGGATCACGGGCGCCTCCGCCAGGTCTCCCTCACCAGCGGTTGCAGGGGGTTATCCAAATTCCACACTATTGAGCGCACACCTGCGGAGTGGAGAATCTGTAGCATAGCCTTGCGTTCCAGGGCTACCAGGCGGCTAGCCAGCGCCAGAGCAGTCCGTTCGGCCCTGTGTAGAGGTGGAGGTTCCAGCACCAGGGCGAGCACATCGTAGCCCCGGGCGTGCAGCATCCCCAGCGCCTCCTCGTCGCCCGGGGTGAATGGCGAAACGATGATCACGGAGGAGCCGCTCGGGAACAGACGGGCGGGAAGATTGCCGAGGTCGGCAAATGCTTCGGAGAAACCCAACTCCGCTTTGGTCAGTCCCTGGAGCAGTCTCTCACGCTGCATTCGACCAGATCCCGTGAAGACCCACTCCAGACGTTCGCCATACAACAGGAGCCCGGTGCGGTGGCCGTCGCGAATCGCTGAATCGCAGAGGGCAGCGCAGGCGCGCACAGCATGCTCGAATGGCTCGCTGCCCCCCAGTGGTTGATATACCCTGTGCCGCCCGTCGAGTATCACCGTCACCTCGGCAGCCCGCTCCTCCTCATATAGGTTGACCACCGTCTGCTGACGGCGGGCTAAAGCCTTCCAATTGAGGTGGCGCAGGCTGTCTCCTGGAATGTACGGTCGAGTGGCGAAGAACTGGACTCCTTCCCCGCCCCGCCGGGAACGAGCCGTCCCCGGGATAGACAGAGTCCGGTGAGGCGAGAGCCCCACCCGTCCCAGAGGGTCATACGATGGGAACACCCAAAGCGAGGAGAGGCAAGGGAGGTCGTCTTCCCAGGTGATAAAGCCAAGCAGATCCCTGGCATGTACCGGGACTCGCTCCAGAGGGTAGAAGCCGCGCGGCGGCTGTACGCGATAGGATAACGTGAGCGTGCCTCCTGCAGGGAGCATCTCGGCGGAGCTTGTTGCTCCTTCCAGCATGTGGTTGGCGAGGACCCGCTGCTCGGTAACAAGCACAAGGTCGAGGCCTCCTCCCGTGTTTTCTACTGCCAGCTCGACCTGTATGTCGTCGCCCTCGTGGATGCGGTGGTTGGAGATGCGCCGTGTGACCCGCAAATCTGCACGTCTCATGGCCAAGAGCAGACCCAGAGTCACGTGTACAGCTATCGGAAGCGCCAGGAGCAGGACCGCCGGGCTGGCCAGAACGAGGCCCACGACAAGGACGAGCGCCAGCAGACCAAGCTCGCCACCTAGCTTGTGGGGGCCCGCCATCGCTCCACTTTGGGCACCGGGGTCTTCTCGAAGGTGGTGCGGACCACCTGCTCGGGCTGGACCTGCCGTTGCCATAGCTCCGGCTTGATAATCAGTCGGTGCACGAGGGTCGGCATGCCAACTTCTTTGACATCGTCGGGCAGGACGTAGTCCCTTCCTTCGAGCGCTGCCCGCGCACGGGAAAGCAGCAACAGGGCAAGGGTCCCCCGTGGGCTGGCTCCCACTTCCACCGACGGGTGTCCGCGGGTTGCTTCCGTCAGCTGTGCCATATACTCCAGCAGGTCGGGATCTACATGGACTTCCTCCAGCGCTGCGCGCATTGCCAGCAACTCCTCAGCAGTGGTGATGGGCCTGAGTGTCTCCTCCGGCGTCTTTCGAGCGAGCCGGCGGGACAGGATATCCACCTCGTCTGCCCGTGTCGGATAGCCGAAACGGGTTCGGACCAGGAAACGGTCGACCTGCGCCTCGGGGAGGGGGAAGGTCCCCTCATACTCGATCGGGTTTTGAGTGGCCACGACAACGAACGGTTGAGGAAGGGGGTGGGTTTCGCCCTCCAGGGTGACCTGTCCCTCTTGCATCGCCTCCAGCAGCGCCGACTGGGTCCGAGCGGTGGCGCGGTTGATCTCGTCGGCCAGGATGATCTGAGCAAAGATAGGTCCCGGCTGGAGTTCGAACTCGTCTGTCTGCCGGCGCAGCACATAGGTGCCCACGATGTCGCTCGGCAGGAGGTCCGGGGTAAACTGGATTCGCTTAAAGGTGAGTCCGAGCACCCGGGCGAAGGAGCGAGCGGCCAGGGTCTTGGCCAGCCCCGGAAAGTCCTCGATCAGCACATGACCGCCGGCGAGCAAGCTCATCAGGATTAATCTGAGGGTGCTGCGCTTTCCAACGACCGCCCGCTCAACCTCGGACAGTATCTCGTCGCTGCGGTCGGCTATCCCGGCCAGGTTCAAAGCTGTCCCTCCTGTACGTATCTCTCCAGCGCGTCCAGGGCGCATGCCAGGTCTTCGGCATATTCGCCGCTTCTTCCGGTCTCCTGCGGGTGAAAAACCCTCACCAATGAGGGGTTCAGCGGCCAGCGGCCGGCACGTATCTCATCGCGTGCCTCGTCCTGACCAATGCCTTGTTGCAGAGCATGGAGGCCTGCCGCCGTGTCACAAAGGCGTCGTCCCAGGACATCCCGGGCCCAGATGGACGTCTCTCCTAACTCGATGAGTTCCGTTATGCGCTCGATTTGAGTCCGGGCTGGTAGGCGTCCGTGCGCGGGCTCGGAGTCCTCATTGTGCGGTCCGCGGCTGAAAGAGAAGGCGATGCCGAAACCCAGGACGGCCAATACGATCCAGATGAGTCTCTGGGGAAAAGAGTCGACGAGCAACCAAAGCTGTGCTAGTGGCTCCCCCATGAGTGCATGCACGGGAGCTTGCAGAACGATAGCGAGCAGCGCCGCTACACCAAGCACTGCCAGGAAGATCGCGACCTTACGCCGTCCCATAGGCCTCCTCTATCGCCGCAAGCGCGGCCAGGGCCCGCTCCCGTCGGGCCTCGTCGGCCCTGGCGCCATAGCGGACCTCCTCAAACAACCTGGTGAGCTCCGCTACGGAGTCGTGGCGCACTCCCCGACTGGCTAGCAGATGTGCCAACTCGCGGGGTGTGACCGCAGGAGCGACTCCACCGGCTCTCGGAGCGAGGATGTCAGCCATCTGCGCCCAGCACCGGATCACCACCTGCTCCACCGAGACTCCTGCGCGGAGGTCATTGACTGCCTGAGCAGATATTTCGCGCAGTTCGTCGCTAAACGTAGGCGGCTTTGGCGAGGTGGCGCGGCGGACCAGACGCCAACCTAGCCACACTAGAGGCAAGGCCAGAGTCATCGCGACGAGGTATGTCACCCACCGGGGGACTACTATGGGAGACTCCTGAGAACTGTCTCCCAGTCCCGGCTCCTGGGATGGGAATCCGGGCCCCCATGAGCCTGCCGGCTCGCCGTTCTGCAGCTCGTCTTCGGGGTCTGCGGGTGGTTCCTGGTCGGCAACATGGGCAGGCAGGATCATGAGAGCGAATACACCCAGCAACACGATCGCTGCGAATACCATCAGATTCACCCTCCATCTGTGGAGGAGCTTTCGCCTGAATACCGCGATTCCCAGGATAGCAGCGCCTAGAACGAGCCAGGGTATGAGGTCCAGGATCCGCTCGGCCATGGCATAGGGGAAGGGCAAGAGTGCGTGCCCGCCCTCCTCGCGTTCGTCGGGATCAATGTCAAGCTGCCCTCCCCGGAACTCGAGTGCCTGGAGTCCGCCGGCAAGCAGGCCAACCAGGATCACCAGGGTGAACCCGAGGATCAGTACCTGCCACTTGCTCATCATACCCTCGCTATACCACTATTCTAGCATGGGCGCCGGTTGAAGCAAATCTGGGGCCAGTGGACTGGAAAGGACTACGTTATCGCTCCTGCGGCATGCTTCTGGTGGCCACGATATTCGCGTCCGTGCCGGCGATATCGCTCACCACCACGTCCAGCATGTCGACCGGAGCCTGCAACTCGATGCGCTTGAGTTGCCGCATTAGGCGGGGGAACAGGCGCTTGGGGACCGGCCCATCCGTGCGCACGGGTATGACGGGCCAGCGCGCTCCCCGGATTCGTACGGTCGTGGTCAGTA
>PULQ01000107.1 GCA_003552465.1 Dehalococcoidia bacterium
ACAGTAGGGAAGTCCTTAGACTTATCCAGTCCCAGGGTCTTGAAGAACAGTTTGCTCTGCACGGCGCTCACCTGGTGGGTGAAGAACCTGTCTACATCCGAGTTGCTCCAGGCAAGCTCTCGTTTTGCCGCTTCCCAGGTATCAGTAGCCAGCTTTGCTCCATTTCTCAGGAGCTGTGTGGAGGATGTGCGCATCTCAGGCAGGTCCCTCGGGTCGTGGAAATAGGTATCGGACTCTACTCGACAGAGACCGTTGTGCTGTGAGGCGGCGCGCGTTACCCCTCCGAGTAGCTTATGACCGCCCCGCGCCAGCGACGAGCGAGTTAGCACCGCTGCCACCGCTCCTGAGCCCAACGTGAAAGTGGCAAAAGCCAGCTTGAGTTTCTCTCTGCTGATGTCCGGATCGTCCAGAACCCTGTCGATCGTTGTCTCAATAAGCCGTCTGCTGCTCTCACAGCCAACCACAACTCCGGCCTTCACCTGACCCAGCTCAATCATATTCGCCAGTGTCACCATGCCGTTGATGAAGCCGAGGCAGGCGTTGGAGATATCGAAAATGGTAGCCGTGTGAGGGAGGCCGAGCGAGTCATGGACCACTGTAGCTGTCGCCGGCTCCAGGAAGTCGCGCGATACAGACGTGTAGAGGAGGCAGCCAATGTCCTCTCTGGCGACTCCGGACTCCCCGATGGCCCTGTCTGCCGCTCGCATACCGGCCTGGCTCGGCGTCGTGGCATCGTCCCAGAATCGCCGCTCGCGAATCCCTGTCATCATCTCCAATCGGCCGTAAGAGAGACCCAATCTGTCATAGACCGGAGCCAGCCTCTCTTCCAGGCTTACCGAAGTGACTACCTGCTCGGGCAACTCGTAGCCAAAGGACTCGAGACAGACCTTTTCGTACCTCATTCAGTTCCGCACTTCTCCCTCACCACCATAGTGAGGATCTGTGGTCATAACACTCGCATCAACTGCGCTTGCTCACTTCTTCTTGCCGGACACCAGCTTCGGAATGTGAAGCCTGGCCTTGACATTGTCCCAGGCCTCCGCGGATTCCGGGGGGATCGCTTCGTCTGGAATGTACTTGCCTACAGCGGCGATCACAGTGCATGTCTTCCTCGAGTTCGACACCGCATCAGGAACGTACTCGTCGGCAACTGATATCGCCTTTGAGCGGAGTCTGCGGGGAACTCTTTCGACGGCTTTGATCGCCAGGGTGATCAGCCTGTTGGGTACGCGCCTGTCCAGGAAGTTGAGAGCGAAGAGCAACAGCCTGTCGGGCGCGTATCTATCTACCAGTCTCACTAGAGCAGAAAACCACTTCTCTATCAGAGACTTGGCTATCGACTTCCGCTTGTGTTCTTCCCTTTCTGGTGACATGTCCTTCCACCCCGTACATTATTGTTATACATCCTGCCGTTTCTGTCAATGACGATTCCCTGGTTATCGCTTCAGTGCATGGCAGTCGCCCTGTCCGCGTGCACTGCAGTAGGCGCGTTCCTGCGACTCCGCTCCGCCCCTCATCCGCAGACAAAAATCATGGCCGGAATCAAGTGCGATTGACAGGACGCTCTGATCGGAGTAAAATGCGTCTTGTTCCGACATGGCAGATGTAAGGCTAAATTCAGGCGAGAGTTTCGAGGCCCTGCTGCGCAGATTCAACAGGCAGGTGCAACAAGACCGCATTCTAGCTGAGGTTCGCCGCCGCAAGCACTATGAGAAACCGAGCGTAGAGAAGAAGAAGAAGGCGGCAGCGAAGAGGCGGAAGAGCTCTAGATAGCCAGCGAATGGCACTGAAGGACCGCATCCAACAAGCCCTCAAAGAGGCGCTTAAGCAGCAACATACCACCGAGCTTTCAACGCTGCGGTTGTTGTTGTCTGAGATCAAGAACGCCGAGATCGCCGCTCAGAAGCCGGCCGACGATGAAAGGGTGATGGAGGTGATCGCAAGGGAGGCAAAACGTCGGAGAGAAAGCATCGACGCGTTCAGGCGGGGTAATCGCGAGGACCTGGTGGTGCAGGAAGAGGCGGAGCTGGCCATTCTTATGACTTACCTTCCCGAGCAGATGACCCGGGACCAGATCGTTGAGGTGGCGCGACAGGTGGTTGACGAGGTCGGGGCGAGAGGGCCGGGAGACAAAGGGCGGGTCATGTCTCAGCTAATGCCACGGCTCAAGGGCAAGGCCGATGGCAAGGCGGTGAGCGACGTGGTGGACGAGCTGCTGGCTGCCATCTAGGCTCAACGAGCCCGACGGCCGAAGGGTTCCCGTTTCACCATCATCATTTCTTCGCTTGCGGCAGAGCCTTCTCCAGTACCTCCAGAAACAAATCGATGTCCTCATCACACACATACCCGAGGTGACCGATACGGAGGATCTTCGTTGAGAGCTTCCCCATTCCTCCGGCGACTATCACGTCGTACTGCTCTCGGAGCACTCTGATCAGCCTCGGGATGTCAAGCCAGTCCGCGCCGCTCACGGCAGTTACAGTGTCGGATGCGTAATCCTCGTCCGGAAACAGAGACAGCCCCAGCGCTTTTATCCCATCCCTGGTCTTCTGTCCTACACGGGCATGGCGGAGGAATACGTTGTCCAACCCCTCGTTGAGCATCATATCCAGGGTGGTATCCAGGGCATAGCAGACGGAGACAGCGGGTGTCCATGGGGTCTGCCCCTTTCGGTAAGAATCCATGGCCAGGGAGAAGTCCCAGTAACAGCGCGGCATCCTGGCTCGAGCATGGGCCTGCCACGCTCTCTCGCTCACGCTGACCATGGCCAGTCCCGGGGGAACCATCCAGCCTTTCTGTGAGCCGGTGATGACCACGTCACAATGCCAGTCATCGACGGGCAGGTTGACGCACCCCAGACTTGATATGGCATCAACCAGAAGGAGCTTCTCGAACTCGCGAGCCACCGTTCCTATCCGCTCCAGGTCGTTCGCCATCCCCGTGGACGTCTCATTGTGAACCATCAGCACCGCCTTTATGGCTGTGTCTTCCCTTAACGCCCTGGCCACTCCATCGGGGTCTACAGGCGTGCCCCATTCGTAACTCAGTCGGGTCACATCGGCGCCATAGGCCACTGCAATGTCGGAGAACCGCTCGCCGAAAAACCCGTTGGTGATGGACAGGACCCTGTCACCTGGAGACAGTGTGTTGACAATGGCCGCCTCCATGCCACCCGTCCCGGAGGAGGTAAGCAGCAGGACGTCACCATTGGTCTGGAATATCCGTTGCAGCCTCTCGGTGATCGATCTGAGGAGAGGAGCGAACTCGCCTCCTCTGTGGTTCATCATCTGCCTGCCCATGGCCTCAAGGGCTTCTGGTGGACAGGGGGTCGGTCCCGGAATACGTAGCTGCATGTCTACCTCCTTCGTAACGCAACGCCTGAGGGCTCGGCCCTTCAGTCTTGTGCTATAGACACCTTCAGGAAGCGGCGTTTTCCCACTTTGATCACGGCTCCGTCGGTCAGGGTGACGATGTTGTCGGTCACTCTGCTTCCGTCGATCTCAATGGCGCCCTGAGCCAGCAGGCGGGCCGCCTCCGATCGGCTCTTGGCCAGGCCGTTGCCAACTATCAGGTCTATGATGTTCCACTGAGCTTCAATCCTCAGGCCGGCGCGGCTATCGGTGCGTGAGATACCGCTCAATGTGACCGTGTGTGTCTCTTCAGGTATCTGCCGCTTCTGGAAAGCCTGTGCAAAACGCTCCTGGGCATCATCTGCCGCCCGTCGGTCGTGGAATTGAGTCACAATCTCATGAGCCAATCGCTTCTTCAGGTTCATGGGGTTAACCGAATGAGTTCTCAACTGCTCCTTGAACTCGCGGATCTCGTCGTCAGACACGTCCGTTACGAACTCGAAGTAGTCGAGGATCAGATGGTCTGGAATTGACATAATCTTCCCATACATCCCCTTGAGTTCGCCGGAAACAGGGTCGACGTAGTATGGACGCTCGGTAATGCCGATGTAGTTGTTGAGGCTCTTGCCCATCTTCTGCCTGCCGTCGGTGCCTACCAGGATGGGGACCAGGAAGACCTGCTGAGCCTGTTGGCCCACGCTTTGCTGCATTTCCCTGCCCAGGAGGCAGTTGAACTTCTGGTCGGTGCCTCCGAACTCCACATCGGCTTCGATCGCTACCGAATCATAGCTCTGCAGAAGGGGATAGAGCATCTCGGTCAGAGATATGGGATTCCCCGAGCTATATCGACTGCTGAAGTCCTCTCTGGCCAGGAGTTGTGCAACTGTGAAGCTGCTCGTAAGCCTGATCACATCGTCGAGGCTGAACCCCGAGAACCACTCGCTCTGCCGTCTCAGCTCGGTCCTGTCTTTGTCCACCACCTTGAAGAACTGCTCCATGTAGGTCTGAGCATTGCTCTCTATCTGAGACGGAGACAGCATGGGACGTGTAGCTGACTGGCCGCTCGGGTCGCCGATCCGGGCCGTCCAATCGCCGACAATAAGGGTAACCTTGTGTCCCAGCTCCTGCAGTTGGCGCAGCTTTCGCAGCCCCACCACATGTCCCAGGTGTATGTCAGGGGCGCTGGGGTCGAAACCCTGCTTGAGATTCAGGGTTCTGCCTGAGTGCAGCAGTTCTCTGAACTCCGACTCGACTATGATCTCGGCCACGCCTCGCCTGAGTATGTCGTCAATCGTATTACCGGTCATCTCAGGTCCTCCGCCAGAACGGCCTTCACCTGCTGAACATCCCTTTCGATCTGTCTCTTCAGTTCCTCGGGGGAAGGGAAACGCTCGTCGCTTCTCATTCTTTGCACGAACTCCAGCTTCATCTCTCTGCCGTACAGGTCGCCTTCATAGTCCAG
>PULQ01000144.1 GCA_003552465.1 Dehalococcoidia bacterium
ACAAACATCGGCATGATCACGTGTACATAGTTGTCCACGCCGATCGGGCGGATGGTGCCCGGGCTCGAGGGGGTGGTGACCTCCAGGGCTACCTGGGACTGGTGCAGGACGGAGAGCACATCGGACAGGTATTTGACGTTGAAGGCGATCTTGGCCTCTTCTCCGTCGATGAGTGCGTCGATCTCGCCGACGTTGTCGCCGATCTCCTCGGCCTGGGCCGAGACGGTGATCTTCCCCGGGGTTAGCTCGGCACCGGGGGTGATGACCAGGCGCACGATGCCGCTGGCGTCGCGGGCGAACACGGAAGATATCTTGGCAACGCGCATGAACTCGGCTATGTCAACCACGGCCCGCGTGGTGTAGTTCTGGGGAATGACCTGCGAGTAGTTGGGGAACGAGCCCTGGAGCAGCTGGGAGACGATCTCGGCATCCTTGAGCCGGAAGAGCACCTGGCTCTTCTGTTCGTTGACCACAATCTCTACCGGTTCCTCCTGGTCGGCAAGTACCCGGTTCACCTCGCTGAGCACCCTGGCCGGGATGATCACCGCGGTCTTGACGGCGACCGGCGAACTCACTGTCGTCTTGTGCACGGCCAGTCTAAAGCCATCGGCGGCCACCAGGTTGAGCTGCTCGCCGTCGAACTCGGTATTGATGCCGGTTAAAACAGGGCGTGACTCCTCGGTGGCGGCGGCGAAGGCGACGTGCGCAATCCCCTCGCGCAGGCTCGTTGCTTCAATGGTCGTGGTCAGGCCGTCGCTTACCTGGGGGATCGGTGGGAAGTCGGAGGCGTCGACGCCGTTGATGCGGGCCTGGAAGTGCCCGCACTTGAGTTCCAGTATACGGCTGCCCGAGGGCAGGTTGATCTCGATCAGGTCGTTGGGCAGCGAGCTAACGAAGTCTATCAGCAGGCGGGCAGGCACGGTGATGCTGCCCCCTTTCTTCACCTTGGCGCCCACCCAGCTGGTGGTCGCCATTTCCAGGTTGGTGGCCGCCAGCTTGAGGCGCGAGTCCTCGGCGGATATCAGTATGTTCTGTGTTATGGGCAACGTGGACCTGACCGCTACCGCCCGTCCCACAATGCTCAGCCCCTTGTTCAGGTTCTCCTGTAGACACGACAGTTTCATGAAACACCTCCCACCTTGATTGTTGTGAAAGTATACTATCAGCGGCCTCAAGAATCAATGACCCGGCTTGACATAATAGCCGACAGGAGAAGGACACAAGGGTAGCGATCGCCGGGTCAGGGTGCCTGCGGAGCCCGGTCCGCCGGGTTGATATCCCAGGGAGTGCTGAGACTAGAAGTGCGGCTTGCAGAGGATCTCCCTGACCTTCAGGTCGAAGAAGTCGCGGAGGTTCACCGGTCGCAATACCACGGCCGTGTCGGCTCCCCTGCCCGTCCCGCCGATGGATATGACCTCCTCGTCGGTACGCGCCAGTCCGGCGTCGGCCGCCATCATGGCTATCTCGCATACCACCTTCATCCCCTCTCCGAACAGCCTCAACGTGTTGGTGACCATCTCCTCGAAGATATATGTGTTCCACTTCTGCTTCACCGCCCTGCTCAGACCGAAGAAAGCGTGACTGGTCGTGAGCAGGATTCCTCCCATGTCTTCGAACTTCTTGACGTTCTCCGCGCTCCACTCGAAGGCGTTGGGTTCCTTGTAGCCCACGTGGTGACTGATGGCGACCACCTTCTTGCCGCGGAAAACCTCGACAGCCTTCAGCGCCGTCGTTCCCTCCGTGGAGGCCACGAGGATGGTGCCGATGCCCAGTTCATCGGCTCTTTCCCTGGCTATGCGCAGGACATGGTCGGTGTTGGCCGTGCCCGGACTCGGGAAGTAGACTATCTTGCCTTCTATCATATCTGTTCCTCCTCAAGATGATTGATACGGTTGTCCCGTACTGCTGTCTTTGCTGGCGTTTAGACTATGACATCGCGCCGTGCGGTGTCAAGATGCCGCTGCTGTCTGCGCGATGCCTGCTGTTGTCGTGTCTTTTCTTTGTAGTCCGCAGTGATATAGAATGATGGCGAATCTCAACAATGCCTCTGTCGAGGAGGCAGGAGCAGGCCGTTGCATTCGAGAGAAACACTGACCGGACGTGGGAAACAGTCCGTCGTCGAGACTCTGGCCAGGAGACTGGAGTGGTGCGAGCAGGCAGACGACCTGGTTTTGGGCATCGACCTGGGCGGGAGCAAGATCCTTACCGCTGTGGTCGGCGCTCAGGGCAGAATGCTGTCGTCCGACCGCAGTCATACCCCGGCAGTAGAGGGACACGAGGCCGTTATCGACGCTATCCTGGAATCGGCACATCGTGCCCTGGAGCAGGCAGAGGTGAGCGCCTCCGAACTCCTCGCCGTGGGAGCCGGGGCGCCCGGCCTTGTGAATCCCTGGACCGGTATCGTTGCCACCTCGCCTCATCTGCCGGGGTGGCGGGACGTTCCGCTGCGGGACATGATACAGGACGGACTGGGCAAGGAGACCTTTCTGATCAATGACGCCAACGCCGCCGCCCTCGGGGAACTCCGTTTCGGGGCTGCCCGCGGTGTGCGCAGTTTCGTCTACATCACCGTGAGCACCGGCATCGGCGGAGGGGTAGTGATCGACGGCGAGATATATAGCGGAGCCACAGGGACTGCCGGCGAGGTCGGGCACATGACCATCGACGACGACGGTCCGGCCTGCAACTGCGGGAACAGGGGTTGCTGGGAGACACTGGCATCAGGGACGGCCCTCAGAAGAGAGGCAAGACACCGGATCGCCGAGGGAGCAAGAACGACGATGCTCGAGCTTGCGGAGGGAAGCGTGGATAAGGTGACTCCGCGTACTGTTGAGGCTGCTGCCGGGCGGGGCGACGAACTGGCCAGGCAACTCATCGCGCGGACCGGCTACTACCTGGGTGTGGGGCTGGCCAACCTGGTCAACATGTTCAACCCCGAGTTGATCGTCATCGGCGGCGGCCTATCGAATATGGGCGACATGTTGCTGGAGCCGGCCTTCGAAGAGGCGCGAAAGAGGGCCTATCCCGAGGCCCTGGAGGCCGTGAAGTTCGTTCGTGCCGAACTTGGTGGCAACTCGGGAGTGCTCGGCGCCGCTGCCTTTGCCCTCCAGGAGATCAGGCGGGAAGACCCGTGATGTTCCGGCAGTCGCTGCCGGGCTATGGAGTCGCAGGGAGTAGGGAGGTAGAGAAAGACTACGGAGGAACATATGAAAAGGATCGCTATACTGACCAGCGGCGGCGATGCCCCGGGCATGAATGCCTGTATCCGGGCGGCGGTACGCGCGGCCCGGGCTCAGGACATCGATATCTTCGGCATCAGGCGCGGTTACGCAGGACTCATCCAGGGTGAGATGGAGCCTCTGGACAGGAAGGCCGTCGCCAACATCATCCACCAGGGCGGCACCATCCTGGGCACCGCCCGCTCGTCGGAGTTCACGACCCCCGGAGGCAGGACGCAGGCCGTTAAGAACCTCGAGAAGGAAGGCATAGAGGGACTGATCCTCATCGGGGGAGACGGCACATTCCGGGGCGGTTGCGACCTGTCGCAGGAGTGCAATGCCGGTATCATCGGCGTGCCCGGAACGATCGATAACGATATCTACGGCACCGACTATACCATCGGATTCGACTCCGCGGTGAACTGCGCTCTTCATGCTATCGACCGTATTCGCGATACCGCCCTCTCGCATGAGCGGCTCTTCTTCGTGGAGGTGATGGGGCGTCACACCGGTTTCATCGCGCTGGAGAGCGGGATGGCCGGCGGGGCCGAGGAACTGCTTATCCCCGAGCTTCCCTTCGGTGTTGATGAACTGTGTTCGCACCTGGAAAGGTCTTTCCAGGGACAGAAGCGGAGCGCCATCGTGGTGGTGGCCGAGAGCGGAAAGCCCGGCGATAGCTTTCGCATAGCCCGGGAAGTGAGGGAAAGGACCGGGTTCGACTCCCGGGTGTGCATCCTCGGGCACCTCCAGCGCGGGGGCTCGCCCACCGCCCGTGACCGGGTCCTGGCCGGCAAGCTCGGAGTGGCGGCGGTCGGGGCGCTGGTCGAAGGAAAGAGCGGATGCATGGTCGGCGAGGTGAACTGGCGGGCGGCCTGTACTCCGCTTCGCGATACATGGAACAGGAAGAAGGACCTGAACGCCGAACTTGTGGAGATGAGAGAGCTTCTCTGCGAGTGAAGCGACGGACCGGTCGTCGATGGAGGTGAAGACATGAACATATCCACCGGAAAACTGAGGGGACTTCAGCAACTGGCCGACCCGAAGAGCATGATGACGATGTGCGCCATCGACCACAGGGGGGCTCTGAAGCGCTCGTTGAACGAGAAGAATCCCGAAGCCGTGAGTTACCGGGACATGGTCGATTTCAAGCTGGACCTGTGTCAGGCGGTGGCCCCCTTTGCCAGCGCAATCCTGCTCGACCCGGAGTACGGGGCGGGCCAGGCCATAGCCGCAGGTCTGCTTCCCGGCTCAAAGGGGCTTCTCGTCAGCATGGAGAAGAGCGGCTATTCGGCAGACGGCTCGGGTAGGGTGACCACGCTTCTGCCCGGATGGAGTGTCGAGAAGGCGAAGAAAATGGGAGCCTCGGCGGTCAAGCTCCTGATATACTTCAGGCCCGACCTGAAGGATAACGCGTCGAGACAGCTCGACCTGGTCGCCGGGCTGGCCGAACAGTGCATCGATGAAGATATCGCTCTCCTGGTCGAGCCGGTAAGCTATCGCGTCGAGAAGAACGGGGAGTCCCCGAAGAGGTTTGCGGAGATGAGGCCCGACCTCGTGATCGAGACCGCCAGGCAGATCACTGCGCTGCCCGTCGATGTCCTGAAGGCGGAGTTCCCGGCCGACATGAAGTTCGAGCAGGACGTTGAGAAGATGATGCGCTGGTGCCGTGAACTGGACGGTGCATCCCGGCAGCCCTGGGTACTGCTCAGTGCCGGCGTCGACTTCGACTCGTTCAGGAAGCAGGTCGAGATGGCCTGCCAGGCGGGGGCGTCCGGCTTCCTGGCCGGACGTGCGCTGTGGCAGGAGGGCTCACGAATCGGTTCCCGGGAGGAGAGACTGGCTTTCTTCAAGAACACGGCTGGTCCGAGGCTCAGGGAACTGGCTGAGTTAGCCGGCAAATACGGCAGGCCCTGGTATTCCGCACTGGGGGTTGAGGACGGCAGGTTCGCCCCGGTGCCCGAGGACTGGTATCGGAGCTATTGACAGGCGGCGCCTGGACAGGACAGGGTGACGATATGAGACGGCCGAGGCGATTTGAGAGACACACCAGGATAGTGTGTACCATCGGCCCGGCCACCGCCTCGACCGCCGTGATCAGGCAACTGATCGGGGCGGGGATGAACGTCGCCCGGCTTAACCTGTCGCACGGTACCCACAAGGAACACGCGCGGCATATGCAGACCGTGCGGAGGCTGTTCGCCAGCCTGAATGTCCCCGTTGCCATACTCATGGACCTGCCGGGGCCGAAGTATCGTACCGGCAAGCTGAAAGATGGCCAGGCTAAGCTCAGGAAAGGCGCCCGCGTCGTCCTCAGCACGAGCCAGGCCGAGGGAGACGCCGGGGTGATACCGGTCAACCTTCCCGACCTGCCCCGGGACGTGAAGGTTGGCGACACCGTCTTGCTGGACGACGGGCTGATGCAGCTCAAGGTGCTTGAGAAGGGGGACACCGAGGTATCGTGCCGGGTCGTCGTGGGCGGGGTGCTCACTGAGGGTCGTGGGGTGGTCGTGCCCGGGATGCGCACCTCGGGTCCATTCATCACCGATGCTCTGCGTGAGAGCATCCTCTTTGCCGTCCAGCAGAAGACCGACTTCCTGGCGCTGTCGTTCGTCAGGAACGCCGACGACGTGACCGGCGTCAAGGACGTATTGCGCGACCATGGTGCGGACATCCCCATCATCGCCAAGATCGAGAGGGGCGTGGCCGTCGGCGGCTTCGACGGCATTCTGGAGGTCAGCGACGGCATCATGGTGGCCCGGGGAGACCTGGGCGTTGACATTCCTCTGGAAAAGGTGCCGCTGGTGCAGAAGAATATCATCAGGAAGTGCAACAAGGTGGGCAAGCCGGTGATCACGGCCACCCAGATGCTGGAATCGATGGTCGGTGCCGCCCGGCCCACCCGGGCCGAGGTCACCGACGTGGCAAATGCCATCTTCGACGGCACGGACGCCGTCATGCTGTCCGCGGAGACATCGATCGGTAAGTACCCGGTGCAGGCCGTCAAGATGATGGCAAAGATCGCGCGGGAGACGGAGGCGACGCTGCCCTACGAACAGATGCTCGCAGAGAGGGGAGGGTGGCTGGAGCAGAAGACCGACGAGTTGATAGCCTACAGTGCCTGTTATACCGCCCGGGCTCTCCGGGCGGTTGCCCTGGTGGCCTTCACCGAGTCCGGGAGCACCACCGGCCGGGTGTCCAAGTACCGTCCCGGAGTGCCGATCCTCGCCCTGACCCCTGATCCTGTTGTGCTGGAGAGGATGATGCTGCGCTGGGGCGTCTACCCTTTCCGGACAGAGGAGCCCTCTTCAGTGGAAGAGCTCTTTGCCACCGGTGCCAGGCTGGCCGGAGAACTGGGATTGGCCGGACCCGGCGACCTGATAGTGATCACCGGCGGAATTCCCATCGGGGTGACCGGCTCCACCAATCTGCTCAAGGTGGAACAGATCCGGTAGTCGATCTGGGAAGCTCGCTGCCGCTAAGTCAAGCTGATGTCGCCAACCCTGTCTCAGGCATAGTGCCAAATTCCGCCTGACTTGCTATGATTCTCAGTTGAGCGGAGGGCTCATCACAGTGTTTACCATCGTGTCACTGGCCCAAAGGTTTGCGTGGAGCTATGGTCGCTTTCGAGATCGCATTAGCTAGAAATGGGACTTAGAGAAAGACTGGCCCCCAAGCCCACCATATCCGACGAGGATGTAGCGAAGGGACTGCGCTGGATCACCTGGGAGGCGGTGGTGGCCATGGGGTTGTTCAGCGTAACCACCAGTGGCGTTCTCGCTGCCTACGCCCTTGTGCTGGGGTTGAGTAACCTGCAGATCGGGATTCTGGCCGCTGCTCCCTTCTTGACCCAGCCCGTCCAGATACTTGTCATACCCCTGGTCGAGCGGATCCGGCGCCGCAAGCTCATCGCCGTACTCTCCTGGATACCGGCACAGCTTGCATGGCTGGTCATTGCCCTGATCCCCGTGTTTTTCGATGTCCCCAGCAGCGGCGCTGCCATGATGCTGTTGATAACCATGGCTGCTCGCGGAATCTTCGTTGCCATCACGAACTGCGCCTGGAACGGCTGGATCAGGGACCTGGTGCCGCAGCAGATACTGGGCGGGTTCTTCGCCCGCCGCCAGATGTGGGCCAACCTGGCGGCTATGACATTCGGCCTGCTTGCCGCGTTCTTCATCAGCTATTGGGAAGGTCATGCCCCCGGCAACGAGGCCCTGGGTTACACCATCCTTCTGGCGTTCGGCGCCATCTTCCTGGGACTGCCCGGCCCGCTGTTCATCAGCAAGGTGCCGGAGCCGCTGATGCAGCCCGCCCCCGGGGTCAAGCCATCGCTGCTTTCCACCATAGCTCCTCCCTTCCGCGACCCCAACTACAGGCGGCTCCTGCTATTCCTGTTTCTGTGGGGATTGGCGCTGAATATGTCCATCCCATTCTTCGCAGTCTACATGCTGCAGCGTCTGGAATTGGCACTTCCCCTGGTGATCGGCTTCAGCATCTTGAGCCAGGCCGCCAACATACTGTTTCTGCGCCTCTGGGGCCCGCTCTCCGATCGCCTGGGCATAAAAGCTATTCTATCCGTGTCGGCTTCTCTATATCTGCTGGTGGTGCTGGGCTGGACCTTTACGGCTATGCCGGATCGTCATTACCTGACCATTCCCCTGCTTGCGGGCCTCCATGTGTTTGCGGGAATCGCGGCCGGAGGGGCGGGCTTCACCACGGGAACAATAGGTCTGAAGCTGGCCCCGAAGGGCAAAGCCACTGCATATCTGGCAGCCGCCGCACTGGCTACCAGCCTCGGCGGCGGGGTAGGTCCCCTGCTCGGTGGTCGGCTCGGAGATTTCTTCGCCAATCGCCAGCTCAGTCTCGAATTGTCCTGGATAGATCCGTTTCGATCAATCGAGCTGCCTACCTTTAACATCGTGGGCTTTGAGTTCATCTTCTGCATCACATTCATAATCGGTATCCTCACTGTGAGTCTGCTGGGCTCGCTCCGCGAGGAGGGCGAGGTCAGCCGCGAGATCGTGATGGACGCACTGCTCGCGCCGATGCGGGATGCCGTGCGGCCCGTGAGCTCTGTTCCCGGTCTGAGCTTCCTGGGTCAGTTCCCCTACGGCATTCTAAGACGGGTGCCAATTCCCGGGCTGGATGTGGCGCTGGGGGTCACGGCTTACCAGCTTGCCGATATGGCCAGAGCAACCACGGTGGCCGCGGTACAGACCCAGAGGCGAGTAGCCAGGATCGGCCGGGCCCTGGAGAAGGCGCTGACCGGCGTCTCAGGAACCACAGAGGACATTGAGAAGTACAGCAGCGAAGTGGCAAGACAGACGGCCAGAGGAGCCATGCATGCCGGGAAAGAAACCGATCTTGATGTGGGGCGGCTGACTCACTCGGCTATGCTGGGCATCGCACGAACCTTTGGGAAGGCCGGGATAAGCGCCCGTGATGCTCTCAGGGGTGCCGGTTATGGCATAGTGCAGGGAGCGAACGAGACCGGGATCGATTATGCTGAAGCGGCTGCAAGGGGAGTGGAGGCAGCCCGCAAGGTAGCGGAGCGGGCCGGGCTGAACGAGGAACAGGCTGCCGTGTATGTTGCCCAGGGCGCTCTGGACGCTGCTGCTGCCATGGGGGCCGAGGCTCTGGCAAACGTGGAAGCCTCGCTGCCCGAGGATGCGCTGCCGCTTGACTTCTCAGAGTGGAAGACGTGAACTCGCTTCACCGACGAGAGCACACCGGGGATAACCGTCGCCCGGGACCGGGCAGGGCGCCCCGGCTGCTGTAACGGGTCACCCGGGCTGGTGAAGACGCTGTTCGGCCGGCTGCCAGCTCAGCCCGGCTGGCCAGTCCTCTTTCGCCTCTTCCAGCCCAGTGCCTGGAGAAAGTCTCCTATGGCGGTCTCGCTATGGATGGGATGCCTCATCGCGAGGTCGGGGTTGATCCGGTAGCGACTGCGCCGACCTTCGCGCTTCTTGGTTATGTACCCGGCCTCCAGGAGATCAGCGATTATCTTCCGCGTTGCCCTCTCTGTGATGCCGACAGTATCCGCCAGGTCTCGGGCGGTTATCCGCGGATGGCCGGCCAGATGGCTCAGCACCAGGCCGTGGTTGGTCAGGAATTTCCACTCGGACATAGTTCACCTCCTTCTCGCGAAATCTTCTCAGGATCCTGCCCAAAAGAGTATTGACAAACTCCTTCCAGGGAGTATAATGATGTTATACATGAAGGAAAGTTCATCATGCAGCGAGCATGCATCACACATGGTGTGCGATATTTCACGGTGTCTCATGATAGCACGCCTTTTGGAATAATGGAAGATATCTGCTCAGCGCATTGATTAACCCAGAAGCAAAGGAGCCCGGCAGCGCTCAGACGAGGTGAAAAGATGAAAGCATGGTCCACTACTCTAGTTGTTGTTCTCATGATTATGGCGGTCATGGTTGGGGGGTGTGAGTCGGATGAGGAACCGCCGACCCGGTTCAGCGCTTTGAGCGAAGTGAAGTGCGATGGAGAGGAGTACCATCTCGCAGTCAAGCCCGGGAAGGCAGTGGTGCTGATTCATACCTCAAACGTCAGGGAGCACAACATCGAAGAGTTGAAGCTAAGCGGCCTGATAGACGAGATCCACGAGATAGGAAGAAGCGACGATGACAGGGATTCGATGCTGGTAATTCATGTGGAGGAATGGTATGGGACTACCAGGCTAATGGAGCTGCCCTACTCGGAGAACTGCCGAGCAGTATATGTGGCTGGCTTGCCATCGGGGAACCGTGATGCGCTGCTGCAGAATATACAGGGCTGGGGTGATTACACTTACCTGCTCCTTTCCAGCAACACTAGAGACAAAGATGTCAGATTATCGTTCACCGGCCGGTTCGAAAGCTGAAGGCCGGTCTCCTGCATCCGGGTCCGCCGAAGGCTTCAGGCCCGGATATGCGGAGGCTGCCGGCGCGACCTGAGAGCAAAGCTGTGATCGGTTGCCAGCGCCCGGCCGAGCATAGTTCGCCTGTCCGGCGAAATTTTCTCGGAATCCCGCCCCAAAAGGCATTGACAAACTCATGCACTGTAGTATAATGATTATAGACATGATATAGAGTTCAGCATTGAGAGAGCATGAATTACACATGGTGCGCAGTATTTCAGGGGTCTCATGTTTGGACGGTCGACCAAAGATTGACAGGGATACCCTTGATGTATTGAAAGAAGGAGGTGAACCAGGATGCAGAACAGACCAGTAGGTCCGCAGAAACCCGGCGAGCAGAAGCCGGGCCAGCAGAAGCCGGGCCAGAGCAAGCCCGCTCCCAAGAAGTAAGTAAGCGTTGGTCCACGGCCTCAGGGGTGGGAGGGTTGCCCCTCCCGCCCCTGAGTTTTGAGCCAGTGCACCGCAATCTCTGTCTGTAGTCCTATTCGTCGGCCTTCTCTTCTGTCTGTTCCTCGGCCGACTCTTCGGCGCGATCCTCAGCCTGATCCTCAGCAATCTGTTCCTCGGCCTCTTCCGCGTCCGGCACCGTGAGATGGAGATGGTCTCTGAAGCCCTGCCGTTTCGGCACTATCTCACCGCCACAATGGGGACAGGGCAGCACCTTCGGCTGACTGGCATAGAAACCGATGCCGGCCAGCCCCACCACTATCAGGAGTATTCCGAGGGCAAAAGGTATCCACCAGATGTCATCCATGAACCCCGGTGTTCGGCTGAAATGCCCCATCAGGGTTAGGGCAACTCCCAGGATGATGATCCCTACCGTTTGCGTGATCTGACTCACTCTATCGGACATCGTTTGTCCTCCCTTCGCACTTGATGATGGCCACGCTGAATGTGTCCGTCAATATGGTACAACTTTGGCAGCGTCGTTGCCAAGTCCCGACGGCCTGTCTGAGGATCACCGCTGTCTGCCTTACGAATGTGAGGGCACAGCCGATCCGGTGAAGCATCGAAGGGATGTGCGCGCTCAACGTCGGCGACGCCGCATGATGTGCCCGATGCTCGGTGAGCACGGCAGTTCGGAGTCAGACCATTCCTACGGGGTCGACGTCTACGATCCAGCCGCGGGGTAGCGCAATCCCGGATAACAACGGGGTTGGGTCGGGGCCACGGAGGAACAGCTGCCAGCGGTACCGGCCCCGGGTACGCAGGGCAAAGGCGGGAACAGGGCCGATCACGCTGAAGTCAACCGCATTGTCTCTGGCTGCTTCGTCGACAAGCAGTCGGTGCACCCTCTCTGCCTCGCGACGGCACGCATCCTCGTTGATGTGGCTGTAGACCAGGCGGACCAGCCGGCTGAACGGAGGATAGCCGTAGCGCTGCCTGTATTCAGTCTCCTTGCGGTAGAAGCCGGGATAGTCATGCCGGGCAGCGGCCTGGATTGTGTAGTTGTCGGGGGAGTACGTCTGGATGATCACCCTTCCTGCTTTGATCCCGCGTCCTGCCCTGCCCGCTACCTGGCACAGGAGTTGAAACGTGTGCTCACCGCTGCGGAAATCGGGGAAGTTGAGGCCCGTATCCGCACTTACGATCCCCGCAAGGGTCACCTGGGGCAGATCAAGCCCCTTGGCTATCATCTGGGTGCCGATGAGCACATCCGCTTTATGGTCGCGGAAGTCGGCCAGCAGTTCTTCGTGAGCATATCTCCCGGTTACAGCGTCTCTATCCCAGCGGAGCAGTCTGGCCTCGGGGAACAACCTCGCCACTTCCTCCGCCACCCGCTGCGTGCCGATGCCCAGGAATGTGAGATGGCGTCGATAACAGCGGGGGCACGTCTGGGCGACCGCTACAGAATAGCGACAGCGATGGCAGATCAGCTTTCTCTGCACCGAATGATGGGTGAGGGCGATGGAACAGCGGGGGCAGCGAAAGATGAACCCGCAGCCGCGGCACCGGACGAAGGTGGCTGTGCCGCGACGGTTGAGAAACAGAATCGCCTGCTCGCCATTACCCAGGGTCTGCTCCATTGCAGATATCAGCGGGCGGCTCAGAGGGCTCGTGTGTCCCGCTCTGAGTTCGGCACGGAGGTCGACTATGCTGACTTCGGGAAGTACCGAATGACCGCCGGGGGTGATCCGCTCCTTCAGTTCCACAAGGCGATATTCGCCTGTCTGCGCCCTGTGGAAACTACCGATGTCCGGAGTGGCGCTGCCCAGGATGACGGCAGCACCCGTGAGTTGCGCCAGCCTGATGGCGACATCCCGAGCGTGATAGCGGGGCGACCTGTCCTCTTGTTTGTATGTCCACTCGTGTTCTTCATCGATGATGATCAGACCCGGGTCGGGCAGGGGAGCGAAAAGTGCGCTCCTCGCTCCAATGACCACGTCGCAGTTTCCCTCCATTATCCATTGCCATTCGTCGAACTGCTCTCCCGGCGAAAGGCCGCTGTGAAGGATTCCTACCCGCCCGGGGAAGCGGCCGGCGAACCTTTCGACGGTCTGCCCCGTCAGGGCGATCTCGGGGACAAGACATATGCCGCGTCTGCCGCTCGCCATGACCTGAGCCAGAACCCTCAGGTAGACCTCGGTCTTGCCGCTGCCGGTTACACCGAAAAGCAGGAAGACCGGTGCCCTGGCTGCCTGTCTACTGTCAGTGACAATGGCGTCAACGATCGAGCTGTAGGCAACCTCCTGAGATGGGGTCAGAGGGGGGGCGGTGGGTGGTGGCAGGCGCAGCCGGGACAGGGGATCGCGCCTTGTTCTGATCCTTTCGATACTTATCAGATCGCGCTTCTCCAGCGCCCTGATCGTGGTAAGGGAGCAGGCCAGATTTCTCCTCAGGTCATCGAGCGGAACGGGGTGAGTCTGCTCGGCGAGGAAGTCGAGAACCTCAACCTGTTTGTGGGCTCTTGCCTTATGCAGCCGGGTCCTCTCGGCGGCAAGGCATTCCTCACACCTCGCCCGGTCAGTCAGCCTGACATAAGGCACAGTCTTGGGGCCGATCCTCGGCTTCTGCAGTTCCGCAGACCTGGTGACCAGTCCCGCATCCACTAGTTGGTCTGTGATATGTCTGGCCTTAGCCTTGCCGAGCGTTCTCTCCAATCCTGACAGGCTTGTCCTGCCCTTTTCCCGCAGGATCTTCAGGATCTGCCTCTGCTCCGGGGTGAGAGTTGACGTGTCTGTCTCCCGGGCCGCCGGTTCGATGTAGGTGATGGGTCTTCTCTCAAATCCCGGAGGCAGCATCAGGGCAAGCGAATCGAAGAGAGGAGCGAGATATCGTTCGCTTATCCACCTCGCAAGCTGTATCTGTAGAGGAGACAGCACCGGGGTGTCGGTAACGAGACCGGCTATCTCCCTGGTTGTGTCGACCGGGGATCGGTCGGTTAGCTCGACGACGATACCCTGAGCCGTTCTCGGACCGAAGGGTACCCATACCGCGTGGCCGATATCAACTCTGAGCCGTGCCGGGATTGCGTAGCTGAACGTCTGCCCACGCTGCAAGCGGGGCGAGTTGACTGCCACCTCGGCGTAGTTCATTCAGAGGGCTGTGCTTCTTCTTGAGGCACGGCCTGCCGGGTTGCCTTCTCTCTTCTCTCCTTGAGTCGAGCCCGCTTGGCGCTCAGCCTGCGCATGTAGTAGAGCTTGGCGCGGCGCACCTTCCCATGCCTCAGCACATCGACGTTATGCACCGAAGGAGACTGGAATGGAAAAGTACGCTCCACTCCGATGCCGTAGGACACCCGCCTGACCGTGAAGCTGCCACCATCTACGCCCTTCCTCATGCCGATTACCACGCCCTGGAAGTGCTGTATCCTCTCCCTGTTGCCTTCAACCGTCTTCAGGCTGAGCCTGACCGTGTCGCCGGGGGAGAGTTGGGGGATATTGGGGGTCATCTCTGGTTTTACGAATTCTCTAACATCCATTTCCTTTCCTCATCGCAAAGACTGACTCTGTCCAAAAGATCAGGACGGCGCTTCGCAGTTCGTGCAATAGCCTGATGGCGCCGCCACTGAGCAATCTCACCGTGATTACCCGATACGAGAATGGACGGTACCGACCAGTCCCGATACCTATGCGGCCTGGTGTACTGCGGGTACTCCAAAAGCCCGTTGCTGTGAGAATCGCTGTCCGCCGAACACTCAGACCCCAATGCTCCGGGCATCAACCTGACTACAGCGTCCACTACCACAAGGGCGGCCAACTCCCCGCCGCTGAGCACATAGTCACCGATACTGATCTCATCGGTGGCCAGGTGTTCGCATACCCTCTCATCTATGCCTTCGTAGTGTCCACAGATCAATATCATGTGAGGGTGGGTCGCCAGTTCCTCAGCAACGGATTGAGAGAAACGCCTGCCCTGGGGGCTGAGCAGTATTACGGGAGTTTCACCTGTGCCGAACTGCTCCTTTATGGCTTCCACCGCCTCGAAGATCGGCTCTGGTTTGAGCACCATGCCGGGTCCTCCCCCGTACGGATAGTCATCCACGGTACGGTGCTTATCATGTGCGTAGTCGCGTATGTTATGAGTTACGATGTCCACCAGTCCCCGCTCACTGGCACGCTTGATAATGCTCTGGTTGAGCGGAGAGTCGAACACCTCGGGGAAGAGGCACAGGATATCAATGCGCATGGGTTTCCTCAACTGAGACCTTTGGGCTGCATATCTTAACATGCGCACGACGCAAAAGAAAACCGCGGCTGCAGGTGGGTCGCTAGATGACGGCGATGTGGAGGCGGCGCACGTACGGTGGAGTGGGTGCCCGTAACCCGGTCTCAAGCGGAAATCGAAGAAAATTGCCGATACCGGCCGGAAGGTATTGACAAAACGCGAATAACCTATATAATAGAGTTGTGGGGAATTGTGGGGAAAAAGGGAAGCTTAGGCCAGGCAGTGATGAATGGTGTGAATGTGGGAAGGCCGGGTGTACTCGAGATTGCATCGCATCGTGTCCTGACCGTATCGGCCGGGACCGGGCCTCCCTGTTGGCACACTATCAACAGCTGAGGTGAATGATCATGTTCTACGGCGAGTATCCATATAAGGTTGATGACAAAGGCAGGGTGCCTCTACCCCCGAAATTCAGGCGGGAACTGAAGGCGGGCATGATACTTACGAAAGGACTGGAGAAGTGCATCACTGTCTACTCGCCGGAAGAGTGGAAGAGGGTTTCCGAGAAATTGGCGGCCAAGGCAGTTAGTCCGGCAAGTTCGAGAAAGCTGACCCGTGCCCTCTTCGGATCTGCTTTCAGTGCTTCCTTTGACGGGCAGGGCAGGATAGTCCTGCCATACTCCTTACGGGAGTACGCCGGAATAGGGGATGCGGTCGTCGTTGTCGGTGTCAACAACTTCGTCGAGCTCTGGGCTGAGGAGGATTGGAAGGTAGAGAAGTCATCGGCTGACGAGCAGGCGGCGAAGATAATTGAGAGTCTTGAAGAGTAGCCTATGAATTTGACCATGTCATTGCCAGTGCACACACCTGTTCTGCTTGATGAAGTCGTGGCAGGCCTGCAGGCCCGGCCGGGCGCGAATATCATCGACTGCACGGTGGG
This sequence comes from Dehalococcoidia bacterium, assembly GCA_003552465.1. Lineage (GTDB taxonomy): Bacteria > Chloroflexota > Dehalococcoidia > GIF9 > AB-539-J10 > RBG-13-51-36. The sequence continues at coordinate 15,683 of PULQ01000144.1, forward strand.
CCTGGGAGGACATGCCTCAGCCATACTCGAGAGGATTATGCCCTCGGGCAGACTCCTGGGCATTGATGCTGATCCTGAAGCCATCAGGATTTGCCAAGATGAACTCGATGAGTATGGCGCAGCGATCACCCTGGTCAACGACAACTTCCTGAATCTGGAAGATGTATGCAGGAGATACCAGTTTCATCCAGTTGATGGTATTCTCTTCGACCTCGGTGTTTCTTCTATGCAACTGGATACAGCCGAACGAGGCTTCAGTTTTCACCTCGACGCTCGCCTGGATATGAGGTTCGATCCCAGGCAAGAGCTAACTGCCTCTGATATCGTGAACACCTTCTCAGAGCAGGAGTTGGCTCGGCTCATAGCACAATACGGCGAAGAGCGTCACAGCCGGCGGATAGCGCGACACATCGTTCAGAACCGCCCCGTCGCCACCACTCTGGAGCTTGCACAACTGGTTGAGCAAGCCGTGCGTAGCAGACGTGCCAGAATCCATCCTGCGACAAGGACCTTCATGGCACTACGCATAGCGACCAACAGTGAGCTTCAGAACCTGGAGCCGGCTCTCAAACAGGCTAGTGAACTTCTCTCTCCTGGGGGAAGACTGGCAGTGATCAGCTATCATTCGTTAGAGGATCGCATAGCCAAGCAGTTCATGCGACGCGCAGCCAGCAGTTGCTTGTGTCCCCCGGGAACAGTGATGTGTCGCTGTGGGCATGCCCCCACACTAAAGCTCATATCACGGAAGGTCATCAAGCCTACCTCATTGGAGATAGAATCCAACCCACGCAGCCGTAGCGCAAAATTGAGGATAGCCGAGCGACTCAACTAGGCAGCATCCCAGCAATCAAGGAGGTGAAAATGGCAAGGAAGATCATTTCGGCTATCGATGTGGGCACGACCAAGATAGCCACCATCGTAGCTAGCGTAAAAGCGAAAGACGACATAGAGATTCTCGGAGTGGGAGTCGTTCCTAGTCGCGGTCTTCACAAAGGCATAGTAGTCAATCTGGATGAAGCCAAACAGTCCATCGCCGCATCGGTGAGAGAAGCTCAAAGAATCAGCGGCATACGAGTAGATTCTGCTTATGTTGGGGTTACCGGCAGGCACATCAGCAGTCTGAACAATCGGGGAGTAGTAGCTATTCCCCGGGATGATAGGCTGGTGCGCACTGATGACCTCAAGAGGGTACTATCTGCGGCTCGAAACATCCCCGTAGCCGAGGGAAAGAAGGTACTGCACGCTATTCCTCGGTTCTACGCGCTGGACGGACAGGAGGGCGTGAGGCAGCCGGTCGGAATGCACGGCTCCAGGCTGGACGTGGAGACCCACATCATAACCGCGTCAGTGACTTCCGTACAGAACCTGGCCAAGTGCGTCCGTAGCATCGGCGTTGACGTCGAGGATCTCATCCTGGAGCCTCTGGCTGCTGGGGAAGCGGTGCTGACTCCGGAAGAGAGAGATACAGGCGTCATCATGGCAGACATGGGTGGAGGCACCACGGACATAGCGGTGTTCAAGAATGGCAGTATCTACCACACGTCGATTATCACGGTAGCCGGTTATCAGGTGACCAGTGATATATCTATTGGCCTGGGTCTGCCCTTCAGCATAGCCGAGAAGATGAAGAAGAGATATGGCAACGTTATGCCCGCTCAAGAGGCGGAACAGGCCGTCCAGGTGGGTGTGGAGAATGGGCATAGCGCCTCGTACAACGAGCTATGCAGCATCATCCGGGCCAGGATGGAGGAACTGCTGCAACTCATACTGCTGGAGATGCCCACCAGCGATTACGCCAGCCTGGCACCCTGCGGGGTTGTGCTCACAGGCGGTGCATCTAACCTGTCCGGGCTGGACGAGTTAGGACAGCAGATGCTGCGCATTCCTGTGCGTAGAGGCCGACCTCTGAGTGCGGGAATCTACGGCATCTCCGACATCCTGAACGACCCGTCTTATGCAACTACTCTCGGGCTTGCCCTCTGGCAGGTGCGAGGCAAAGAAGGGTCCGCTTTTCAGCAAAAGAGAAATGGTAGCTGGAGTAGCTTCGTGCGCGTGCTAAGAAAGCTGCTTCGTGCCTGATCTGTGAAAGGAGGTTACAGTGGCAAAACAGATTTATACTCCGACTCCAGCAAGAATCAAGGCTATTGGTATCGGCGGCGCCGGTAGCAATGCCATCACCCGCATGGTGCGGGAGGGAATCAAGGGAGTTGACTTCATAGTCATGAACACCGACGGTCAGGCGCTCGCGCTGGCTGAAGCTCCTACCAGAATTCAACTGGGGGAGAAGCTGACCAGAGGCTTGGGCGCCGGCGGTGACAACAAGGTCGGAACCAAGGCAGCCGAAGAAAGCCGTGACATCGTCGAGGATATCGTACAGGGTGCCGATATGGTCTTTATCGCCGCTGGCATGGGCGGCGGTACAGGAACCGGCGGCATTCCCGTGGTGGCCGAGGTGGCCAAGCAGACGGGTGCCCTCACCATTGGAGTAGTGACCAAGCCCTTCATCTTTGAGGGGGCGCATAGATCTCAGGTAGCAGAGGAGGGTCTGGTCAACCTCTCGAGCAAGGTCGATACTCTCATCATCATACCCAATGACCGCCTTCTTCAGCTCTGTGATGCGAAGACGACGGTGGACAGCGCCTTCAGGTTGGCAGACGATGCTCTCCTGTTGGGAGTGCAGGCCATCTCTGAGGTGGTGACCATTCCCGGGTTGATCAACCTCGACTTCGCCGACATAAAGTCGGTCATGAAGGACTCAGGACCCGCCTGGATGTCGGTCGGCAAGGCCAGCGGTCAGAGCCGGGCTTCCGAGGCGGCGAAGGCCGCCCTTGCCAGCCCCCTCCTTGACGTGTCTGTCAACGGCGCGACCGGAGTGCTGTTCAACATTACCGGCGGACCCAGCCTCACTTTGTTCGAGTGTAATGAGGCTGCTCAGGTGATCAGCCAGGCCGTCGATCCCAATGCCAACATAGTCTTCGGTGTGGTATTCGATCCCAAGATGGACAGCGAAATCCGGATAACCGTCATCGCCACCGGATTCGCCAAGGCAGAGAGCACGGGAGTGTACACCGCTGAGGAACTTCGACGCCTGATAAAGGGCGGCAGCGATGCGCTTGATATGCCATCGTTCCTGCGTCGAGGTCAGCGTATGCCCGCATCTAACGTGGATCACCACTCCGGACATGCAGCGCCGGTCACTCCAGAACCGGCCAGATTATCGCGACAGTAAACCTAAGCCTCATTAGGGGAGAGGGGTGGCTGGAACTGCCCCTCTCCCCACGGGAGGTATTGCATTCTACTACATATAGTGGTAGAATGTTCTATTACCACAATCCGTAGGAGTGATCCATGAACTGTCCCTATTGCGGTGGGCAGGAGGCAAGGGTGATAGACACTCGGGG
>PULQ01000126.1 GCA_003552465.1 Dehalococcoidia bacterium
GCCAGTCCTGGTATTGCCTGACCCGTAGCTCGAGTTCCGGGGAATGGACCACTTCACCGTTCTCTACCCGGACGTTCGGGTCCATGCCGCATATGTTCTCTCCGATAGAGAGCGGGATACCCGTGATGGCTGCTCCTATGGCCAGACCGTCCCAGTTGTTCTTGGCGATGGCCGTTGAGCCCATGGCGCCGGTCACTATAGGCAGCCTGAGCTTTATGCTGCCGTCTCTCCCGAGCTTCGTTTCCAGGTTCACGTTGGAGAAGATGGCCTTGTCGGGGCTCTCTTCTATGCCACGCGCTCCCACAACGGTCCCCAGGATGGTGAAGTGCGACAGGTCGACGGGGTAGTTCTTCTCCGAAGCGGTTGTGATGATACCGAAGGGTTGCGGGTATATGGCCTCCGCCCCTCTGTAGGCGGATTTCCCTATCTCACACATTCCGACGCAGCCCTCGACACACGTGGCGCACATGCCGCTGATCGGGCTTATCGAACCCTCCGTCCTGTTCTTGGTAAGGGTGGCCGCAGATGCGTTTATCCTTGATAGAACCATTGTCTCTTCTCCTTCCTCTATATGCTTCTAGTGATCCTGAGTCTGTCTCTTACGGGTCGTCTCGGGCTTCTCAGATACACACGTACCGCAATCGCCGGCAGCCCCCATGTAACACATGAGGTCGGGATATGATTCCAGGCAGGTGGGTTCGGGTGCAAGGCAGCTCCCGCAGACGACTGAGGAAGCGTCGGGGCCCTGGCAGCGTACCTGGCAGGCGGGGCAAACGTACATGCAGGCCCCGCAGCGACGGCACTCCTCAGACGTGCGGTCGAACGGCGTCGTTATCCTTACCTCCCCTCCCCTGTTCACGAAGCCAATCGCCTTAGCCCCCATCTGCTCCGCGCAGATCCTGACGCACAGTCCGCAGTAGACACAGAAATCGTCCTCCACTCTGAACCTTACCTTCTGAACGCCGAACCTCGATGCCAGGTCCTGGATAGTCTTCGAACTGGGGCAGCTTGCCAGCAGGAGTTCGACCAGGACTTTCCTGGCCTCTATCACCCTCCGGGAGTTGGTCCTGACAACGAGACCCTCGGTAGCAGGATAGGTGCAGGAGGTTACCATTTTCGTGTTCTTGCCCTCTCCTATCTCCACGACACACAGTCTGCACCCTCCCCATGGCGATAGCCCTTCGTGATAGCAGAAGGTGGGTATCTCCAGCCCATAGAACCTGGCCGTCTCCAGTACGGTCCACCACTCCTCGGCCCGCACATCCAGCCCGTCTATCCTAAGCGTTATCATACGTCTCCCTGTCTCGTCTCGCTTCTGCCTTGCTGCTTAGCTCTCCTCCAGGTCACACATCAGGCACCTGTCGGCTTCCTCGATGGCCCTGGCCTCATCGAAACCAAGCTCTACTTGAGCAAATCCTGCGAACCTCTCGGCGAGCGGCAACATGTCCACCGGTGGGCGGCAGTGTTCTCCTTCCTCGACGACGAGGGGCCTTTCCTCTTCCGGTGGCGCCAGCTGTTCTTCTATGTCACCATCACCGCCGAGGTACCTGTCGATAGACACGGCTGCCTTTCGTCCGGCGGCAATCGCCTCTATCACCGATGCCGGCCCCGTGACCGCATCTCCCCCTGCATATACCCCTTCCCTCGATGTAACCAGTGTATCCGGGTCTACCAGGATGGCTCCTCCGCCACCGAGGGACAAGGCGTAATCATCGGGAACCTCGGGCCGCTCCCCGATCGCTGTTATCACCGTATCATAATCTTCAGTGAACTCGCTGCCCTGTACGGGTACGGGCCTGGCCCGTCCGCTGGCATCTATGCCGCCCAGCTTCATCCATGTACACCGTACCTGTATTCTGCCGTTGACACCGGTGATTCCCACCGGCGCGGCGAGGTAGAGTATCTTCACTCCCTCACGGAGGGCTTCTTCCACTTCCTCCGCACTGGCCGGCATCTCAGCCCGGGTTCGACGGTAGATGACGGTCACATCCTTCGCGCCGAGCCGCAGAGCCGTGCGTGCTGCGTCCATGGCCACGTTGCCTCCGCCTACTACTGCTATCCGCTCTCCGACGTCTACCCTCCGGCCCAGATTGACATTCCTGAGAAGATCAACGCCATGCAACACGGAGGCACTCGTATCGCCGCTTATGCCCATGTCCGTTGCGCGACTGGCGCCTATGCCGACGAAAACGGCGTCGTAACCCTGTGAAAACAGGTCGTCCAGTGACCGGATCTCGCTGTTCGTCCTTATCTCCACTCCTACCCTCGTTATCTCGTCGATCTCTCTGTCCAGCACCTCCCGGGGTAGCCTGTATGATGGAATACCCAATCGCATCATGCCGCCGGTCACCGGTGAAGCTTCGAACACGGTGACTTCGTGCCCCAGCTTGGCTGAGTAATAGGCCGCGGTCAATCCTGCCGGACCCGAGCCTACGATGGCCACCTTCTTGCCGGATGGCGGCAACACCTTTGAGTTTCTTCTCCACAAGCCGGTGTCATGATCGGCAGCGAAGCGCTTGAGCAGTCTTATTGCCAGCGCTTCTTCCACCAGGCCGCGACGACACTTGGCCTCGCAGAAATGCGGGCAGGTATAACCAAGCACTGCTGGAAACGGCACCTTCTCCCGGATCACAGCCAGAGCCTCATCGGTCCTGCCCTTGCCTATCAGCCAGATGTAGCGGGGGACATCTATTCCTGCCGGACAGGCGTTCTGGCATGGTGACTTCGCCAGAGTCTTGCAGACTCCTGCGCGGCAATAATGCTTGTTGATGTGCTCCTCGTACTCCTCCCTGAAATACCTGATGCTGGCCAGGACAGGATTCGATGCTGTCTGACCAAGGCCGCACAAGGACGTATCCTTCACTACGGTTGCCAGTTCTTCCAGCAACTCAATGTCGCCTTCTCTGCCTCGCCCCTCCGTGATGTCGGTCAGTATCTCGTCCATCCTCTGGATACCTTTGCGACAGGACAGGCATCTGCCGCATGATTCATCATGAAGAAAGGAGGTGTAATAGCGGGCGATATCGACCATGCATGTATCCTCATCCATGACTATCATCCCCCCGGACCCCATGATAGACCCGGCCTTCTGCAGGCTCTCGTAGTCTATGGGCAGGTCCAGGAGAGAAGCGGGGATGCAGCCTCCCGACGGTCCGCCTGTCTGCACTGCCCTGAACTTCCTTCCCCCGGGTATGCCGCCTCCGATGTCAAACACGATCTCACGTAGCGTGGTACCGAGCGGGACCTCGACCAGGCCGGTGTTGTTTATCTTGCCCACCAGGGAGAAAATCTTGGTGCCCTTGCTGTTTTCCGTACCTGTTTTCGAGTACCAGTCGGCTCCCTTTGAGAGTATAACGGGAACATTGGCCCAGGTCTCCACGTTGTTGATGTTGGTCGGTCTGCCCCAGAGGCCCTTTAGCGCCGGGAAAGGCGGTCTCTGGATTGGGGTGCCCCTCTGGCCCTCTATGGAGGCAATGAGAGCCGTCTCCTCCCCACAGACAAAGGCCCCGGCTCCCATAGCTAGCTCTATGTCGAAGCTGAAGCCGGAACCGAGTATGTCATCGCCTAGAAACCCGTAGTCGCGCGCCTTCTCAATGGCCAACATGCAACTATGAACAGCGAGCGGGTATTCATCGCGCACGTAGATGAAGCCCTTGCAGGCTCCTATGGCATAGCCGCCGATTATCATCCCTTCCAGCACTCGATGCGGATTGCCCTCCAGCAGGCTGCGGTCCATATAGGCGCCGGGGTCGCCCTCGTCGGCGTTGCAGATCACATACTTCACGTCGCCTTTGGCGTTTGCGCAGAACCCCCACTTGGTTCCGACGGGGAAACCGGCGCCTCCCCGTCCACGTAAGCCGGACCGCGTTATCTCGGCAATCACCTGGTCGGGGGTGCTTTCCTCGAGAACGTGTGAGAGAGCGCTGTAACCGCCTGTCGCCAGATAATCCTCTATGCTCGTCGGTTCTACTTGAAGGTTATCGGATAGTAGAAGACGGCTCTGCCTCTTGAAGAACGGAATGTCGTTCAGGCTTGTGAATTTCTCGCCAGTATTCGGATCCGAGTACAACAGCCTGTCGATAATCCTACCCTTGAGGACCGTTTCCCGGATGATCTCCTCTGCGTCGTCGGGCTTGAGCATTTGATAGTAGATTCCGCCCGGAAACACGATTACGTTCGGTTCAGTCTGGCAGAAACCGCCGCAGCCTGTGACTTGTAGCGCGACCTTGTTGGCGAGGCCGTGTCTTTCTATGACTGTCCTGAACGCGGACACGACGTCTGAGGAGCCGCGGGCCTGACAGCATGTTCCCGAAGGTATCACTATACAGGCGGTGCCGGACGGTCTTCCACTTAGTATTCTGGCCCGCGCTTCATCCAAATCTGCGGGCTTGCCCAGTCTTCTTGCGCTGCCCTTATCCAGCATAGACCTCTTCGCTGCTCCTGCTCAGGATCGACTCAAGCTGGGCTGCTGTAACCTGACCATAATACTTGCCGTCCACCACGACGACAGGCCCGATGGCGCAGCATCCGAGACACCTCACCGTCTCCAGCGAGAACTCTCCGTCTTCGCTGGTCTCTCCGGGTTTGATGCCCAGCTTTTTTTCGATTTCCTTGCGGATCCTGGTGGAACCCCTAACATGACAGGCGGTCCCGAGGCAGACTTTGACCTGGTGGCGACCCTTGGGCGTGAGACTGAAGGACCTGTAGAAGGTAGCCACGCCGC
>PULQ01000064.1 GCA_003552465.1 Dehalococcoidia bacterium
AGCGGATCGCCACCTCAACCCGGTTGAGCATTCCTTCGGTTATCTTGTTGTTCTTGATCTGAGTTCTGGCTACCTCGTACACCGCTCTGTTCATCGCCATGTTGTTATTCCCGGTGGCCACAATGAGATTGACCTTCTGGATCTTGCCGGTATCGTCTACCCAGAAGTGGTGGAACAACGTGCCCCTGGGAGCCTCGATAACACCGACGCCCTGTTCGTTGTACTTCTTCGAGGTCACCAGCAGGTCGGTCGAGCATATGTCCCTGTCCTCAAGCAGTTCCCGGGTTCTCTCGATCGAGTGAAGGAGTTCGATGAGGCGGGCATAATGGTAGTACAGAGACCCTTCCACTATGCCGTTGTCACCCAGCGTCCTGAAGTTCTTGAGCTCGGCGTTGGCCAGAGGAGTGGATATGCCCTGGCTGACGTTGAGTCGCGCAAGAGGCCCCACCCGGTAAGTACCTTCGGGATAGCCCATCTTCGAGTAGAACGGGAACTTGAGATATGACCAATCCTCAACGTGTTCGGAGATGATGTCAAGGTAATCCGACGGATTGTACTGGTCTTCCAGGACCTTTCCTTTCTGGTCGATCAGCCTCAACTTACCGTCGTACAGTGCCAGGTTGCTGTTCTCGTCGACAAGACCGAGATATCCGGTCGGGAAACTGGCACAGGTGCACACGAAGCTCTCGTCCTTCTGGTAGTAGTCCTTGATGATGCCTATGGCAGCCTGAGCGTTGGATATGGCCCAGTCGATCTGTTGGAGGAACCGGTCACGATCGGTGCTGGACAGAGATGTGTTCATGCCCCCGGGCACAGCGCAGTTGGGGTGGACCTTCTTGCCGCCCAGTGTCTCTATTATCGTCTGGCCAAAGCTGCGTAGCTTGACACCTTTGACGGCCAGTTCAGGATCTTCGGCGATCAGCCCTATCACGTTTCTCTTCGCCGGGTCGGCATCCATGCCCAGAAGCAGGTCCGGGCTCGCCAGGTGGAAGAAATGGAGGGCATGGGACTGCATGACCTGTCCCATATGGAGCAACTCGCGGAGCAGCCTGGCGGGACGTGTTAGCTCAACTCCCAGGATCGCATCACAGGCCTTGGCTGCCGCCAGATGGTGACTTACCGGGCATATGCCGCAGATCCTCGGCGTTATCACCGGCATCTCCCAGAAGACCCTGCCCTCACAGAATTTCTCAAAACCCCGGAACTGGGTCACGTTGAACTTGGCATCAGCCACATTGCCGGCCTCGTCCAGCTGGATCGTGACCTTGCCGTGTCCTTCTATCCGGCTCACCGGGTTGATCTCGATTGTTCTCTTTACTTCAGTTGCCATGTCATCACCTCGTTTAATCAAAGCGCATCATATCGCTCGGTAGAACCGGAATCCTGCCTGCCAGCAGTTCCTTCAGTGAATACAGGATGGCTCCCGCCTCGGGAGGACAGCCGGGCACGTAGCAGTCTACCTTCACCACATGGTTGGCCGGCTTAACCTGGTCCAGGAGTGCCGGAACAGCGGGCGGGCCGGGAATCTTGCCTTCGCAGGTGCTCTCAGTCTCGATGTACCCGCGCCTGAGAACCTCCTCCTTACTGAAGGAACTGCGCATAGCGCCTACGGCACCGAAACAGGCACAATCGCCCAGAGCCATGAGAATCTTGCAGTTAGCCCTGAGTTCCTTCAGCACCTCTTCCTCTTCAGTGTTGCCCACGCCACCCTCCACTATACCGACATCCACCGGCACGAACTCCTTTATGTCGGTTATGGGGCTCCTGGAGAACTCAACGGCGCTGGCTAGCTCGACTATTGCCTCATCAATGTCCAGGAATGACATGTGACAGCCGGCACAGCCTTCCAACCAGATAGTGGCTACCTTGACCTTTGCCATGTTACCAGTTCCTCCTTACTTGCGATCGCTATTTCTTCAGCCGTCCGGATATCTCCGACAGTATCTGAGCGTCTGTCTTCATGCCCCTGGGTGGTCTGATAATGCGGCTCGTCGTTCTTGTTAGACCGTCCAGCGTGGTGTACTTCCCTCTTGCCTCTGTCCATCTCGGCGAAGGTAGCACAACATCCGCCTTAGTCTTCGCAGGCGGCAGATGGCTTGACTGGATAACCATGAACTCGACTCCCTTGCTCATGGCTGACAGCTGTGCCGGGTCGATGGTGTCATCAGATGACAGCAAATACAGTGCCTTCACACCGCCGTTCTTGAGGCTCTTCGCCACAGATTGCGATGAGCTGGCCAGTCCCATGTCCCGGGCACCACGGCTGTTGCCACCGGGTGTGAGTGCGATGAGGCGTGGCCCGCCTTTGCCGGGTCGGGCGGCAACAGTTGCCAGGTTAAGGAGCGAGGTGATGGGCGCGGGATCGTCATGACGCATGATGCCATCACCATAGACGAAGATAGTGCGTCTCGCCTTGCTGAGTACTCGAGCGGCCTCAAGGAGGTCATCCGCTCTGACTCCAGCCTGTTTGCTGTCCCTGCTGACATCGATGTCCTTGAGCAGCGTCGCTATCCGCTCAGTCCCGTCGGGCCGGCTCCTGGACGTCTTCTCGATAACCGCTCTGGACAGGAGATCGAGAACCACCGCTTCCTTACCCTGCCGGGGACTCAACCGCAGATTGGCATGATATTGAAATGCATTGTGAACGGGATCGATGACGATGAGCGCCGCACCGTTCTGCCTGGCTGCCCGGGCTATATAGGAACCGGCCACCGGGTGGCTTTCAGAGGGGTCTGCTCCTACCAGCACGATCGCGTCGGCCTTGAGTATCTCCTCTAACAGGGGCTCCTTCAGTCCGGCTGGTTTGGCCTTAGAATCCCTCTCGCCTCTGGCAATGGCCCTGAAGGCGTCACCGTCAAGTGTATCAATCAACTCGCTCTTGATAGTGGCGCCCATGAGTTCCTTAAAGGCCGTCAGAGCCTCGCTACTGGCCTGGCTCGACGCAATACCGGCTATGCTACTGGCTCCGTACCGCGCCTTGATGTCCGCCAGCTTGCCGGCCACGAGATCCAGTGCCTTGGACAACGGTCGCGGCTCAAGAGTTCCGCGTCGGTTCCTGACAAGTGCTGTTCGAACGCGTTCGCCGTTTTGATACAAGGGGGAGAAGCGCCCCTTATGGCAGAGGACTCCCCTCTTGCCGGTCAGGTCGGGACTGTCGATCCTGACGATCCTGTTGTCCTTCACCAGCGCCTCGATCTTGCAGCCGATGCCACAGACCGGACAGACACTGCTGACCTTTCGATACTCCTCGGGTCTTCCCTGATAGGCGCCATTCTTGGAGAAGATGGTGCCTGTTGGGCAGACCTGGAAACAAGCTCCGCAGCTAATACACGAGGATTCTCCCAGCGGTTGATTGAGGTCGGCGACGACCGTGTCCTTCCAACCGCGATAGCCGAAGTCCAGCGTGTGAACACCGACAACCTCATCGCATATCCTGACGCATCTCCCGCACAGAATGCAACGATTGTGGTCGATAACCAGGTGCTCGTTCACTGAATCCAGCGGGAGAGCGGGCCATGAATACGGATAGCGAACGTTGTCCATCTGGTATTCGTAGGCAAGGTCTTGCAGTTCGCAATCTCCGCTGGCCACACACTGAGCGCACAGGTGGTTTCGCTCGGTGAACATCAACTCCAGGATCTGCCGGCGGTACTTCTCCAGTTTCTCATTGTGGGTCTGCACCACGAGGCCGTCCCGCGCCGGGTATGTACAGGCAGGAACAGGGCGTCTCTCCTTCTCGATCTCGACCACGCACATACGACAGGCGCCGACGTCGGTGATGCCCTTCAGGTGACACAGAGTCGGGACATGTATGTCACCGGCTTCACACACTTCAAGGACAGTGTCGCCCTCCCTTCCTTTGGCAGTCTTGCCGTTGATCGTCAGTGTTATCTCTTTCATGTCTACTCTCCTGCCTCAAGGTCACATCTCAGGCATCGGCTCGCCTCTTCCATCGCCTCCTTCGCAGCATAGGGTAACACCGCCTCCTTGAAGGATTTGACCCTTTCAGGGATCGGCATCTCGGGGATCTTGAGTCGATGCTTATCCTCAAGCTCCGCTTCAGTGGGTACGACGTGAGGCACGTCGATCGGTTCGTATCCGTTTCGATCCACAAGGGGCGCGAGTTCCTCTCCGCGCAGATAGCGTCCTATTGAGGAGGCCGCCCTCTGTCCCGCCGCTATAGCCTCGATGGCTGTGGCTGCCCCCGTATGTGCATCTCCACCCGCAAAGACCCCCTTGCGGCCGGTGGCCAGTGTCCTCGGGTCGGCCACTATCGTTCCCCCCTTTGCGACACCTATCCCGTCTCCATTAAGCATAGAGGTATCCGGTCGCTGTCCGGTAGCCTTGATAACGGTGTCGACCTTCATGGTGTACTCGGAGCCCTGGATCTGGTGGGGAGTCCTCCTGCCGCTCCTGTCGAACTCCTTGAGATCCATGCGGACACACTCGACTCCTTCAACACTGCCGTTGCCCAGCACCTTCACCGGTGTGGTCAGACAATGGAGGCGGATGCCCTCCTCTTCTGCGGCCTCGATCTCTTCAACTATGGCCGGCATATCCCTCTTCTCTCTTCGATAGAGAATATGCACTTCGCTGGCCCCTTTCCTCAGGGCGACCCTGGCTGCGTCGATGGCGGAGTTTCCTCCCCCAACGACAGCCACCCTCTCTCCCACCTTGACGTCCCTGCCCAGGCAGTCGTCTCTCAAGAAGTCGATAGCATC
>PULQ01000070.1 GCA_003552465.1 Dehalococcoidia bacterium
ATCACGAAGACCGATCATGGACTCAGGGTTTCGTGGGATACCCCCGAGGGCGAGCAGGGGGTCGAAGCAGAGATGGTTCTCATGGCTACCGGTCGTCAACCATATACTGAAGGCGTCGGTCTATCTGATCTGGGAGTGGACACGGATGGGGGAGCGGTCAAGGTCAGTGAGTATCTTGAGACGAACATCAACGGAATCTATGCCATAGGCGACGTACTCGGTAAGCATATGCTGGCCCACGTCGCCTCCTACGAAGGCGAGATAGCGGTTGAGAATGCCCTCGACCGACGACGCAAGGCCGACTACCGGGCAGTACCTACCTGCGTGTACACGTTCCCCCCGGTAGCCGGAGTCGGCATCACCGAGAAGGAGGCCAGGGAGAGTGGTATCCCTCACAAGGTAAGCAAGTTCCCCTTTCTCGCGTGCGGCCGTGCCGTCGCCATGGATGAGACTGCCGGCATTGTGAAGATGGTCTGCGAAGCAGATGGCGGCAGGGTTCTGGGTCTGCATATCGTGGGACCACACGCGGATGACCTGATCGCCGAGGGTGTCCTGGCAGTTCAACTCGGAGCAACCGCCACTGAGGTGGCCCACACGATTCATTCTCATCCGACTCTGCCCGAAGCGGTGCAGGAGGCGGCGCTGGGACAATTGGAGGGCTCGATTCACTTCGGACGGGCATAGAGAATCTACCATGCACACATCCAGCGAAAAAGAAGCAATAGGTCGGGGAATGTCCGGCAAAGCCGGTTCGGCGCCGGGCAAGACATGCATCGCCTATTACCTGGGACTGGTGCCGTATGAGCCTGCCCTCAGGTTGCAGGAAGTGCTCTCGCTGGCAAGGGCCAGGCGCACCGTTTCGGATGTTCTGCTCCTGCTCCAGCACGCCGCGGTGTTCACGATCGGCAGGTTCAAAGGCGAGGCGGATATCGTGGTTCCGGACGAGACACTGACCCGCGAAGGCATAGCGGTCTTTCACACCAACAGAGGAGGAGGCGTCACCTATCACGGCCCGGGACAACTGGTCGGATATCCCATACTCAGCCTCAGAGAGAACAGCCTCGGCGTTAGAGAGTACGTCGGCAAGCTGGAAGATGCTATCCTGCGAATGCTCCGCAACGTAGGTGTCAGAGGACACCTTGATGCAAACCATCCCGGTGTATGGGTGGGTGGAGAGAAGATCTGCTCCATCGGCATACATGTGAGTCGGGGCGTTACCATGCATGGCTTCGCCCTCAACGTAAATACCGATCTCCGTCACTTCGAGTACATACACGCCTGCGGGCTGAGCGACAAGGCCATGACCTCTATCTCCAAGGTACTGGGGCGTCACGTGGAAGCCGAGGCCATCATAGGGCCTCTTCTGGAAGCCTTTTCGGCCGTGTTCGGCCTGAAGATAGAACGGGGAGACGACAAATGCCTGCCTATGCCAGGCGGCCTGAGTGGCTGAATCTCCGCCCTTTTGACACGGCCACGCTGACCGCAATGCGGCGGCTCACACGTTCCCTCAAGCTACACACAGTGTGCGAGAGTGCACGCTGCCCCAACCGCCAGGAGTGCTTTTCTCAAGGCACCGCTACCTTCATGATACTGGGTGATGTCTGCACCCGCGATTGCTCCTTCTGTGCTGTCGAGTCAGGACATCCGGACAGCCCCGACCCGGCCGAGCCGCACCACGTTGTCGCTGCCGTTGCCCGACTGGGGCTGAGATACGTTGTCATCACCTCGGTTACCAGGGACGACCTTCCGGATGGCGGAGCTTCTCACTTCGCCCGAACGGTAGATGCCATTCACAAGTACGATCCCGACATCGTGGTGGAAGCCCTTGTCCCTGACTTCGGGGGCTCACTGTCTGCATTGGAGACGGTTACCAACACCCCGCTGGCGGTCCTCAACCACAACGTGGAGACGGTACCACGGCTGTACCCGGAGGTCCGGCCGCAGGCAGACTATCGGCGATCGCTTGAGGTTCTGAGACAGGCCGGGGAACTCAACTCCGTGCTGCGTACCAAGTCCGGCCTTATGGTCGGACTCGGCGAGACCAGGGACGAGGTTGTCGAACTGATGGCCGACCTCAGGCGCGTCGGATGCGACGTCTTGACCCTCGGGCAATATCTGGCTCCCTCCCACAAGCATCACACGGTGGTAAGGTTTGCCCATCCCGAGGAGTTTGCCGAATACGAGGAGATAGGCAGGCGGATGGGGTTTGCCTACGTGGCCGCCGGACCCCTCGTCCGCAGCTCCTATCATGCGGGTCAGGCCTATGCGATAGGTACGAGCCCTGACCGATGAACGGGCTGTGACTGAGTGGGGTAACAGTCCTTCCTTCGTTTAGCTCCTATATGACTTCAGGCGGCAAATTGACAGTGCCCGGTCTTTCCGGTATCATCTTCGTGTTAGTGGAAAACCGCCCGGAGCATGACCCAACGCTTGCCGAAGCCGCTCATTCGTTCCTGGCCAGTCTCCCACAGGCACAGAGAACCGAAGTACAGTCAGAAGTGCTCAAGTTCGTCAGGTGGCTGGGCTCGTCGAGGCGGGTCAGGGACATCACACCCCTTGATGCAGCCAGCTACAGTGAGCACGTAATCCCTTCCGCAGTCAAACCCGTAAAGGCGTTTCTCACCTACCTGCGGAAGCAAGGACTCACCCAGGCAAGCCTGTCTCCCCACCTGAGGGCGCGGAAGGTCTCGGCCAGGGCCAGCACCACCTCGCTGACCACCGGCCAGGGCGCTACGCTGACCCCGGAGGGCTACGCCGCGCTGCAGGCGGAATTGGCCGGTCTCAGGACCCAGCTCCCCGGGATCATTGAGGATATACAGCGGGCCGCGGCCGACAAGGATTTCAAGGAGAACGCACCTCTGGCGGCTGCCAGGGAGCAGAAGGCCCATATCGAGGGCAGAATACAGGAACTGGAGTCGACACTGAACACGGCCAGCATCATGGACAGGAGCAGGGTTGTGTCAAAGGTCAAGCCCGGCGACACCGTGGTATTGCGTGATGTGGACTCCGGCAGAGAACTCCGCTACATACTGGTCGACCCTCGGGAGGCGAACCCGGCGAAGGGCAGGCTTTCCGTTGCTTCACCGCTCGGCAAGGTTGTCACGGGCAGAGAGATCGGACAGGCGGTCGAGGTCTCAGCTCCCGCAGGAACGTTTCGCTACCGTATCGAGAGCATACTCGAGGCCGCAGAGTAAGGCACTCTGCGGCTGCGCACAACCGCCCCCCTCCGCCCGCCCGCGCGGCATACGGAACCCGGTGACGGGCTACTCTTTCCATCCATCTACTTGAGACATGGTCTGTCCTGCCTACTGTGGTTGCCCGCGTTTGTCGATTTGCTCAACGTGTGGCATAATGGGACCGACACCGCGAGCGGAGGGATCGCATAGTGGTCTAGTGCGGGCGCCTGCTAAGCGCTTACTCCGAGTTATCGGGGTCGAGGGTTCGAATCCCTCTCCCTCCGCCACTGTTGAGAATTGTCATCGGGCTCTTTCACAAGCCTACGAGCTTCTTGCCTTCATGCAGCAATACCCGTGCCCGTTCAACACACTCGGCCTCGGAGTATATACGCACGAGCGGTTCCGTTCCCGAGAAGCGAATGAGGAGCCACGATCCGTCGCTAAGGCAGAAGCGGAAGCCGTCGGTCGTGTCTACCCCGGTCACCTGTGAGCCCGCTATGTCTTCTGGAGTGGCGGAGCTCAGGCGGCTCACGATCGAGTCACGGTCGCCCGCCGATATGTGGAAGTCCAACCTGTCGTAGTGATGAGGTCCTACCTTGCCATACAGGTAGTCCAGAAGCTGGGACGGTGTCTTCCCGGTCTTGGCCATGAAGTCGAGGAAGTAAAGCCCGGCTAGTATGCCGTCCCTCTCCGGGACGTGCCCGCGGAAGCCGTAGCCACCACTCTCCTCTCCACCGATCATGGCGTTCTTCTCCTCCATCACCGGGGCCACATACTTGAATCCCACTTCCGTCTCGTAGACGGGCACACCGTAGATCTCCCCCAGGCGTGACAGCATTGTCGTCGAGGTCAGCGTCTTCACTATGGCGCCACGCTCACCGCGCACCTCCAGGAAATAGAGACACAGCAGCCCGAAAACCTGGTGCTGGGTAAGGAACTGCCCGTTCTCGTCAACGATGCCGATGCGATCGGCATCTCCGTCGGTAGCCAGGCCAACGTCCGCGTGTCGCTCCCTCACCAGTTGGCAGAGATCGGTCAGGTTCTTTGCGATGGGCTCCGGCTGAATCCCCGGAAAAGCCGGGTTCCGTTCGCCGTTCATCTCTGTGATATCGAGATTACCTTCATCCAGGATGGTGCTGAAGTAGCCGCTGCCTGCACCGTACATGGAGTCCACGATTATGTTCAGCTTCTGGCCACGCAACCCTTCCAGGTCAACGAGCCTGCTGATATGGTCGGAGTAGGCGGGAGCCGGATCGATGTACTCCACCAGCCCGTTCCGCAGTGACTCTGCCAGAGCCAGCCTTCTAACTCCCGTCTCTGGCGTGCGGCCTTCAGGGAAGGAGGACTGTGTAAGCGTAGCGATGTTCGCCTCTATCCGGGATATGATCTCGCCCGGGGCGCTCGCTCCATCCTCAGACTTATACTTGAACCCGTTCCACACGCCGGGGTTATGGCTGGCGGTTATTATGATACCACCGGCGGAGTCGGTGTTCCGCACGGCGAAGCTGACCACCGGTGTCGGGGCAGGCCTCACGCAGAGCCGC
>PULQ01000121.1 GCA_003552465.1 Dehalococcoidia bacterium
ATCGAGGTGATAGCCAGAGACGGGGCGCTGGGCTGCCCGGAGAACGGACCCTACGACCGGATCATCGCCACCGTCGGCTGCCCGGACATCTCCCCGAGCTGGACCGACCAACTCAGTGAGGGCGGCTTCATGCTCATCCCGCTCCAGCATGGTGGAGAGGGCTTTTGCCCCCTCACCCGGATCTGGAAGGAGGGCGAGCGTGTCCAAGGGGAGTTCGCGGGGTTCTCCGGGTTCATGAGTGTCCAGGGGGAGCTGGCCTCACAGCAGCGACTCAGCATTCCTGACCAGGAGCAGGCGACGGCAGGAAGATCCGCTACTGAGCGTCCCCTCCCGAAACCCTTGAGCAGTTGGTGCGACCTGGAGGAGCTCGAACGTCGGCTGAAGCTATTGGCGCTTGGCCTATTCTTGGGCATCGCCGACAGCCGGGTCTACTGGCGTCCCGCCGGCTGTTGGCTTGCTGAGCGGGGGCGGGGCGCCTGTCTTGTGGGCAGGGACAAGGTCGACGTGTACGGGGATCCATCCCTCTACGATGAACTCATGGAACTGTGTGAGCGCTGGCAGCGGTTGGGATGCCCGGGCCTGAATGACTGGACCCTGGAGTTCTTCCCGCGTGACGCCGGGGAGTCGGCTGCAGAGGGTGAGAACACTTGGCTCATCCCGCGTAAGTTCACAATCGAACTGGCCCGACTCCGGAAGGCCAGCGCGGCCAGTTCCAGCTGAACAAGGAGGGTGGGGTTCCTGGCGGCACCACACCATATAGATCCGCTGCAGATCAGGCGGCAGGACTGTGGAGTATACGGCCTGTCGTCCAACAAGCTGGCTTCTTGTTCAGCTCAGAGTGTCCGGCCCGGAAGAGCGAGAAAGGCCGCCTGAACTGGCAGGAGCACGAGCCAACCCAGGAAACGCTGGAACGGCTTCCCGCAGCACTTGACAGGACATCAGCCATCAACTTAGTATGGCTGGGGATAGTCTGTCCGCCGTCACTCCTGCGATAGTCAGGAGTAGTGCCTTGACAACGAGGATCAGGCAAGAGTATTAGAGGCTTTCTATGGAAATACTCACTCTGCTGGTATTGGCCTTCACTCCCGGAATCTTCTGGCTCTGGATTGTCTACCTGGGAGATAGATGCAGGCCAGAACCCAAGCTGTTAGTCATCCGAACATTCTTCCTGGGCATGTTGGTTGCTATCCCTGTAGCCACAATCACCTTTTTGATTTCCCCTCCCGGTCTGGACTTCACCGAACCACTGCCGCTTACAACCGCTCTCTACGTGGCTTTCGTGGTGGCAGGGTTGGTTGAAGAAGTAGGCAAGTTCGCAATAGTCAGACTGTCTGTGTTCCGGTCTCAGCATTTTGATGAACCGGTGGACGGTTTGGTCTATGGCGCAGCTTCAGCATTAGGTTTTGCCACCATGGAGAACATTGGCTACATGATTACCTTTGGTTGGCAGGTGATTCTTCCCAGGGGGGTCTTTTCCACCCTGGCTCATGTCTTCTTTGCAGCCCTTTGGGGTTATCCACTGGCGCTATACAAGACCGGAAGGCTTAAGAGTGGTAGATGGGTCTGGGCTGGACTGGTGTCCTCCATGATAGCGCATGGCATGTTCAACTTACTACTGTTCTCCGGCGATCGGTATACTCTGATGGTTATACCATTCTTCTTTGCGCTGGGCTTCGTCTTCCTCATGCTGTTCAGACATGCTAACAGAATATGCCCTTACAGCAAGTACTCCGGTAGGTAGGGTGACGAAGGAGTCAATGCTCTGTTCGTTACAAGTAATCCCTCTTGATGTTATCAGCGCTGATTGCACAAGGTGACGAAATGTGCGGTTTGTCGCACACATCGGCTACTGGACAACGGACTCAGAGCCACTGACCGGTTCCACGAGCAGCTCCCGCCTGCTGAGCCCGGCGCCGATGATCGAGACCACTCCGGGTAGGAGCATAACTCCCGTGACCGCCATCAGTATTCCTCCGGCCAGACCACGCCTGAACCCGGTCTCTCCCTTTCTTGTCCTTCTCCAGCCGAGCAGCGCGAGTATCCACCCCACGAGTCCGACGATGGCGGCAGAGTTGTAGAGAATGCCCCCCCACACCCAGGCCGGAACATCTGGCATCAACTCCCAGGACCATACCCCGGTTACCGCAGCGCTTACAACGGTCAACAATGGCCCCAACCACATCAAAATCCCGATGGCAAAGCCTACCAGCAACGCCGCGTTGCCCGGCCGGGGCTCCGTCACTTCTCTGGCCTTGAGCCTGTTCCATATGGCACCTGCTAGGGCACCGAAGGCGACGGCGGATGCGATGCTGATCAGCATCCCCCCGAGAACGTGTATGTTGACCGCGGTCCCATAGGATGCTGGTTCCGGGAAGATGCCGTTTGCCTGCCAGGGCAGTCTAAGTGAGGTGTACATATACTGCATCCGACCTATCGCCCAGATCATCAAGGAGACCGCCATCGCCTGCCGCACCGCGGTCCGGCGAGGCAGATGGACGTAGAGAGCGGCGAAGATCGCCCCGAACAAGACCCCCTGAACCAGCAGAGGCAGGATTGCGACAATCACGTGCAACGGTTCAGTCGAGTAGAGCCATATACGAATCCGGGCTGACTCGACAAACATCCAGGCCCGATCGGCCAGACCGGTGACCTCGAGTACCACAGAGACGATCAGGAGGATCGCTGCGGCCGCCACGCCGGCCAGGATCCCCCGTCTGAAGTCAACCATCTCTCACCTGCAGAAAACAGGTGTTTTGTATCCTATAGAATACGATACCACTATCAGTACGATTCTGCAAAGCCTGAGAGTTCCCACCGCAGACCGTGTCAATCGGACCTAAGCCCGCGTGTTAGACCTCGCCGCGGGTCGACTCACCGAAGCGACAGCCGGCTGAGGGACAGGAGTTGCAGGAGGACGTGGTGAACTATGCTCAGGCCCTTCTTCCCTCTTTGAGGCTCAGGAAGTCGGTATTGTAGCCCTCAATCAGTCCCGCATCGGCAAAGCTGAAGTCCCTGTTGTCCCCGATGATGATGTGATCGAGCACCCTGACCTGCATGATGTTCCCGGCGAACACGAGATCCTGCGTTATCTGCTTGTCATTGTCGCTCGGCTGGGGATTACCTGCCGGGTGGTTGTGAACGAAGATGAGTGCGGCGGCGTTGTGGTTGATGGCCTTCTGCACGATCTCCCGGGGGTATACGGCGCTGGCGTTCACCGTTCCCTGGAATAGGTCCTCGATCCCGACAACGTGGTTCTGGGAATCGAGGAACATCACTTTGAAGACCTCCTTCTTCAGGTCACGCATCGAATGGTACAGGTAATCGAAGACCTCGCGCGACGAACGGCAATAGGGACGGTCGAGTAGCTGTTCCTTGAGGAACTCCCTGGCCAACTCCTGGATGAACTTGATCACGAAGACATGGGTCGGGCCTATGCCGGTGATCTTCGTCAGCTCCTCCGGCGGAGCCTCGAGCACGCCCCTGAGGGTCTTGAACCTCGCAACTGCGTCCTTGGCCGGCTGTTTGCAGTCCTTGCGCGGCGTGCCCAGGGTGAGCAGCAGTTCCACCACCTCGTAATCGAGAAAAGCCTCCAGTCCAGACTGCAAGAATCTCTTGCGCAGCCTCTGTCTGTGTCCTTCCGTTCTCCTGTCGTCCATGCTCAGGTTGTTTCTCATAATATACCACGTCTGTCCAGGACCCCCAATACGGCTGCCGGATAACTGCTGATATAATACAGATACGATGAACTTGTCTCGCCGAACGGAACAGCAGTTGCCCCAGTTGCTCCTTGAACTGGTCGCCGATATCAGCACACTGGCCGCCGGGCGGAGCGAACGGGTCTACCTCGTCGGTGGCGTGGTCCGCGACCTTCTCCTCGGATACCCCAACCTGGACATCGATCTGGTGGTGGAGGGCGACGCCGTGGGCCTGGCACGAGGCCTGGCCGGGACCGGGAAGGCGAAGCTACTGGCCCGTCACCACTTCGGCACCGCTACGCTCAAGCATGGCGAGTTCACCGTGGATATGGCAACGGCGCGCAAGGAGACCTATGCCCGCCCCGGGGCGCTGCCGGAGGTAGCCCCCGGCACCATCAGGGACGACCTTGCCCGCAGAGACTTCTCCATCAACGCGATGGCCGTTGCGCTTTCTCCGGACGATCACGGCGAACTGATCGACCTTCACGGCGGCAGAGCCGACCTGGAGCAGCGCCTCATTCGCGTTCTCCATCCCGGCAGCTTCAGAGACGATGCCACCAGGATCCTGAGAGGCGTTCGCTATGAGCAGAGACTCGGATTCGAGTTCGAAGTACAGACCGCCGGGCTACTGAGGCGGGACATCCCGATGCTGGATACGATCAGCGGCGACCGCATCAGGAACGAACTGGAGCTGATCCTCGATGAGAAAGAACCGGAATACGCCATCCGCCGCCTTGACGACCTGGGAGTTCTGCCCCGACTGGGCCTGACCACCGGAGTCAGTGACGACATTCATGAGATGTTCCGTGAGGCGCGCAATCCAAGCAGGACAGGCAAACTACCCACGCTGTATTTCTGCCTTCTCATGTATCCGACCACCGTAGACGAGTTGGAGGTATTCATCACCCGCTTCAACATGCCATCGGGACCGTCCCGCGCGATGCGTGACACGCTCCACCTCAAGAACAGCCTCCATCTTCTGCAGAGGCCTTCGCTCAAGCCGAGCCAGGTGTACGGCCTGCTTCAGGAATACGTTGCTCCTGCGATAGAGGCCAATGCAATAGCATCGGAGTCCACAGCCGCCCGCGGCAATCTCGAGTTGTTCCTCACGGAGCTACGCCATGTGAAATCGTCTTTGAATGGGGAGGACCTGCAGAAGCTGGGCATACCCCCGGGGCCCGAGATGGGCAGGATCCTGCGCGCATTGCACAGGGCCAGACTCGACGGAGAGGTCGTCAACAGGATAGATGAGGAGAGGCTGGCATGTTCTCTGCTCGCCGGTAACGATAACGCCGAACCCCAACCTCAGCGGGAGTGACCGGGCCCGGGCCTGAGAACCAATCCGGGCATTGTTTGACGAGGTGCCCGAGAATCGGTCACTGTTACGGCCACGCGACGTCTTCGGTCAGGGAAGCGGAAAGGGCGGAAGAATCCGCAGGAATGCGTCTCCCAGGTAGCATACGAGGAGATACTTGGGGAACTTTCCCGCCCAGCATGGCAGGAGAAACCTCCACAGAGGCAGCCTGGCCACACCCGACACGAATCCGGCTATGTCCACCGGCACCACAGGCTGAATTGACATCACGAAAATACCCCAGGGACCGTGGCGTTCCATCCACCCGACAAGCCTTGTGTAACCCGGCGCGCTTTCCAGATGTATGAGCCTCTTACCCACATATCCCGCATAGTACGCGGTGACCTCACCCAGTGTGCCCGCGAGGCTGGCTATGAGGGCGGTAAGAACCAGGTCACCCTCCGCAGCCACGGCTATCATCGTGGCCATGGCAGGTACCACCGGAACACCGATCAGGGCCGAATTAAGAAAGCTGAGCCCGAACACTGCCAGGTAGAGTGTGGGCGCGAACTCCTCCTCCATGACACCAAGGTGGCGGAACAGGTAAAGAAGACCCGCGCTGGCGAAGATCAAAACGATGAAATAGAGCAGCAGCTTCAGCCAGTTCCTTTTCTTCGGTTGCTCCTCAGTCATCTTGATACACATCAACAGGACCCTTTTCGAGGCTTAGTGTCCCTTCACGATCTCGTGGCCCTGGCAGGAAGCTGCCAGGTAGCACTCGAATCCCCGCTCCGTCAGATGCGAGAGCAACTGGACGGCCCTCTCCCTGGCTGGAAGGCAGGTGAACAGGCACGGCCCCGATCCCGCAAGATGAACCACCGGCGCTCCGGCCTCCAGCAGAGCCTGCCGACACCCGTCCAGTTCCGGTATCAGTTCATACGCAACGCCCTCGAACGCGTTCACCATAACGGTCTGGTCTAAGCTCCTACCGCGCCTCAGAGCGGCCACGCAGTCCTGTACACGCCTGCCATCGGAGAAGTGAGCACCGGTCAGCCTGCCATACATCTGCCCCGTCTTGCCCGCCATCCTTGGGAGCGGCGGTACCAGCAGGACGAAACAGGTCGGTGGCGATGGCGGCAGTGGGGTCACCGCTTCACCTCTCCCTTCCACCAGCGCCGTACCCCCATGAAGGAAGAACGGAACGTCCGAGCCCAGCTCAGCCCCCAGGCCGACCAGTTCACGGGTCGACAGACCCGGTCGCCAGAGCTCATTAAGGCCCAGCAGCGCCGCAGCAGCATCGCTGCTGCCCCCTCCCAGTCCCGCACTCCACGGAATGCGCTTGCGCAACCTGATCCGGGCACCCGATTCACAGCCCGTCCTTTCCCTTAGCAGCAGCGCGGCCCGTGTCACCAGGTTGTCGTTCTGCAGGGCCGGCTCATCACATTCGAGACGTATCTCGCCGTCCGGCTCAAAGCTGAGGACATCGCACAGGTCGATCGACTGCACGACGCTGGAGATCCGGTGATAGTCGCCTACCTTGCCCAGCACCTCCAGCACGAGGTTGACCTTGGCCGGCGCGTGTACTGTCAGCATAGCAGTTCTGTAGCTATTCACCACTTCCCTCATTCTGAGGGAGCGCAGCGACCGAAGAATCTCGAGGGTCTTCATCTGGCCTCTCATGACACAAGCAGGGCACAAAGGCCTCCCAAACTGCCCTCCACTCCTCCAGGCTGAGGGTCTCGGCCCGTCGTCTGCCATCCACCCCGGCCTTCTTCAGCAGCATTGACACTTCGTCGGTTGTCATCTGCAGAGAGTGTGCCAGGGCATTGCGAATCTGTTTGCGGGGTGCGCTGAACCCGTGCATAACCACCTCAAAGAAGCCGGCCACATCGGACACATCCACGGGTGGCTCGGTGTACACATCCAGGCGCAGGACAACCGAATCTACCTTCGGCACAGGGTGAAAACTGGCCGCCGGCACGTGACATACGATGGCAGGCCTGCTGTAGAACTGAGTCTTGACGCTGAGCAGCCGCATCCTGCCGGGAGCGGCCACCATAGTCTCGCCGACCTCTCTCTGCACCATGACCACCATCAGCTCGGGACGATCCTGAGCCTCGAGGAAGTGGCTCAAAACGGGTGAGGTGATGTAGTAAGGGAGATTGGCGACGACCTTGTATGCCGCCGGTAGATCTGAAGACGGCAGGTGGTCGGCCAGCAGTTGTCCCGGTGATACCTTGAGTATGTCGGCCTCTACGATCCTCGCCTCAGGATAGGGAGCCAGCCGCCTCTTGAGCGGAGCCACCAGTCGGGAGTCCAGTTCGACAGCGATGACCCGTGCTCCCTGTTCGGCCAGCGCCTCAGTCAGTATGCCAGGGCCGGGGCCGACCTCGATTACGGTATCTGTGGGATGGATCTCGGCGGCACGAAGAATGTGCTCCAGTACCGACCTGTCTCTGAGAAAATGCTGTCCTAAGCTCTTACGCGGCCTGAACTGGGACCGGCGAACCGCCGGCTGCCTTTGCGAGTGCACCAAGTTATGCTACGCTGCCTTTCCGCGACACGTGAACTCACGGGCAAACGTTTCATTCAATCGCGAGCCTTTCCCGTACAGACACGACAGGCGATTTCCGACCGCAGGCCGACTTCACTTCTCTTTAGCGAATAGCTGGTAGAAACCCTTCCCTGCCTTTCTTCCCGTGTATCCGATCTCCACCATCCTCTTCAGCAGAGGAGCAGGCTTATACCTCTCCCACCCGGTCTGCTGGTATATGCCTTCCAGCAGATCGACCACAACATCTATTCCTACCAGGTCGGCCAGTTCGAACGGCCCCATGGGCCAGTTGTGGGACAGCTTCTCTATCTTGTCTATGTCCTCAACGCTTGCCAGATCCTCCTCCAGCAGCCTGGCAGCCTCGTTCATGACCAGGGTGACAATCCTGTTGGTGACAAACCCGGGAGCGTCCTTGACCACAACGGTCTCCTTGCCCAGCGATTGAACGAACTCCACGCTTACATCCAGTGTCTCATCCGATGTAAGCAGGGACCTTACTATTTCCACCCCTTTCATCAAGGGTACAGGGTTCATGAAGTGTGTGCCTATGACCTTGTCCGGACGCCCGGTGGCAGATGCCAGCAGGCTTATAGGTATGCCGGAAGTATTGGAGGCAAGGATGGCATGTTCAGGGCAACTCCCGTCAAGCTCTGAGAATATGGGGCGCTTGACATCGGCCCTTTCGAAGACCGCCTCTATGGCGAAGTCGGAGTCCCTGGAAGCATCTCTGACGTCGATAGAAGTTCGCAGCCTGCCCATTGCCGCATCCATCTCCTCCTGCTTCATCTTCCCCTTCTCAACGAACCTGGCCAGGCTCGTACTGATCATCTTCATGCCACGGTCGACATACTCCTGTTTCATGTCAACCATCGTCGTCTCATACCCCGCCCGGGCACATACCTGGGCGATTCCTCCACCCATGGTCCCCGAGCCGATAACGCATACTTTGCGGATCCTCATATCGACACCTTAAGTCCTTTCTGTAAGCCGTGCACTTGCTCTCGACCCTCATACCGGGAGGCTGCTTCTGCCAGCTAGCTCCAGCCAGGCAACTCCATGGCACACCAGAAATACCACTTACCGCTGCTTCCTTCCGGACCTGACGGGGTTCATAGCCCCCGGTTGCATGGAACCCAACTATCAACACCGCTCAGCAGAAACAACACCGCCCGACCGAGAACCTCAAGCAAGAGTTCAGCCCCGCTATAGCGGATTTCGGGTACAGGGCACCGCTAGCTCCCCGCCTAGCACGGCTCAACTAATGATGTTACCAACAAGCCCTGGGCAAGTCAACAATCTCGACTGTCCGGCCATTAGCCCGACGCCATCGCAAGCTGTTATACTTCGCAGGGACGATCCGGGCGGGTATCGTGAACTGTCAACCGCTATCGGCTCGATCCACACACTTCTCAGCAAGGGGGGCTCATGACATACACAGAGATCGAGTACGGAGTATCTGAGGGAGTGGCAACCATCACGCTTAACAGGCCGGACAAGATGAATGCCTACACACTGGTCATGGACACCGAACTCCGGCACGCGCTCAACGCGGCGGAGGCAGACGATGCTGTCAGGGTAGTGATCGTCACGGGAGCGGGCGCTGCCTTCTGCGCCGGCGCCGATCTGTCCCTTGCCGACAAGGCTTTCGATCATGAGGCCATAGGACTGGAGGAGCCCCTGGAGACACACAGGGATAGGGGTGGCATTACGACTCTTACCATCTACGATATGAAGAAGCCGGTGATCGCCGCCATTAACGGTGCTGCGGTCGGGTTCGGCATCACCATGACCCTGCCCATGGACATTCGTCTGGCATCCGAAAATGCCCGCATGGGCTTCGTCTTCACCAGGCGGGGCATCGTTCCCGAGGCGTGCAGTAGCTGGTTCCTGCCCCGCATCGTCGGTATAAGCAAAGCCTCGGAATGGATGCTTACCGGCAGGGTCTTTACCGCCCGGGAAGCGCTTGACCAGGGACTGGTGGCCGAGGTTCTGCCGGCACAGTCGCTTATTCGCAGAGCAAGGGAGATAGCGGCCGACATCGCCCGGAACACCTCTGCCGTCTCCGTCGCCCTCGCACGACAGCTACTGTGGAAGATGCTGGGAGCCGATCACCCCATGGAGGCCCACAGGGTAGAGTCCAGGTGCATGTTCTGGACCGGCAGCAAAGCCGATGCCCGGGAGGGCATTGTCTCCTTTCTCGAGAAGAGGCCTCCGGAGTTCATCATGAAGCCGGGCACAGACATGCCGGAGTTCTATCCATGGTGGAGCGACAGGCCGTTCCGGTAGCATCAATACGATGCCCGGTCACAGGGATGCGGTGCGGGGACCACCACGGCCTAGCTGCGTCTCCTTCAGACACCTCCTGTCTATCTTGCCGGAAGCGGTCTTGGGTATGCTATCTATGAACTCAACCCGCTTGGGGAGCTTGAAGTCGGCCAGGTTCTCGTAGCAGAGGTCGGATAGTTCCTTGGCGGTGACAGTCTGCCCTTCTTTCAGAACCACGAAGGCCGTGGGGATCTGGTCGCCGTAACCGTCGTCGATGCCGACGTAGGCTGCCTCAGCCACACCGGGATGACCCAACAGCACGAACTCGACCTCCGAGGGCCCGATCTTGAGACCGGAAGGAGTGACTATGATGAACGATTTCTTCTCTATGTACTCCAGATAGACCTCTTCATCCATCCTCACCAGGTCTCCCGTGCTGAACCAGCCGTCTCGACAGACCTCGGCTGTCAGGTCGGGCGCCCCATGATAGCCCTTCATCACCCAGGGGGCCCTGAACACCGCCTCTCCGATCTCGCCCTGGCCCACCTCTCTGCCATCGTCCCCAACGATCCGGATGTCGCAGATCGGCTTGCCAACGGTGCCAAGCTTGCAGGAGTTCTGCGTGCTGATGGAGACTGCCGACACCTCGGTAAGACCGTACACCTCGTACAGGGATAAGCCGAACTTGTCCTCCAGGGCCTTCATCAACTCGGGAAAGGCCTTCGCCCCGGCGGTAACGGCAAGTCGTAGCGAACTGAGGTCATATCCCCGCAGGACCTCGGCTCGCACCATGGCCAGTGCGTTGTACATGGCGGGAACACCGAATATGATGCTCCCCTTCTCCCTATCGAGGGCCTCCAGGACGAGCCGCGGGGTGAAGTCGGGGATCAAGACGATGGTTGAGCCGGTCAGGATCGAGCCGAGCAGGACTTCACACAGGCCGAACAGGTGGGAAAAGCGAACGAGGTCGATAATCACGTCCTCTCTCATCCGCTGTATTCCCGCCGAGACTATGGGAGGAGTCCCCAGCAGTGAGGCATGTGTGTGCACAACGCCCTTCTGGCTTCCAACGACGCCAGACGTATATATGATCGCCGCCTCATCTCCACCACCTATATCAACAGCAGGTGGCTCGGCAGATGAATGTGCCATCATGGTGGCAAGACCACCGGTATCAACCTCGATCACATGTCCGGTGAACGGAGCGCCGGATGAACCTGGCGCGAACATGTGTGAGAACTGCTTTTCCGTCAAGAGGATTCCCGAGTCTGAGTCCTGCAGCAGAGCACTGAGTTCAGGCGCCTTCAACGCAGGGTTGAGCAGAACCGCCACACCCCCACCCTTAACCACCCCGAAGTAGCTGATCACCCACTCAGGGCTGTGCGACATCAGGATGGCCACATGATCGCCCCTGCTCATCCCGAGTTCTGCAAGGGCGTTGGCTGCCCTGTTGGAGGCTTCATTGAGCTCGCCGTAGGTGATCCTGCGCTCGCCAAAAACAATAGCCTCTTTGCGAGGCATATCACGAGCAGTCTGCTCCAGGGTCTGCTTCAGGTTCATCTTTGACTTGGGCGAGTTTTCGGCAGAAGTATAGCACAGGGTTCGGCAGATACGGCACCCCTCATGCAGCCCTGTATGCCTAGGCGAAACACGAACACTTGCCTGCCATTAAGCCTTGCGTGGCTGTTGCCGCGGGTGCTGAGGCGTCGGTTGCTGTGGTTGCTGCTGCTGCGGCGCTTGTTGCTGCTGGGCCTGTATGGCGATTACATCGCTCCCGGCCTCGAACAGCTCGGACTTGATCTCGTGGACCAGTCCCCAGGCCTGGGCCTGCTCGGGATTGAGCACCATCCTCTCGATCATCGCGCTTGTGATATCCTCGGTCTTCTTACCCGTGCTGGCAGCGATCGCCCCTGCGATATTCTCTACGTCGATCCTCAGTCCTCCCAATCTTTCCTCCAGCAGCTTCTCATCCAGGTTCTGATCTCCTCTGAACTGAACATTGACGCCGTGAAACAAAAACCTCGCCTGGGGCACCGACAGTCTTTTCGAACCGGCGCAGTATACGACAATGCCTATTGAATCCACGCTGCCGAAGTTGTGCGTGGTTATGGACACCGGCAACCCCTTGAGGTAGTTGTATGCGCTCAGGCCGTGAACGACGGAGCCGCCCGGCGAGGAGACAAGCAGGATGAACTCCCGTACCCCCTGTTTCATCCTCTGATCGATTGCGCTCATCAGTGCGTTGACAGTAGCATCCATGACCGGGGCAAAGAATCTTATTACCGTAGGTTTCATGTCCTGATTGTATCAAATCCACGGACATTAGGAAACAGCAAATCGTTGTGACGCGGTGCTTTTGGTATACTAATGCGGGAATCAACTCCATGACCAATGCAGCCAGCGCCAAACTGCGGATACAAGAGCTTCGGGAATCGATCAACTACCATAACCACCGTTACTACGTCCTCGACAGCCCGGAGATCAGCGACGCCGAATACGACGGCCTGATGAGGGAACTCAGGCAGCTGGAGGCCGAGCATCCGGAACTGGTCACCCCGGACTCCCCGACCCAGAGGATCGGCGCGCCTCCGGTTGAGGCATTCGGCATCGTCGAGCATCCCCGGCCTCTGTTGAGCCTTGCCAACGCGTTCTCCTTTGACGAACTGGAGGCCTGGCATAGAAGGGCATGCAACACACTGGGCAGAGACCGGTTCGACCTGGTCTGCGAACCAAAGGTCGATGGACTGGCAGTGGCGCTCACTTACTCCGACGGCCTGCTGGTTACAGGCGCCACGAGGGGAGACGGCTATCGCGGCGAGGATGTAACCAGGAATCTGAGAACCATCAGAAGCGTTCCCCTGTCTGTGCCTCCAGAGGCGCCCTCCAGATTTGAGGTCAGAGGCGAGGTCTTCCTGCCCAGGGCCGGCTTCAGGAAGCTCAACGAGGAGAGGGCCAGCGAAGGACTCCCTCTGTTCGCCAATCCCAGGAATGCCGCCGCAGGCTCGGTAAGGCAATTCGACTCCGCCGTCACCGCCAGGCGTCCGCTGGATGTCTTCGTATACGGCCTTGGCTGGGTAGAAGGCAGAAGAACGCCTGATACCCACTGGGATACTCTGCAATACCTCAAGAGTCTGGGGTTCAAGATAAGCCCCGATATCGCCCTCTGTCGCTCGCTCGGCGAAGCGGAAGAATACTACCGTCGATGGCTCAGCGGTCGCGAGGCTTCGCCCTACGAGGCAGACGGTATAGTGGTGAAGGTGAACTCTGTGGCACTTCAAGAAGAGCTGGGTAACGTGGCACACGAGCCCAGGTGGGCCATCGCTTACAAGTTCCCCGCCGTTCAGGGTACCACCCGCCTTATCGATATAGGCATAAACGTGGGCAGGACAGGCAGCCTCAACCCCTACGCCATCCTCGAACCTGTGCAGGTAGGCGGCGTGGTTATCAGCCAGGCGGCACTGCACAACGAGGAGGACATACACCGCAAGGATATCAGGATCGGAGACTGGGTCGTGGTTCAGCGGGCCGGAGAGGTGATACCGGAGATCGTGGGGCCCGTGGCCGGCCGGCGTACGGGAAGCGAGCAGGTCTTCTCCATGCCGAACCGGTGCCCGGTGTGCAGGAGCGAGGTCATTAAGCCGCAGGGCGAGGCCATGCACCGCTGCACCAATACCGCCTGCCCGGCTCAGGCCCTTGAGAAGATAAAGCATTTCGTAAGTCGCGGGGCAATGGATATAGACGGGATCGGTGAAAGGATGTGCCGGGCCCTGTTCGAAGCCAGCCTCATAAGCGACGGCGCAGACCTGTACTACCTTACCAGGGAGCATCTGCTCAGCCTGGAGAGAATGGCGGACAAGAGCGTATCGAACATACTGGACTCTATCCGCGAGAGCAAGACCAGGCCCTTCTCCAGGGTGCTCTTCGCACTGGGCATCCTGCACATAGGCGAGCAATACGCTGACCTGCTGGCGGACAACTACAGCAGCATCGACGATCTGGCATCAGCCACCGAGGAAGACCTGTTAGCCCTCCCATCCGTCGGACCCAGAATATCCGAAAGCATCATCACCTTCTTTCGACAGGATGGAAACAAACAGATCATCGAAAAGCTAAGAAGGGCGGGGGTGCGGCTTGAAGACGAACGTGCCGGTGATGCCCGATCCGGCAGTCTGCCCCTCGCAGGAACGGAGTTCGTGCTGACTGGCAGGCTCGAGTCTTTGCCCCGCTCGGAGGCCGAAGCCAGGATACGCGCCCTTGGTGGCAGGGCCGGCTCCGACGTCACAAGCAGGACGACCTACGTGGTGGTTGGCGCGGAACCCGGTTCCAAGCTGGCCAAAGCTGAGAGGATGGGCAAGAGGATCCTCAACGAGGATGAGTTCCTGGACCTGCTCAAAGGCATGAGTCCAGTGGGGACCTCTGACCAGAGCCACCCAAAGAAGAGTTGATCGAGGTGTAATGCATGAACCTGCGCCAATACCGCGATAGCGACGTCCCCGAGCTTACCGACCTCGTTAACGAGGCGCAACAGGGATCGATCGAGTTCATCCCCCGAACCGAGAGGGACGTTCAAGAACGGCTGGCAGGCGCGAGCTGCGTTCTACTGGCTGTAGATGAAGAGGACTCTATCGCCGGTTTCGCCTACCTCCGTCAGGATTGGTACGCAGAGACGGTGACCCTCTCCGTCCGCCCGGGCCACAGCCAGGATGAGATCGCCGATCTCCTGCTTCCGATCATCGAACCCCAGAACAAGACGGGCGTAGTCAGTACATCGATCGAGCCTCAGAACCAGTCGAGGCTAACCCTGTTTACTTCCAGGGGATACTCAAGAGAAAGCAGCCTGTACCGGTTGATAGCACCCCTTGACCGGCCACTGGCATTGCCCCAGGTAGCCGCCGGCTATGTCGTACGGAGCCTCAGGCCTGACGAAGAAGAGGCATTCATCAGGCTGGCAAATGCTGCCTATCAGGGGGAGAGACTGAGGCCGGGAATTCTGACCAGATGGAAAGAAGGCGACCCAGCGTTCGACACGGACCTGATACAGGTGGCAGAGTATGAGGGCGAACTGGTCGCCCTGGTCGTGGCCAAGTCGGATCTCATGTACAACAAGCACTATAACGCCAGCCGGGGCTATCTGGGGCCTGCAGGCACACTGCCCACTCACCGGGGCAACAATCTGAGCAAAGCGCTCACCGCCCGGGCCATGAACCTGCTCAGGGAACGGGGCCTGGAGACGGCCTGTCTCCACACGTGGGACAAGAACCCCTCGGCCATGGCGGTCGCGACCAGTCTCGGTTTCCGCGTCGACTATGAACTGATAATCCTGGCCAAGGTATTCGGCTGAGCGCGGGTTGCGGACCGGTTACGGGCAAGATATGGGACTGCAGGCATAGCCGTATCACATGTCAGAGCACGGGTGAAGTACATGAAACTGCGAAGGTTTTGTGACACCGATATCAGGGAACTCGTGAGCATCGTCAACGAGGCCTACAGGGATGAGTATGAATTCATACCCTACACTGAGGAAGACCTGCTGTCAGAACTGAGACAGGCGAGCACCGTACTGCTCGCCACCGATGAGCGTGACCGGATCGTCGGGCTGGCCTACCTGCGCCAGGACTGGTACGGCGAAACCTTCACTACCTGTGCCCGGCCGGGGTTGGACTGGCAGGAGATCGAGGGCTCCCTGCTGACTGCCATCGAACCGGATAACAGGACGGGAAACATCACCACAGCGGTAGAGCCGGAAGATCGGGAGAGGATGGCGTTCTTCAGGGCCAGGGGATACCGTCCCCAGAGTAGCCTGTACCAGATGATCGTCGACCTTGACCAACCGGCGCCATCGATCCAACTGCCCGAAGGCTACACCATCCGCAGCCTCAAGCCCGATGAGGAGGAGCGACTGATCAAGCTGGCCAATGCCGCCTACAACAGCGAGCGGCTACAGCCCGGGGTGCTCGCCAAGTGGCAGGCAAGAGACCCCGACTTCAGGATAGACTGGATACAGGTGGCAGAGTATGAAGGCGAGCTGGTCGCCATGGTCAAAGCGTCTTCGGACAGGGAGTACAACGAGCACTATGACGCCCGGCGGGGCTATCTCGGTCCCGCGGCCACCCTTCGCGATCACAGGGGCAAAGGCTTGAGTAAAGCCCTCACCGCCCGGGCCATGGACATCCTTCGTCAGCACGGCATACACCCAGCCTGCTTATACACCTGGGAGGGCAATCCCGCCGCCCTGGAACTCACCAAACACCTCGGCTTCCGCCTGGGCCACGAGTGGAAGATACTGGGGAAGAAGCTAGATCAGACAGGAGGCCGACAATGATACTGCTCACGGGACAGCGCTCTGCCCGACAGGCAGGGCATGTAGCTGCTATGCCAGTAGCACCCACAGCCGTGTTACAGCAGTGTTATGCAGGCTATA
This sequence comes from Dehalococcoidia bacterium, assembly GCA_003552465.1. Classification (GTDB taxonomy): domain Bacteria; phylum Chloroflexota; class Dehalococcoidia; order GIF9; family AB-539-J10; genus RBG-13-51-36. The sequence continues at coordinate 16,230 of PULQ01000121.1, forward strand.
GCCTCTGATATCTCTGCCTTAGTTGACGGCTAAGATGGAGAATGCGGATATGCGTGCGTGTTTGATTCCCCTTGCAACCGAGCCCCTCAATCCGGCAGCGAACATCGAACGGTTGGTGCGGCGCCTTGATGAGGTAGCACGTCACCAGCCCGACCTGATCTGCCTGCCCGAGGGAGGGCTGACGGGCTACCTGTACGAGGAAGATGATCTTGCACGGTTCGCGGAAACCGTACCGGGGCCTACCAGCGAACGAATCGGCCATCTTGCCAGGAGGCACCGGGCGTACTTCTGCTTCGGACTGTTGGAATGTGCGGAGTCAGGCGTATACAACTCAGCGGTCCTTGTTGATAGGACGGGCAAAATCATCCTCAGGCATCGTAAGATAGAGGAGAAACCGCCCTTCATTGTCGGAGATACTGTAGACAACGTTGACACCGACCTGGGACGGCTCGGAATCCTGATCTGCGGCGATCTGTTCGACGAGGAGACGGTAAATGAACTGGATCGGTCCCTCGACCTGCTTATTGTACCCATGTCGCGACCTTTCGACGAAGGCATGCAGAATATCGACCACTGGATTTCGCGCGAACGTCAACTGTACCTGGAAGCCGTTAGAGGGGCGGGTGTACCTACGCTAATCGTAAATGCCCTGGAGATCAACACGGACGATCCGTCTTTCGGTGGCGCAATGATCGTCAGCGCAGATGGAGAACTATTGGCCGAGTCGCCGGTCGGCACGGACAAGGCTTTGATCTGGGATTTCAGTGCAGATGGGTCTTGAGGGTTGGATATGTGCATGAGCGAGATGCCCCGGAGTGACCGCGAGGCCCTGGCCCTGATCGCCCGAAAGTGGGTTTCGCTCTGGACGGTTCCCGTGGACTGGGCCACCTTTGATGCGCTGCATGCATATGACTTTGAAGATGCGTCATCGGCGGGGCGCCCCGGCACCAGGGAGGGCTTCGCCCGGGGGCTGCGCGAGCTGGTCGATGCATTCCCCGACCTCCAGACACGCGTTGAGGATCTTGTCATAGACCTGGAGAAGCGTCGGATAGCCGTCCGCTGGTCGGCAGAGGGTACCAACAAGGCCTGCTATCTGGGCGTCGGCCCCACGAACAAGTCCACACGTATCACCGGAATAGAGATCATAGAGATACGTAACGATCAGATTGTGCGACGCTGGGGTGAATGGGACATCACGGACCATACAGGCAGTTAGGGATCGGAGCGTCCTCCCGGTAAAGCAACGAATCATCATGAGGTCGAGACAAGCAGTGGTCTTCGAGACAGCACGGCTGGTCGTCAGAGCAGCAGGAGAAGAGGATGTCGACCTCTTCTACGCCCTGTGGACCGATCCGCGGGTGATGAAGAACGTGGGGTTCCCGGAAGGGCTGCCGGTGACACGTGACGGGCTCAAGGAGACACTATCGAGCCAGAGGAGTTCCGAGTTCGACCGACTGCTGGTCGTGCAACTGAAGGCCACCGGCCGCGCGATCGGCGAGTGCAAGTTGTCGAGCCCGGACATGAACGGCGTAGCCGAACCCGATGTCAAGCTGCTCCCCGAGTCCTGGGGACACCGATACGGCGTCGAGACCTGGCGTGCGCTTGTGGACTACCAGTTCACGCACACCGAGTGCATGGCTGTACAGGCAACACCCAACGTCAATAACATACCCTCAATCAAGATGCAGGAGGCTGTGGGTGCGGTGCGCGTCAGCGAGGGTGTTCACCGTTTCCCTGATTCCATGAAGCACTATACCACTCCCGTGCCCCACTATGTTTTCCGGCTGAACCGCTCGAACTGGAAACACAGCCGGGCTACATGAGCCTCAGGTTCTTCCATATGGCCCCGGGATCAAAAAGGGGTCGCCCGCAGGAGCATCGGTCCAGGCGGACGACCCGCAGTTATCAAAGCTTCGCGCTATACCGCGCCGACACCGTCGGCGAGCGACTACTCTGACTCTTCCTTTTGAACACCGGTGAAGGTGAAGTCCTTCACGTAGACAGCCGGCATCACGGCAAAAGAGCCGCCTTCGTCGCTGATTACCTCTCGCTCCCTGGATATTGCCTGCACGTTGGAAAAGGCCCGCAGCATGCTCTCGGTCCAGCGCAGGTTCTTCACCGCATGCCTGATCTTGCCATCCTCGACCAGGAACGTGCCGTATCGGGTCATCCCCGTCATCAGTGCATTCTTGGGATCGAGAAAGCCGTTCACGTAGTGGAAATTGGTGACCAGGAGGCCGCGACGGCAGGAGGCTATCATCTCCTCAAGTGACGAATCGCCCGGCTCAAGGCAGACATTGAAGGGTATCGCCCCATGGGGCATGCCCGGCGGCAGGCCATGACCTGTTGGCCTGGTCTTGGCCTGGTTTGCGCTGGTCATATCGAACACAACGCCCCTGTTCATCCCCTTCTCGATCAGGACCACCTTCTGCTTGGGAAAGCCCTGGAAGTCGAAGGGAAGCCCCTGCACCTCGGGCTCCATGATGCTGTCATATATGGTGATGTTCTCGCCCATCGACCGCTCTCCCAGCTTGCCGGCCATAAAGCTCCTGCCCTGGATGAACGAGTTCGAACCGAACGCGATCATACTGAGCCACATCATCACCTCGGCAAGGCAACTGGGCTCCAGGATCACGTCCATCTGCCCCAGGGGTATCTCCTGCTGATCCTTGTTCAGCGCACATCGCTCCAGTCCCTTAGCAGCGACCGCCTCGAAGTCGATGGTGCTCACGTCATGAGAAAAGGCACCGGAGCGACTCATAC
>PULQ01000156.1 GCA_003552465.1 Dehalococcoidia bacterium
CCTCGGGGCAGAATACAAGACACAGCCCGCAGCCCTTGCAGCGCTCGTCATCTATTATCACCGTTCCCTTAGGCATGTTCTATCCTACGTTTCTTCTCTCTCCCCCTTCACAACTCCCCTACCCCCTCTTATCTTAAGAGGGGGACATTCGGGAGGGTGCAACACCATCACTTGCGTTCTCGCCATTTTCCTCCCCCGTCATTCTGAGTCCCGATCCACACTCCTCTGTCATTCTGAGTCCCGACCTCTCTCCTACGCGGTCATTCTGAGTCCCGACCTCTCCCCTCCTGTCATTCTGAGTCCCGATCCAATCGGGACGAAGAATCTCCTTCCCTTCCACGGGATTGCCGCGTCCCGACTTCATCGGGACTCGCAAAGACACGGGCTGTCGCCCCCGCCTTCTAGCCCTTCTTCGCCCGGCGAATCCTCTCTTCTGCCAGCCTCATCGCGGCCGTGAAAAGGTCGATCTTCTCCTTGCGCGAGATGGCGATCATCTCCTTGCCGCGGTCGTATATCCTCTTGACGTCTGCGGAAGCCCTATCATGCGAGTATCCGGCGGGGTGGAACTCGTGGGCCACGTTTATCACGCCCGCACCGTTGATCCAGAACTCCGGCGCATGCAGTATGCCCCTCTCCTGGAGCATGGCTGCGTGCCTGTCCGGCTCCCAGAGCTGGTTGTTGGCCGCGCCGCCGACGATGCGGCATCTCAACTGGGGAATGGTGTCATCGTTGAGCACCCCTCCGAAGGCGTTGGCCGAGAACACGTCGCACTCCTGCCTGTGTATCTCGTCCGGGGACACCAGTTTGGCGCCGGTCTCCCTGGCTGCCTCCTGGGCACCGGCCTCGTTAACGTCGGAACCGATCAGCACCGCCTCCTCGGCGGCCAGCAGCCTGGCCAGCGTGCCGCCCACCTTTCCCGCGATGCCCTGGATGGCGATGGTCCTGCCCTTGAACGATTGCGTCTCGAAGACCGCCTCCAGGCACGCCCTCAGCCCCCAGACCACCCCCATGGCCGTCACCGGTGACGGGTCGCCGCTGCCTCCCATCTCCTGGGGTCCTCCCACCACCCACCTGGTCACCTCTTTCATCGTGACGACATCCGGAACGGAGGTGCCCACGTCTACCGAGGTGATGAACCTGCCGCCCAGACTCTCCACCAGTTCCGCGTAGGCCAGAAGCTGTTCCTTTCTCCTGCTCTTGTCCTGCGTGGATTCGCCCCTGATCCCCGCCTTGCCTCCGCCGAAGCTGACGCCGGCCTTCGCCAGTTCTGTGTCCTCGCCAACGGCCAGGGCGAGCTTAAACGTCATGTCCCTGGCCAGCCGGCTGTTATCGACCAGCGCCTCCGTTCGTGTGGGATAGGGTCGCCACCTTGTGCCGCCCAGGCCCGGTCCCAGCGTGTTGTCGTCGATTATGATGCTGATCTCAAGCCCCAGCTTCTCGTCGTTCCAGAGCACCATCTGTCTGAACTTGTGCTCGGCCTCCAGGTACTCGATCAGCTTGGTCTCAACCTTGTTCAACTCCTACCTCCTTATGCTCAACGAAAATCAGGAGCCTCCTGAGCAAGGAGACTCCTGGTGGCTATTGTGCTTCCCGGGACGAGGCTCAACCCCATCCCGGCTACTAACATGATAGGGCTCACCCCGCAAATAACATCTGGCTCGCCCTGGCGGCACTCCGTCCATCCGGCACGTGCCTCGGGCCTTCCCTGTTGAAGCATCACCCTCGGCCCTGATGATAGCCCGTTTCCGGGCGTTTGTCAATTTCCGCCCCGGAATAGGGACACGTCCATCTTCCCTTACGGCCCCGCCACGGGATTGCCGCGCCACCGTGTCCAGGCGCACATGCAGGCTTACTCATGTAGTGCGAGGCTTCAGCCTCGTGCACGGCGGGGCGCGACCCTGAAGGGTCGCACTACAGCGGCCTACCGGGTCATTATGTAGTACGAGGCTTCAGCCTCGTGCGCGGCGGGGCACGACCCTGGAAGGGTCGCACTACCCTCATACGTCATGTCGCGGAGTCCCGACAAGCCCCCCCCCATATCCTTCGCGAGGAGTCCCGATCCAATCGGGACGAAGAATCTCGTGCCCTTCCACGGGATTGCCGAGCCCCGACTTCGTCGGGGCTCGCAATGACGCGCCCAAAGAGTCTTTGCGAGGGGCGCCAGCCCCGAAGCAATCTCGTCGCGTCAGTAGGCTGAGTCCATGAACTCGGCTATCGCCTCGAAGTGGACCTTGTCCACCATCATGCCCACGGGTGCGTATGCTATCTGGCTGCCCGGCCACAGTATGGTCGGACGCGTCTCCGCCGTCATGCCGCGGATGCCCATCAGGATGTTCGCGATGTTGTCGTTGATCCTCAGCGTGTTGACCTTGATCGGAGCCTTGACCTCGCCGTCCTCGATCAGGTAGGAGTCGGCGGTCAGCGTGCTTGTGAAGTCGCCGGCCCTCAGGCCGTGTATGGGATACGTGTACCACAGCCTCCCCACCAGGATCCCCTTCTTGACCTGCCGGACCAGCGATCCGAAGTCGGAGGCAGATGGGGACTCGAATACGACGTTGGTGGCCGACGCCGATGGCCTGCCGCCGAAGTTCCTACCGCCCTCAATGCCGAAGCGGAAGCCGGTCCTGGGCAGCAGCGCCTGCCGTACGTCTCCGGGGTTGACTCCCAGCTTCTCCCCACCTTTGGGGTCGTTGAGGATCCTCTGGTACTCGTACCAGTCGCTGAGCAATCCGCTCAGAACGCCGTCCTTGATGAGAGTTGTCTCCCCCGTCGGCAGGCCTTCACAGGTGATGCCCCTGGAGCCGATCAGTCCCCGGGCGTTGCCCCTGTCGACTATATTCAGTTTCTCCGACGCCACCTTCTGTCCCATCTTCCCCATGAAGCAAGATTGCTGGGAGTAGAAGGCACCGGTGGTGCAGGAGCGTATGATCAGGTTGCTGAGGAGTTCTCCCACCGGTTGGGGACCCAGTATCACGGGGTAATCCCCGGAGGGCAGGCGCACTCCGTCGAGTGACCCTATCGCGTTGGCCGCCGCCTCGCTTCCCGCCTCATCGTCCAGGTCGCTGAGCTTGAGATGGATCGAGTAACCGCTTCCCTTGGCGTCCCCCTTCTCCACCATGCTTGTGACATTGGCCAGGATCGCCGCTGCCTCGTCGCTCTGGACCTCCGGTATGTCATAGGAGCCGACGGCCATTCTCTCCTGCCTTATGGAGAGGTCGCCGCCTACTATCAGCCCCAGGTCATGCAGCGCTCCCCCAGGAGCCATGTCTCTCAGCTTCTGCGATTCCAGGAACGACGAGATCGCTCCGTCGAGGATCTTCCATCCTCCTTCGACCAGGGCCCGGTCGGTTATGTCCATTACACTCGGGTCGTGATAGTCGGAAAGCGTCCTCTTCTCCCCCGTCGGCTGCGGCAGCGAGCGGAACTCGGGGTCGGTAATAGCTCCCTGCTTTGCCTTGTCCAGGGCCATCTTCACCCCGTCCAGCGACAGGTCCCTCTCCTCTGAGCCGAAACCGATCATGTTCCCGTTGGCGCCGTTGAGGACTATCTGGACGCCGATCCCGTAGTCGTCGGTCGATTTCGCCTCTTCCACGCCGTTGCACGGTATGTGGGAGGTGTAGTTGAGCCTCGTCCACAACCGGTTGTTTGCCGAGGCGAAGACCTGGGCGGACTTGATCTCAGGCTGTGTTTTCAGGAAGGCCAGTGCCTTCTCAACGGATTGTTTCAGTTCACTCAGTTCTCTCACTTTGCACCTCCTACAAGCCTGGCATATCCTCTCAGCGTCGGGCCGCCGTTGCCCAGCTTCTTGGCCTGCATGGGCTGCCCCTTGCCGCAGTTGAATACCGGGTATATCCTCAGGTCGTTTCCTACCGCATCGATGGACATCAGGTAGTCCTTCGTGTTGGCCATGATGCCTCCGTCTCTGAACATCTCCCCGAGTTCGCCGTTCTTGATCTCGTACACCTTTCGTGACGTGATCCGGAAGTTTTCCCTGCTCTCCGAGATGGACGGAATGCGGTGACCGACCACGTAATATCCGTTCTCAACGTCCTTTATCATCTGCTGCGGGTCGTCCTTCCCCGCCCCGAACACCGTCGTCGACATCCTGATCAGGGGTACAAGCGATGAGTCGATCGCCTTGTAGTGGCCGTTGGGCTTGACCCCGAGTGTGGCCGCCGTCTGCCGTGAGTTCATGAAACCGCGGAACACTCCCTTGTCGATATGCACGGTCCGCTCCACCGGTGTTCCTTCATCGTCGTACTCGTAGTGGCCGAACCCCGGTAGCATGGGGTCGGAGTAGGCCGACACGAGGGGTGACGCGATCTCCTTGCCCAGCATGTTCTCCTTGAGACTTCGCAACAGCCAGCTCCTGCCGGCGTACGCGGTCTCCAGCTTGAGCGCCCTGTCCAGTTCCGTGGGATGGCCGATTATCTCGTGAACGAGGAGGGTGTTGTAGTGGGGATCGGTGATCACGACCACGTCCTTGTCAGATGACGGGCAGGGCTTGCAGTCGGTCAGCGAGACGTTGTCCGCCGCCAGGTCCAGCGCGAAACCCATCAGCGACTTGGACCTGATCATGTCCTCTTCGATGCCATCGGTGAGCAACTCCCATCCCCGCTGATGCCCGACGCAGTCGTAGTGGGTCTGCTGCACGCCCCCCTCTCCGATGGCCACCACCACGCAGAGGCCCTGTGTCAGGGCATAGGTCCGATCTATGTTCGCACCATCGGAGCTGATTAGAAGCTCCCGGTTGAGCGATGTCTGGGCCATGACCTGGTTGACCTTGACCCTCGGGTCATAAGCCCCCACCGCTTTCGAGACCTCCTGGGTTAGCTTGCCCACCTCGTCCAGGCGGATATCGAGCGGGTTAACCGCGTAGACGGCGGGGATGGTGTCCCGGCATACCTTGACAGGTGCCAGTTCTGTGCTCTGTAGCGACCCTCCCAGGGTCTTCCAGAGATCGAGTCTATCGCTCTTGGCCCTGGAGTTGGCGACCGCCCTCTCGTAGGCTTTGCCCAGTCCCTCCTTTATCACCCCGGCCAGGTTGTCCACGTCTGCTGATCCCAGCGGTTGACCGAAGTAGCCGGCGGCGGGCGTGCCGTTACCGGCAATGACCCTGATGCCGTAGGAAAACCTGTAGTCGCGAAGGCTGAACTTGCTCATCCCGTCCTGCGCCATCGCTCCCTGTCCCTCGCCCACTCCGAGCCTCAGGTCGATGTAGTGACAACCCTCAAGACTGTCCCGGGATGCCGATATCAGGTTCGCGAGTTCGTCCTTTACTTTGTCGACTAAGGCGATATCTACCTTTTGTGCCATGAATGAACCTCCTTTCTGGCGGTAGGATTTCTGTTCCCGTTGCTAAGGCATCGACCCGCCCATAATAACCGAAAAGACGGCCCGCGTTCAACCGCCTTCCTGTTCTCTCTCCCCTGGGGGAGAGAGCTAGAGTGAGGGGGATTGTGCCGCCCCGACCCGTGCCCCTCTCTCACTCTTCGCCCCGATGCTGTCTTCCTGTGTCATCCTGAGCCGTGGCACCTGCTTGAGTCATTGCGAACACCCGGAGCTTTGCAGAGGATGTGCGGCAATCTCGGGGTTAGGTGACGGGATCGCCACGGCCCCCGATTGCATCGGGGTCCTCGCGATGACATGCGGGGCCCGCGATGACCAGGATGGGCTGAATGGCCTAAGGACAGGAGTACGGTTACTAACGGGTGATTTACAAGGGCTCACACATGACCTAAGATAGATTCAAACAATATCAGAGGTGGTTGCTATGCCTGTAGAGATCAACGGCCACGTGTATTACAGAACCGCCGAGGTCTGCCAGATGGTCGGCATCGGTAAGAGTACGCTCTTCCGCTGGATGAAAGACAACGTAATCAAGGAGGCGGAGCACAGGGACAGGAAAGGATGGAGGCTATTCACGGAGGATGAACTGCGCGCGATCACCACGGAGACCAGCAGAATCCAGAGAAACCATGTTTCTCCGGGTGCAGCGGCATCCGCGGTAAAGAGATAAGCTACAGGGAGATGTTGACACTCAGGAGCAAAGCAATCCAAGGAGGTACATCATGGCTACGATGACAAAGACCGAGCAAACAAGGAAAGCGGCAGACAAGAACGCGAAACAGGCAGTCGAGTTCGCCCCCGATGTCTCCGGTGAAGTCAGAGATCCCCTGAACGAGCTCATGAGCCAGGCGCAGGCCGCCTACTCATCCTATCTGCAAGCTCAGAAGAAGGTTGCGGCGGCATATCAGCACGCCCAGAGCGAGGCAGAGAAGGTCTTCAAGGAGACCGAGGAACAGGCCGCCGATGCATGTGCCCGGGCGATAGAGGAGGCTTCGCAGGCCCTGGCGAAGGCCGAGCACGAGGCAGAGGAGACATACAGGAAAGCAAAGACAGAGGCAGAGCAGGTCTACCATGAGCGCGTCAGCGAGGCGCTGAGGATGCGCAAGGAGACCGTCGAGAAGGCCTGGCAGGCGACCAAGGGCAGCTCGGAAAGAATGTGGACAGTCTTCCAGGGAGGAATCGAGGGTTAGAACACGGCGGCGAACACGCGTCTCATCGGGCATTTCCCGACCGCTCGTGATGTTGGTGAGCAGTAAACAGAAAGAGGAGCGACATTATGGCCAGCACAGGTAAGGACGGATCAGTAACTCTGGGAGGGCGCGACTTCAAGCGCGTGAAAAACGGCTTGGACGAGGCCCAGGTAGGGGCATTCATCGACCAGATTATCAAGGAGCGCGATGAACTGGCCCAGGCCAGGCATCACATGGCGTCTCTAACAAAACTGGCCGAAACGACGATCGTCGAAGCCGAGAAGATGGCAGAACGAATCAAGAGCGAAGCGTCGGAGAAGGCCAAAGCCGATAGCGACGCCCTGCTCGACGAAGCGAGAGAGCAGGCCCGGCATATGGCGGAGCAGAAGCAGGCCGAGGTCCTTGAGGCGGCCGGCAGAGAAGCCGACGCCATCAGGTCTGAGGCAAAGAGAGAGGCGGAGTCGCTGCTCAAGAGGGAAAAGGAGAGAATCTGGGATGAGCTCCGGGATACCATAGGCCAGCAGTTCGGATACATCACCGAGCAACTTGAAGGACTCAAGCAGCAAGCAGCGAAGGCGCAGGCCGACTTCGAGAGCAGGATGGCCCGGCCCGCGCAAGGGAGCGCTCCTGTAATGGCGGAGCCCGGTCAAGCGGAGGATGCCGCGGTGTCCGGGGTTCCACAGCAGACCGATGACGCGGTCATGAGCGTGGAGGCGAAGCCGGAGCAAGCGCAGCAGGATTCCGAAGAGCCAGCCGTCGAGAAGGACAGGGCGCCCGCCGAACCCACTGAACAAGAAGGGATCGACAACCGATCAGAGAGGGGCTTCGACCTATCCAGACTGCTCCAGGTGGATGACTGGGGGGATTCGACCGAACCCCAATTCGAGGTGGAGATCCTGCCTCCGATTCAGATGACCAAGATCATGGAGATAGTGGCCTATCTCGATCAACTGCCCGAGGTTCAGAATACAGAGATCATCCCCCGCATGGATTCGCCATCCATAATGGTCTTCCTCCGCGACGAGATGAACCTCGTCGACGCACTGAAGACCATCCCGGCCGTGGCCTACGTCGAAGAAGCTACGATAGAAGCTGATACCAGCAATGGAGAATCGGGGCAGGCGCCCAGGAAAATACGGATCGGCCTATCGGAGAAGGCGATGCCACAGGAGAGGAAATAGAGTGCTCCGGTTATCCGCGGTGATTATGTAACAACAGCTATTCAGTAACCTGAACCTCCTGGGGCGGCACTTCGAGTGCCGCCCGACCTCCTTATCAGGCGACCTGCATGTAAGGCTCACGTTCTTCACCACATGTAGTACTAGGCTTCAGCCTCGACAGAGCCAAGGTGCTCGATTAGTCGGCACCTCGTGCGGCGCCTCCCTACCATTTCATCACGAGGATAACCAACTTGTCGGGAAGGCGAAGGGATCTCAACGGGCTGTTGAAACTACCAGATCGCCACGATTCCCGATTCCATCAGGGTCCTCGCGATGACAGGAGAGAGGTATGTCGGGACTTGCGATGACAGGGGGTCAGTGAAGGGCGAAGTGACCTTGCGCTGCGCAAGCCTTATCGGCGACATGTCACGAGATAGGGAGTGCCTCTACTGAACATGGGAGGAATCGACGACAACCTGCAGGCCGGCCAGAGACACAGCCGGCCCGCTCCGGTGCTATGTGTTCATATTGCGGGGGCCTAATCGGCATGATGTTACCAGGAATCCACACACGGAAGCCCGCCAACTTGACGAACCGAGTTATTAGTGCAGTCCGAGCGCAGCCGTGCTCTGCATTGGCCAGGCGATTCGGGCTCCGTATGCGTCAGGAAACAGGCTGCCAGCTCAGGAAGGGGTAGGTCTGTCCATCAACGATGTTCCAAGTGTAGGCACGGAAGGTCACGCCGGCTGCTACCGCAATCATGTCCCAACCCGCGTCTGCGAAGGTGGCGATGCTCATCATCTCGTCGGTGGTCTTGCCTGTTCCTCCATCGCTGTCCCCGGTCCCCGAAGTCTGCACGTCCCAGAAGGAGTTGGTCACCTCTCCATCATCGTTCTCCCCCACCAGGCCGCCAACATGTTCCTCACCGGTGACCCTACCGGTGGCGTAGGTGTTGATAACGGTGCCCTGATTGTCTGCCACCAGGCCGCCGATACTCCGAGTGCCGGTAACGCTGCCTGTGGCATAGGAGTCGCTCACAGCCGCAGCGTCTACATTCACTCCCGCCAGGCCACCCACATACAAGTCGCCAGTCACGCTGCCTGTGGCATAGGAGGCGCTCACATCACCTGAGTTCAATCCGATCAGACCCCCAACAGTGTCATGCGCGGTCACCCTGCCTCTTGAGTAGGAGTTGGTCACAGTGCCGTGACTCAAGCCAACCAGGCCGCCAACCCTTGCCTCGCCGGTCACACCACCCATGGCGTAGGATGCGCTCAAAGCGCCATCGGCCGAATTCACTCCCACCAGACCACCAACATACCAGTCGCCGATCACGCTCCCTGTGGAATGGGATCCGCTCACATCCCCGGAACTCCGTCCGATCAGACCGCCAACAGTGTCCTGCGCGGTCACCATGCCTCCCGAATAGGATTTGCTCACAGTGCCGTGACTCAAGCCAACCAGGCCGCCAACCCTTGCCTTGCCGGTCACATCACCCGTGGCGTAGGAGTCCCTCACAGCGCCATCAGCCAGATTCACTCCCACCAGACCGCCAACATACAAGTCGCCGGTCACGCTGCCCGTGGAATGCGAGCCGCTCACATCACCGGAGTTCCGTCCGATCAGACCGCCAACAGTGCTCTCCGCGGTCACCCTGGCTCTTGAATAGGAATTGTTCACCGTGCTCCAATTCTGTCCCGCCAGGCCGCCAACATATTCCTCGCCAGTCACGCTGCCACTGGCGTAGGAGTCGCCCACAGCGCCACCAGCCAGATTCACTCCCACCAGACCACCAACATACCAGTCACCGATCACGCTTCCTGTAGAATGGGATCCGCTCACATCACCTGAATTCCGTCCGATCAGACCGCCAACACTGTGCTCCGCTGTCACGTTGCTGCTTGAATCGGAATAACTCACAGTGCCGTGACTCGAGCCAATCAGACCGCCAACACTCTCATCACCCGTCACGTCGCCGATGGAATAGGAGTTGCGCACACCTCCCGAATTTGATCCCACCAGACCGCCAACGTGTTCAGAGCCAGTGACGCTGCTGGTGGAGTGGGAGCCGCTCACATCACCTGAATTCCGTCCGATCAGACCGCCAACACTGTGCTCCGCGCTCACAACGCCTCTTGAATCGGATTCGCGCACAGTGCTCCAGTTTTCTCCCGCCAGGCCGCCAACCCTTGCCCTGCCAGCCACGCTGCCCGTGGCATAGGATTCGCTCACCGTGCCCAGATTCCATCCCACTAGACCGCCAGCTTTTTCCTCACCGGTCACGCTGCCGGTGGAATGGCAGTCGGTCACAAGGCCTGAATTCTGTCCGATCAGACCGCCAGCAGTGTGCTCCGCGGTCACCATGCCTCTTGAATAGGAGCCCGTTACAGTGCTCCAATTGTCCCCCGCCAGGCCGCCAACCCTTGCCTCGCCGGTCACGCTGCCCGTGGCATAGGAGACTTTCACCAAGCCCAGATTCCATCCCACCAGACCGCCAACCTCTTCGTCACCGGTCACGCTGCCTGTGGAATGGGAGCCGCTCACATCACCGGAATTCCGTCCGATGAGAGCGCCAACAGTGTGCTCCGCGGTCACCTTGCCTCTTGAATGAGAGTTGGTCACCGTGCTCCAATTATCTCCCACCAGGCCGCCAACCCTTGCCCCACCGGTCACGCTGCCCGTGGCATAGGAGCCTTTCACCGTGCCCAGATTCCATCCCACCAGACCACCAACCTCTTCGTCACCGGTCACGCTGCCGGTGGAATGGGAGTTGTCCACGGTGCCGTAGCTAAATCCCACAAGACCACCGACGTGGGACCGGCCAGCCACTTCAGAGGTCACAAGTCCCAGGTTCTCGACGACTCCTCCTTCACCCACAAAGCCGAAAAGCGCAACCCTGTCTTCGTCAGGACGGTTGATAGAGAGGTCCCTTATCTCGTAGCCCTGACCGTTGAATCTGCCCGTGAATCGTCCCCTGTCATCCCCAATCGCCTCCCAGCCACTTCCTCCATTGGCCGTCGGACCTGCCAGTTCTGCGTAGCCGGGAGTAGCGGAATCGAGGTCACGCATCAGAAGATAATAGCCGCCCAGAGCGTCTCCGATGGCAACCAGATCGTGCCAATCCCAGACCTGCTTGATCACCGCGAAGTTGGCTATGATGGAGTAGTTGCCCCGCATGGTAATAGTAGTGGAGGCTGCGTTCACATTCCCGATGGTGCCCACATCACCGGTCCAGTTGAGAAAGCCGTAGCCAGAATCCGGACTGGCCACCAGGTCAACCAAGGTCTCCTGCTCATCGGAGAAAGCTCCCTCGCCGGGAGTGGTTACCGACCCTCCGGTGGTGCTGGATATGGTGAGGCCGTACCTGACAGTAGGAGTCTGAACCGAACAGCCCATCATCCCGGCGATCAGAGCCAAAGCAATCAGAAAGCCACCAACTCTCTTCATGTCTGGGAGCCCCCGAGTACTATTGTATCATCAGATAAGCGCCTGTCAAAGACCCCTGCTCGGTAATATAATTGTATGAGTTGACACGGACCCCGAGTTGCGTTGCATGAGCGCGAAATGAGGACTGTTCACCGTCGCTGTCCGCCATCAGCGCCGAATCGCACAGTGCCGAGGATAGCCGGGTAACGAGCAGCCAGGCTGCTATGCACTTGCGACGACAGGCAGTCGCTCCAGATCGGCCGCAGATAAGCCGTGGGTTCGCCTCGACTGCGGTCCTTCTGGTGGTAGATACGCGCACCCCTCGCCGCGAGATTCGGTATGCATATGTTGACGGAGTCCTCGACGGGCGGGTTGATCTGCGGTGCGGCCGCCTTTTCAGCCAGAGGCAGGCCAGGAAGAGTTCAGCCGCTCCTGGAGTTCTTCGAGAGTTGTGTGACCGCGCACGTATCCGTTGATACGTGCCACGGCGGTAGAATCTCTGAAATCGGCGAAATCCGGGTAGACAGCAGTTAGCTCTTCCATGAGCTCCGGTATCTGCTGCAGGTGGTACTTCTGATGATAGTCTTCTGCCAGGTAGAACCGGGAAAAGGGGACAATCTCAGTGTGGATTGGGCGACCCAGGCGCTCCTCTTCACGTTGCATTCTTTGTGTAGCCAGTGTCAACTGCTCGCTATTATGATAGAAGACGATGGACATATATTGTCTTGACCAGAGTTGCCTCGTCGGATTATGGCTGCCCCAGTAGACCTCCAGTAGCTGTCCGTATGAAACCTGAGTGGGATCATAGTCGATCTGGATAGTCTCAGTATGGTCACCCAGGTTGCGGTAAGTGGGATTCTCCAGTGTGCCACCGGCGTATCCCACTCGAGTTCGGACAACGCCGTCCATGCTTCCGAACAGGGAGTCCGGACACCAAAAGCAGCCCAGCGCAAAGGTTGCCGTCTCAGTATGCGCCGGCGCAGAAGTGTCTATCGGAGGGATCGAGCCGCCGGGAATCAAGCCATCTTCCGGAATGTGCACCCTCGCACGCTGACTTGAACAACCACTAAGAACAACGGCCAGAAAAGCAGCGGTCAGTAGTGCACCCACCGCTACCGGCCGGGTTGCTCTGTTGAGACCTGCCATTTCCTCGTGCTACTCCTCTCCAGACGCTACGAAGTCCAGTGCAACTGAGTTTATGCAGTAACGAAGACCGGTTGGTTCCGGGCCATCTTTAAAGACGTGGCCAAGATGGGCATCGCACCTTATACACATCACTGCAGTTCGTACCATCAAGAATCTGGTATCTCTGGCGGTTGCTATGCTTTGATCCGAGATGGGTTCCCAGAAGCTTGGCCATCCAGTTCCGGAATCGTACTTCGCGTCCGAACTGAACAGCGGGTTGCTGCAACATACACATGAGTACGTGCCCTCTTCGTAGAAGTCATTGAACTCCCCTGAAAACGGCCTTTCAGTGCCCTTCATCCGGGTAACTCGATATTGCTCGGGTGGCAGTATCTCCCTCCACTCCTCATCAGTCTTGATCACCCTGTCGACTGCGTCATCCCCTTCTTGTCTGCCATCAGTCGGAGGTGCCTGGCAGCCAAGAAAGACGGCAACAGACAGCGCTCCTATAAGGACCAGCAGCAGTACCAGCTTGATTCTTCCTGACATGACTTCTCCCGCAGCGGCCGGACCACTTGGCAATCGTAAGCCTCCGAATTGTACCTGCCTGTAAGGTTCTTGTATGTGATCTTAGTCTCATCCGGCCCGGGACGCCACAGTGAGCAGGGAAGAGTGACGAGGGATTGGTGAACGGTGAATGGTGAACAGTAAAGAGTTATGAGTGACGAGTGAATGGTAAACGGTGAATGGTGAAGAGGCGGGATCGCCACGGCCAGGCTGCGCCCGGCCTCGCGATGACGGGCGGTGGGTGATGTGCGAAGAGTGAGTGGCAAATGGTGAATGGTAAGGAGGAGGGATCGCCACGGCCAGGCTGCGCCTGGCCTCGCGATGACGGGGGGGGGTATGTCGGTACAGGCGATGGCAGACTCCCGTCTGCAATTCTGAGCGTAGCGAAGAATCTCCCGGGTCTGGCGGGTTAGTGGTGGAGACCCTTCGCCCCGATCGCATCGGGGCGAAGGGTGACAGGATGGGACGTGCCGGGACTCGCGATGACAGCGGGGGTGGGTGAAGGGCGAAGAGTGAGGAGTGACGAGTAACGAGTGACGAGAGGGCGGAGTGACGGGATCGCCACGGTCGCCCCGACTGCATCGGGGCTCCTCGCGATGACAATGGGGGGGGTATGTCGGGACTCGCGATGACAAGAGGGGGTATGCCGGGAGTCGCGATGACAGGGTGGTTGGTGAGGTCAGCGATCTTGTCTGCCTCTGCGTCCTTTGAGATAATGGCTTGAAGACAATGTGCAGGGTTAAAGGCAGGCCATGGTAACGGCACTCCTGGGGTTGAACACGGAAGAACTGCGTGCGCTGGTACAGGAAGAGGGCGAACCGGCGTATCGAGGCAACCAGATAGCCGAGTGGATCTACCGGCGCGGGGCACGCACGTTCGAGGAGATGACGAATCTGCCCGATGCACTACGCGTGCAACTGGAGAAGAAATATGGGGTCGGTCGCCCCCGAGTAGTCACCGTGCAGCACAGCCGGGATGGAACAGCGAAGCTGTTGCTGGAGATGCGTGACGGTGCGAGAGTTGAAGCCGTAGGCCTGCCCTACGAGGACCGTTTCAGCTGTTGTCTTTCTACACAGGTAGGCTGCCCCGTGGGCTGCGTCTTCTGCGCCACCGGACTGAGTGGCTACACCCGTAACCTCACCGCGGCAGAGATCGTGGGGCAGGCACTGGCAGTGCAGGAAGAAGCGCAGGAATCCTCATCGGGAGTTGATGAGCGTAGCCGGCGTGTTGACCATGTCACGTTCATGGGTATGGGAGAGCCGCTACTCAACTATGCGGCGAGTGTGAAGGCGATACAGTTACTGAACAGGGAACTGGGCATTGCCATGAGGCACCTGACACTGAGCACGGTCGGCTTCGTTCCGGGTATCCGCAGGCTGGCGGAGGAGCAACGGCAAATCACCCTGGCTGTGTCTCTCCACGCCCCTACAGATAAGCTGCGCCGGCAGCTCATCCCCAAGATGGTCAAGTGGAGTGTCGCTGAGATCATAGATGCCTGCCACGAGTACGTGCGGCAGACCGGCCGCCGGGTGACATGCGAGTACTGCCTGCTTGGTGGGGTGAACGATGGAATTGCAGAAGCGCGTGAACTGACGAATTTGCTACACGGGCTGAACTGCCACGTGAACCTGATTCCATACAACTCGATCCGTGGACCCGGATTCCGCGGCCCGTCGCCGAAAGGCATCCGGGCTTTCCGCGAAGTCCTGAGCAGTGCGGGCATCCAGGTTACGCAGCGGGTGCAGCGGGGTCCAGACATTGATGCCGCCTGCGGGCAGTTGCAGCATCGCATCAACACCGTGCCAGCCATTGATGAGGCGTGAACTGCATGACAGCACCCGGGCACAGGGTGCGCGCCGTTCATACGAAGAGCTTTTCGATCAGGTTCTGCCGCTCAATGCCAAGGTAAGCAGCGACCTCGCTGAATATGGCACTCAGGGTACCGATCCTGAGCGATGGGCGGCCGGGATTTGAGGCGACGCCGGGCCGATTCGTTTTGTGCAGTGCCTGTTTTTCTTTCGACCCAACTGCCTGTCTTTCGTGTGTGGGGTGGGTGCGGGGAGCCCGTTCGATTGCTGAAACACGAGGGATTCGTTTCGGGGGGTGGCGCGAGGCTGAAGCCTCGCACTGCAGGAGTGACGGGCCATTCGTTTCGGGCGGTGCGGGGGGCTTATTCAGTGTAAATGTACAGGGATTCGTTTTGTGCAGTGCGGGGGGCTTATTCAGTTGTCAGGTACGATTGATTCGTTTTGTACAGTGCGGGGAGCCTGTTCAGTTACAAATGTACACGTATTCGTTTCGTCAGGGCCGGTCGTTCGCGTTGTTGATCCATCGGGGGTGGGGGAGCGGCCTGCGATGATGGACTCCAGAATGAGGTCGATAACCGTCTTCAGATCCCTGTGGTCGGATGCATCCAGGGAGTACATATCGGAATACGCTTTTGCCAGAAGTCTGGAGGCCTCGGTGAGGACGCGGCGATTGTCGGGGTTGTGCTGAAGGGAGGATAGCAGTTTGACGCGAACGAGTGCTACCCGGGGGTCAACACCTTCGACGTTGATTCCGGTCCAGAGCCGGTCTGTCTCTGCCGGGCTGAGTGCAGGCGAGTAGAAGCCGTGTTTGCGGGCGTTCTGGTTGCCCTTCTGTCCGCCACGCTTCCTTCGATTCCGTTTCAAGCTGTTAATCGTCCTTGTGTAGGTGAGTGGGGAGCAATCAGCCTGCAGCGGTCAGCGGTCAGGCGTTGGGAGTCGAGGGGCTGCTGACATAACTCCTGCCGATCGCATCGAGCATCCTCGACTCCGTCGGGACCTAGCCTCTCTTAGCTTAAGAGGGGGATTGGGCAACTATCCTGACAGGGATTGGGTGAGGGGAATGCCAGAGGAGATCATCCCGCTGACTTAGAACAATAGTTCTAGGTAGAGGATAGCACGAGCTTCTGAATTCAGTCAAGAAGAAAATGTCCGTCTCGATGAGGGTGTTTGCGCCTGGAAGGTACAGGTCCAGGTCTTGAGTGAAGAGGAGAGTGGCTCTGGGCAGAGCGGGACTTAGCGCGGACGTGCCACGAGGTAACGGAGTGGCCCTGCTGGATATGATGGGAATCGACGACAACCTGCGGGTCGGCCGAAGGGTCTCAGACACGGCTCGCTCCGGTGCTATGCATGCATGCTGCGAGGCATAATCGGTATGGTGTCCCCCTGTTTCCCAGAGAGTTGCAGAAGGGTTGTCGACCGGATATAGAGGGTGTATTAATATACGAAACTGGCATTTCGTTTAATAAGGCAGAGGCTTACTAAACTGGCGTTTGATACGGACATCGCATCGTTTCGGAAGAGTCCCTCGGGAAGGCTAATACGGGGTGTGAGCGGGGACTGGGCATTTGTTCCCAACCCCTTACCTCCAGACCTGAACTGGGACAACTTGCTGGTGTCCCTGATCTCCCGGGCTGACCTGGCTCTGGGCACCCTTTCTGGACTCGGTGAGACTCTGCCCAATCCACACTTGCTTATCTACCCTTTCATCAGAAGGGAAGCCGTCCTTTCCTCGCGCATCGAGGGAACGCGATCATCGCTTTCAGATCTCCTTCTATTTGAAGCAACCAGGGTTGAGAAGGAAAGAGGCGTAAGGGAGGTTCAGAACTACGTAAGGGCTATGGAGTATGGGCTAAGGCGCATTGAAGAATTGCCTCTGAGCTTGCGGCTCATCCGCGAACTGCCCGGCATTCTGATGGAGGGAGTCCGTGGGGAGCAGGCTACCCCCGGCGAGTTCAGACGATCGCAGAACTGGATTGGGCAAGCGGGGTGCACCTTGAGCGATGCCACCTTCGTACCGCCACCTGTCTCTGAGATGATGGAAACCCTTGATCAACTGGAAAGGTTCCTGCATGCCGACGCCGACTTGCCGCCTCTGGTTAAACTGGCTCTCATCCATTACCAGTTTGAGACGATTCCCCCGTTCCTGGATGGTAACGGGCGTATCGGCAGGTTGCTTATCAGCCTCTTCCTTTGCCAGCAGGGCATCCTCACCAAGCCCCTCCTGTATCTCAGTGCCTTCTTTGAGCGCCACCGGCAGGAGTATTACTACCGCCTTCTGGAGGTCAGTCAGAGGGGTGCCTGGCACGAGTGGATAGCCTTCTTCTTGCATGCGGTAGTCCAGCAATCAGGCGATGCCGTCCGGCGGGCTCGCCGACTTCTAGACCTGCACCAGAGCTACTATCAAATGAGCCTGGAAAGACGTCTACCGCCGACCGCGCGGCAGCTTGTCGAACTTATCTTCATGAAACCGGTATTAAACGCCAGAGTTGTTCAAGAGTCTCTCAGGGTGACCTATCCAGGAGCTCAGAAGGCGATAGATGCTCTGGTAGAGCAGGGAGTGCTATCGGAGATTACCGGTGGCAAGCGAAACAGAGCTTATGCATCCGGAGAAGCTCTCAGGATTCTTGAAGAAGGCACGGCACTCCAGGAGGAGAGAAACCCCGGCGAACAGGAATGGTAGTCGCCGAATCACAACACTGCGGGGCCTGAAGTCCTCTGTCGAGGATACCTGCGACATAATGCATTGCTCGGGCTGTGGCGGTGCCCGAACATGCACGCGAGAGGCATTACCGCAGGACGATCCCCGTTGGATGGCCTTGGCCGTCTCCGCCCCGGGACGCTCCAGTGAGCAGTGAAGAGTGAATGGTGAAGGGGAGGGATCGCCGCGGCCAGACTACGTCTGTCCTCGCGATGACAGGGGGGCATATTGGGGCTCGCGATGACAGATTTCCATCCGTCATTGTGAGGTTACCGAAGAATCTCCTAATGTTGCCAGGAGGAGCGCTGGAGACCATTCACCCCGATGCCATTGGGGCTCAGGGCGACAAGATGGGACGTGTCGGGGCTCGCGATGACAGGGTTGTGAGTGAGGAGTGAGGGGGGGGCTGGATGAGGGGGGCGATCTTTGCGTTATGCTGCCGGACGGTATAGACTTTGAGTTGCATACCGAAAGACGGATGCTTGAACGGGGCTAGATAGCATGATCGCTGTAGAAAAGGTTCTGGCCAGGTGCAGGGAAGATCCCGACGTTGTGGCTGTCTTCTTATTCGGCAGTCAGGCGAGGGGCGAATCCGCCGCCGGTTCGGATGTGGACCTATGTCTGCTGCTGCGGCCGGAGAGCCGCGATCGTGCGGCGCTGTTCGAGAAGAAGCTGGGCTATCTCAGGGAAGGCGATGTTGATGTCAGCATATTCTCTGAACTGCCGCTATACATCAGGCACAGGGTATTGAAGGAAGGCAAGGTTCTTCTCTGTAAGGACGAGGATATGTTGTATGAGCTGGCCTTCCGGACGGCCCAGGCCTTTGAAGACTTCAGGCACATCTACCGCGGATACCTTGAAGAGGTTGCCAGTGCTCGATCGTGACCGGATTCTGATCAAGCTGGACCAGTTGTACGGGTATCTCGCTGAACTTGGCTCGATTCTGCCCGAAGACCTGGCCGAGTATCGCCAGGTTGAGAAGAGGCGGGCGTGTGAGCGATTGCTTCAAGTCTCGATCGAGGCAGTCATTGACGTCTGTCATCTAATCGTTGCAGGCCTGCGCCTGGGCATCCCCGCTGAAGAAGACGATCTGTTTGACAGGCTACGGGAGGCCGGTATCATCTCCGAGAGCATGACGCTGACCCTCAAGGAGATGAAGGGTCTGAGGAACCTGCTGGTGCACGAATATGCACGGATAGACGACGAGATAGTCTACGGTGTAGCCAGCGCGAGGTTGACCGACTTCGAGGCATTCAAGCAGCAGGTCCTTCGGTACCTGAAGACCGCCGAGTGAGCGGTCAGTGGTCAGCTTTCAGTGGTCAGCTTTCTGCGATCAGGGTGATAGGGGTGCCGGGGGCTTCGCCCCCGTGATAACTCCCGTAGCCCCTCTTAGCTTAAGAGGGGAGCAAAGGGACGGGATCGCCACGGCCAGACTGTCGTCTGGCCTCGCGATGACAGCGGGGGTGGGTGAAGGACGAAGGGTGACAAGATGGAACGTGTCGAGGCTCGCGATGACGGGGTTTGTCGGGAGTCGCGATGACAGCGGGGGTGGGTGAAGGACGAAGGGTGACAAGATGGAACGTGTCGAGGCTCGCGATGACGGGGTTTGTCGGGAGTCGCGATGACAGCGGGGGT
The DNA here is from genome assembly GCA_003552465.1 of Dehalococcoidia bacterium. Classification (GTDB taxonomy): domain Bacteria; phylum Chloroflexota; class Dehalococcoidia; order GIF9; family AB-539-J10; genus RBG-13-51-36. The sequence continues at coordinate 18,959 of PULQ01000156.1, forward strand.
GGGTGAA
>PULQ01000067.1 GCA_003552465.1 Dehalococcoidia bacterium
GCTCTATGCTTTCCATCGAGAGACCTCCTTAATCTAAAGATTGACTTCTCAGCCATCTCGAGATTCTGTGGGGTCTCTCTTCTATTTGCAACCCCGACCGACCAAAATGTTACAGTAACGAGCAGCCGGCGGAGATGCCCGGGCTGTTGCCACGGTAGAGGCTGAGTTGGATCCTGGAGGGGGGTGAGGGCTGAACCGGGATGGTCAGCCGAGGAACGTCAGAAGAACTCCCGCGATCACCGCCGAGCCTATCACACCCGCGACATTCGGCCCGATAGCATGCATAAGGAGGAAGTTTCGCGGGTTCTCCTGTTGTCCGACCTGCTGGGCTACCCTGGCGGCCATGGGAACTGCCGACACTCCTGCGGCTCCGACAATGGGGTTGAACGGCTCCTTGGTGACCATCTTCATCAGTCTTCCGATGAGGACGCCCCCGGCAGTCCCTCCGGCGAAGGCAACCAGTCCCAATGCCAGGACCATCAGCGTCTCCGGGCGTAGCACAACCTCAGCAGGCATGCGGGCTCCCACGCAGAGCATCAGTATTATGGTGGTGATGTTGATCAGGGCATCCTGCGCTGTCTCAGAGAGCCTGTCCACTACGCCGCTTACGCGTAGCAGATTTCCGAACATGAACATCCCTACCAGTGGCGCACTGCGCGGTATCAGCAGTATGATCAGGATCATACAGATGATCGGAAACAGGATCAGTTCTCTCCTCGCTACCTCGCGGACCTGTGGTCGCATATAGGTCTGCCTGTCCTTCTTCGATGTGAGCGCCCTGATTATCGGCGGCTGGATCAGGGGAACCAGCGACATATAGGAGTAGGCAGTGACGGCGGTGACGCCCATCAGTTCAGGGGCCAGCTGCGATGTCAGGAAGATCGTGGTGGGGCCGTCGGCGCCGCCGATGATGGCGATCGAGGCCGCCTCCTTCAAGCCGAAGTCAGCAACGCCCGTGTATCCCAGCAGTAGGGCAACGAGAAAGGCGATGACTATTCCTATCTGCGCAGCGGCGCCGAGCAGGAAAAGCCTGGGGTTGGCTATGAGTGGGGCGAAGTCGGTCATTGCGCCCAGACCTATGAAGATTAGTATGGGCAGAATGGTATACCTAACAAGCCCGTACTCGATGAACACGCCCAGAAAGCCGGCGGGGGTGTCTCCATCACCGGGGTATACGAGGAGGCCTGTACCGGGCAGATTGGCCAGAATAGCCCCTACACCGACGGGGAGAAGCACATACGGCTCCCACCTCTTGTTGATGGCAAGGTAGATGAAGACGAGTCCAACGCAGATCAGGACGACGTTCCCTAAGGTGAGTTCACCAAAGCCCGTTCCCAGGAAATCAAGCATATTTCTTCAGCAACTCTGTGCTAGGACTACACTTTCACGGACATCCTGGGGGCAGTCTATTGATCTGCTGCTCAACAGCTCGTGCCCCTTGTTCCGCCTGCGTGTCTATGACTGTGCTCTCTGCTGCTTCTCCTCCTTCGCCCGGTGTCTGCTCTCCATCTTGCGAATCAGTACGCCCATCAGCCATGTTGCGACCGCCAGCATCACGAGAACGATCGCTACCATGCCGATCCCTGCGCCGGCTATTGTGCCTGCTAGTCCCCAGTCGATCACCTGTAAGTCTCACTCCTGCGGAGAAGCGCCGCCATCTACGTCAGACAGTCCTCTCCCTGGTGTTCGCGCCACAGGCGGGCCACGGTACGCCTGGCGACTTCGTGACTGAATCCCCGGTAAGAAAGGTATCCCGAGAGCCGTCTGTGGAAGTCGCGGTAGTCAAGACGGACCAGTGATGGCATGCGGTCGGAACCCAGTCTGTAGGCAATGGCGTCATCGTCGATGTCGGCAGTGACCTGATCGACTATCTCGGAAGCCACCTTCTTCTCTCTCAGTTCCTTCTGTATCAGCCTCTTACTCTTTGGCTTGAAGGCAAGGCGGTTGTCCCTCCAGAACCTGGCGAAGGCTACATCGTCACTCAACTCTTGCTCCCTCAGCCTGATGATCGTTGTCTTCACCAGTTCATCGTCAAAGCCGCGACGGCGTAACTGGAGTCTGATCTCCGCTTCGCTGCGCGGGCGATAACTGAGGTAGCGGTAGGCTGCGTTGAGCGAATCCTGCAAGGAGCTACTCTGTACCAACTAGCCTCTTAGCTGACTGTGTCAGTCTTCCTGAGGGGCCCCCTCGGAGGCTCCCTCAAGAGCGATCGCGGGAATGGCGGCTGAGGCACGTATCGCCTCCTCGAGTTGCTTCAGGATGTCGGGATGCTGCCGCAGGAAGTCTTTGGCATTCTCCCTGCCCTGCCCGAGCCTTGTGTCACCGTAGGTGAAGAAGGCGCCCGACTTCTTAAGCACTCCCGTCGCCACCCCGAGGTCAACAAGGTTCCCTTCCTTACTTATTCCGTGGTTGAACATGATGTCGAACTCGGCGCTGCGAAAAGGGGCAGCCACCTTGTTCTTGACCACTCTGGCCCTTACCCTCGCCCCTATTATCTCAGTGCCCTGCTTGATGGTATCACCGCGCCGAAGGTCTATCCTGACCGAGCTGTAGAACTTGAGCGCCCTGCCACCTGGAGTCACCTCGGGGTTGCCAAAGATGATACCCACCTTCTCGCGCAGCTGGTTGATGAACACGACCGCCACGTGCGACTTACTGATGGCAGCGCTCAGTTTTCTCAGCGCCTGTGACATCAGCCGGGCCTGCAGACCGACATGGGCGTCGCCCATCTCCCCCTCGATCTCCGCTCGGGGCACGAGGGCGGCAACGCTATCGATGATCACGACGTCGACGGCGCTGCTCCTCACCAGCCTCTCCGTGATCTCCAGGGCCTGCTCCCCGGTGTCGGGCTGAGAGATAAGCAGGTCGGCCAGCTTCACGCCGCAGTTGGCGGCGTAGGTCGGGTCGAACGCATGCTCGGCATCGATATATGCCGCGATACCGCCGGCTCTCTGGGTTTCCGCTATTATGTGCTGAGCGAGCGTGGTCTTGCCCGAGGCCTCGGAGCCGAATACCTCGGTAACCCTTCCTCTTGGTATTCCTCCTATTCCGAGGGCCAGGTCTAAGGCCAGTGCTCCGGTGGGAATGGCACCCACGGCCACCCTGGCAGTCCCCTCCCCCAGCTTCATGATGGAACCCTTGCCGTAGTGCCTCTCGATCTGCTCGATGGCCAGCTCGACTGCCTTCTCTCTCTCGGTAGCCATCTTGTGAGTACTATACCACAGGGGTATAGCCCCGTCAACGAAGGAATGCCACCCCGCGAAGCTCTCTGAGCCTGCTGCGGTGCAGGAGTGTTGCAGCTAGTGCTGCTCCAGGCGTTTCGCGAGCGTGGCGAACCATATCTGCAAGAGAGGACTAATCATGATTCAGGATCTCCTCGAGCGTCTTCGCATCCTCAATACGATATGGGCCCACTCTGGTGCGGCGCACCTCGGCAACAGCCGCGCCGACTCCGAGCTTTTCGCCAATATCGTGGGCCAGGCTTCTCACGTAGAAGCCTGAGGAGACCTCGCAGGTCAGTACGGCATCTGGATACCGGAACTCCTTCAGCCCCAGTGCGTGAACCGTCACCTTGCTGGGAGGTATTTCTACGGCGAGCCCCCTCCTGGCTAACTCGTAGGCCTTGCGTCCGTCTATCTTCTTCGCAGAGAACGGAGGGGCCGTCTGCCACATCTCACCGTGGAAGCCCTGCAGGACTGCCTCCAGTTCCTCCCGCGTTACTACCCGGCTGTTCTGGGTCAGGACCTCTCCTTCCAGATCGTATGTGTCGGTTGTGATGCCAAACACGACCTTGACCTCGTAGGCCTTATCCAGCTTGAGGAATAGTGAGGCACTCTTGGTGCGTTTCCCCGTAAGAACCACCAGCAATCCGGTGGCCAGCGGGTCCAGGGTTCCTGTGTGACCCACCTTGACCTTGAGCTTTCTCTTTATGTGTGCTACTACCCTGGCCGAGGTAATGCCCTTCGGTTTGTCCACGAGTAGCATCCTGTCCACTCGGTAAGTATATCGCAAAAGGGGTACGCTTATCACCCGTCGGCTCTGTCCTGCCCGACAGTCGAGATGCGGCCGATCTCGGTTGACAGCGCTATGGGCCGCTTGTATACTTTTGATGCAGACAGTGTGCAGGGGGGCCTCCGCGTTTTATCCTCCGTTGTGTCCGGGCAGGATGCGGTGGGTTCGGTTACTATCACCTGCCGGGTTCTGGTAACAGCCAAGAGCAGAGGGCTCCGACAATGAGGATAAAGCTCGACAACAAGCAGTTGGAGGGTCTATCACATCGGCTTCCGTTCGAGGTGATAGTTGAGGATCCGCGTGACGTTAAGGGATTACTGGAGATACTGGGTCACAACATGCCCTGGGACGACATGGGGCTCAGCAAGTTCGGCGACCCGCTCAGAAAGCCTGCCAGGGTGACTTTTTCGGTGGAGGCGGTTGACGGTGGGTTTGTCTGCGACATCCACCCGGCCTTCGCCTGCTACATATCGAGTCTGCTGACGGATGACCAGAAGTAGGCTTCGCAATTCGAGAGCCGTGGGCCGTTAGCTCAGCTGGCAGAGCACCTGACTTTTAATCAGGGTGTCACTGGTTCGAATCCAGTACGGCCTACCACCCAATTTGCCTTCTCTCCCTGTTCCTGCACATCGTACAGGGACGCAGCACGCACCCAGTGGAAC
>PULQ01000073.1 GCA_003552465.1 Dehalococcoidia bacterium
CCGGTCACAAATCTCTGGTGTGCTGCCAGGTCGGGCTCATACACGGTCTTCCTCTCACGACAGACATACTCGGTGGCAGTGCCGGCAAGCGGCATCCTCCCGTCGGTCTTCCACGGTGAGTCGATGTTGCTGGACAGAGCCAGGATGCGAAGCTCGTCACCGTCAACCAGGGCGATGGTTGCCCAGTCGATGTCGACCATGTCATCTAGCTCCCTGACAAAGCCCTCGAACACGGAGTCGATGCTCATGCTTGATGTAACGATGCTGGCCAGACGGTTAAGCAGGGCTATCTCTCTTCGCTGCTCCTCGATCTGCTCGTGATAGTATTCTTTCTCCAGGCTGGCGGCCACCTGAGCGGTGATCCACTCAAGCAGATGCATGTCCTCAACCGTATACAGCTTTCCATCCCGTCGTCCGCTCACCGCCAGGATGGCTGCGATCTCATCTCTGTTGATCACAGGGATAAATATCTCGATCTCGGCGGCACGAATGCTCTCCCTCTCCTCCTGCCACATAGACTGGAACTCAGGTAAGACGGAGATGTTCCTTTCCGGAAGCATGGTCTTCTCCTTCCGCAGCCAGGCCAGTACCGGACTGTCCGGCAGCAACTGCAGCCCGATCAGGGGGTTGTCTTCTGAGGGTGGATAGGTGAATCGGGCCACGAAGGCTCCGTCATCAGTTCCTGGCACAAGCACACAGGATCTGCGACAGTCAATCGACTCCGAAAGGAGCCTCAGGAACTCCCTGCCGAACTGCTCCATGTCCTGAATCCTGTTTATCGTGGCAACGAACTGTGACAGCTTACGGCGGTGCGCGTACCTTTCTCCTATGAAGGCACGTTCCATCCTCGTGCGCCAGGGTGCCCCGACCTTGTTCACGAACAAAAGCACCGCCGGAATGCCCAGCGTCAAAGTAAGCAGCAAAGCTTCAACCGCAGACAACCCGTGCTCAGGTCGATAGGATAACCAGAAGATCAGCAGGACGATACCGATACCGGTGCCGTAGAGCAGGGCACTGATCAGCGCACTGCGGAAGATGACCCTGACATCAAGCAGACGGTGGGCGACGACCGCATAGGTCAGTGTACCGGCCACAACCAGGTTGCCTAAATGAGCAACCGGATACTCAGTGGCCCCCGGCAGGATGTTGATGATAAGGGACACCGCTATCGCACCCATGGCAAACATCAGGTAGTTGATCTGGTTACGCTCTTCAGGATCCGACAGCACACTTCGTCTTCGAACCAGGGCAGATACATCCCTGGCTGCCACGGTCAGGAGAAAGAGCACGATTACGCCGACCACCCATGGCCCGTAGTTGATGGGCTCCACCGATACTGGAATCAGGCCGAACGCTGCCAGCATGACGGTGGCTGCAGGGAAGGCATAGGGCCAGGGTGCCCTCAAAGGGGCAGACTTGTAGAAACTGGCAATGAAGAAATGGAACTGAGCCAGCATCAGGACGAAGATAGAGATGACTATCCTGACCTCAACGATCATGTCCAGCCCGAGCAGGCCTCTTCTGCTCAAAAAGGTGGCCAGGCTCCACAGGGCTGCGGTGACCAGGAACGCAAAGAATAGCGTCTGCCTGCGTTCCCACGGCCGGTTGGTCAGCATGATGACGAACAGGGGAACGTAGACGGCGACGGCGATCAGAGGTACGACAACGTCAGGAGTCATAGCATTTGCCTCGGTAGCGCGTGGCTATCGTCTACATTTATATTCGAATACATTCAATCTGTCAAGAATGATATGCGCAATCCCCCTAAAGTACCGGCCGAGAGGCCGTGCTTGTGCCGCCAAAGGCCCAGGGTCACCAAAGGTGGCCGCTCCCATAACAGGAAGGGGGCGGGTTTGCACCCCGCCCCCTTCCTTACAGGAAAGCCCGCTAAGGCCTCAACAACCTTCGTATCATCGCGCCACCGCCCTCTCGTCATCGGCAACCGGCACAGCCTCAACAGCGACCTTCGGGGCTCTCAACAGGGATATCACCTCGTCGGAGGGGTTTACATGCGATCGTCCGAGACCATTGACGCCAGCACCTTCGGCCTGGCGCTGAGCGAAATAGCTGGCAAACGCTCCCTGGGGGAGAATGGTGATCTCTACAGGCTTCAGGTCAAGTGCTTTCTCCATGTCGCCGATCAGCCTGTAGAAGTTGCAGCGATACCTCCTGTCCAGTCTGCGGAACCGCTCCAGCGTCGCGGCTGCAACGCTCTGCTCACTGGCTATGTATCCTTCCTCGAGCTCAACATAGATGTGCAGTGTCGGTTTGCTATCGACTATCTCCTTACGTGCCACCCAGTCAACATACGGGACCCCCATACTGTCGATCGCCTCCCCTATGGTCCGCTCGGTCAGCCTGCCCAGGCTGGCCACATCGACAAGGTCGTCGACACGGCTGTGAAAAACCATCTGGGGAATATCGATGTTCAGGCTGTGGTTACGCAGTGATGTGATCCTGACCATGTCACCCAGCCTGTACCTGGTCATGATTCCGCCGTGGAAGTTGGTGATGACCGGCTCATAGAGTTCCCCTTCCTTCACCTCGTCGAGCAGGACCGTCTTCACTTCGTAGGATTCATCCATATGCCACTTCAGATACTCTCTTTCCGGGATGAACTCGAAGAAGTTGAGGTTGGGAACAAAGGTCAACCCCTCGTAGTCCCATGTTTGCATCGCATAGACGCCGCCTTCTGTTCCGCCGTACACCTCGAGAGGGGATCTTCCCCACAGGCGCTCCACGGTGTCGCGAAAGACTGCACTGTCCACCCCTCCTCCCAGAACGGCTTTTATCGACCACAGATCGCTGGGGATCATGGGGCGCCCCGCCAGCCTGCTCTTAATCTTAGCCCTGGCCACCCGGGCAAATGCCCTGGGGTGAGACAGGAGGAACCTTTTGTCTATGCTCATCTTCCCCTTACGAAGCATCTCGCCGATGTAGACGAGGATGGAGGGCAGCCCGCCGACCGCATCCAGGCCCTCGATCAGGGCCTGTTCCAGCGCAGCCTTCATTCTCTCATCGAAAGTCCGGCCGCCCATATCGAAGTCCGTGGGCAGGAAGTCGATGCCGAGTGCCTGCTTCATCAGGTATCCGACACCCCCGGAACCATAGTAAGGCGAGCTTATGGTGGGAAGAGCCTTCATGTGCTCTTTGAGGGGAAAATCTCCAAGGTGATCGCAGGACCCCAGCAGCCCGATACCGCCGGCAACCCTTTCGAACTCGTCCATGAACCGCTGGGGAAAGGGCACCCACTTGAAGTTGTACTCGCCGGCCCGCCCCACGGTGTGCACCCATGCCGCGGGCCTGGTCGGCAGCCAGTCCTCGTGTCTGTCCGTTAGCTCCGGCAGATAGTCGGAATAGGTCGTCAATGGGACCTGTTCCCTGAACTCCTTTATGGTCTCGGGCATGGCGCCGCCCATCAGCCTCCTGCCCATCTGGCACCCCTTCAGTAACTGGATCTGCTCGAGGAGGAGCCTTTTCTGGATGATCATGAACTCCTCGAGGTTCAGGTTGAGGAATCCGCAGCACATCTTCCACAGCTCCTCCTTCCTCCCCGCCCGCATCAGGTCGATCGGCCTCGTCATTACTGTACCTCCGTTCCTGTAAGGCACCGCTGAAGAGAGACCCTGCAGCATGTGACAGTACAGAAGCTTTCCTGTGAGGCCAGTATGACAAGGGGGGTACGGGTTGGGAAGAGACTATGTTCTAGAAGATAGTTCTAGTTGAAGCTGCGGGGAACGTAATCGACGGGGAAAATTCGCGAGAGGATGTCAGAGGCCCTTGATCTTGGGAGAGCCGCCCAGGCTTTGCAGTTGTTGTGACAGCTGCTCGAAGTCGTTGTCGTCGGGTTGCTTGCCCAGTTCCAGTCCATAGCTTATGAAGACCTGCAGGAAGCTGCGCAGCAACTCCCTGGTTCCTTCCTGGAACTGGGCGAACTCTTCACGGGTTACGCCACCCGGCTTCTTGGTCTCCTCTTTGAGCTGGCTGTCGATTAGGAAATTGAGGAAGTCCGGTCGGCTGAGGTCGCCGCGGTTCTCGTCTATCTTCTTCACCAGCTCGGCATTCACAATCAGCATTCTTCTCTCAGACATGTGCCTCTCCTCTCTATCGCTCCTGTGCCCTCTATGTTAAACAAGGGGTGGCCTCGATCCGTTTGCAGGCACCCCTGTTCGACTGCTTAACACTCAACGCTCAGGTCCCGTTACCGTTGGGGAACTCGAGCACTTCCATTATGCCCTCTATGTTCTTCAGCAGTTCCCGGCCCTTGTCGGTGACGCGGTAGCTCACGGCCGGGTTACCCACGTGCACCTTGCTGATGAACCCGTGACTGAGGAGAAAGCCCAGGTACTTCTGCAACTGGACGTAGCTCATGTTGGCGCTGTACATTATCTCGGTCTTCCCGGCACCGTTCTCGCCAACCCTGAGCATCTCGCCGATTATCTCGATGTTGGATCTGCGCCTGTTCATGAGAGGAATCTCCCCGTACTTCCGGGCCAGTACCATTATACTACCGGTGCCGCGCGATCTGTCAACCCCCCTGGAACTCTTGTAACTGTCAACTTTTGGTCGGTCAGAATCTCGGATGGCCATCAGCTTATGCCTCCAGTTCCGTGGATCAATGCCCGCAGGACTTGCACCCAGGGGCGATTCTGGTTTGGTCCAGATAGCG
>PULQ01000086.1 GCA_003552465.1 Dehalococcoidia bacterium
TAACCATGAACTCATGAGACTCCTTGCCTCCTATGGCACCGCTGTCCGCCTCTATCATCAAGACCGGCAATCCGAGCCGGTCATAGATGCTCAGGTATGCCTCGCTTACCTTCCGGTAGCTATCGTCAAGGCCTGCTTCGTCGATGTCAAGGCTGTAGAGATCCTTCATTATGAACTCGCGCACTCTCAGCAGTCCGCCCCGTGGTCGAGGCTCGTCGCGAAGCTTGGTCTGTATCTGGTAGAGGAGTTGAGGAAGGTCGCGATAGCTCTGCACGTGGCGACGAACGAGATCGGCGATGACCTCCTCATGCGTGGGGCCCAGCGCCAGCGTGCGCTCCCTGCGGTCGGTCAATGTGAAGAGCGACTTGCCAAACGACACGTCGCGCCCCGACTGCTGCCAGAACTCGATGGGCTGTAACACCGGCAGCAGCAGCTCCTGTCCGCCGACCCGGTCCAGTTCCTCCCTGATCAACCCTTCTATCTTCCTGAGAACCCGCCAGCCCAGCGGTAGATACGAGTATATGCCGGCAGCCTCCTGAGCGATCATCGCCGTCCTCAGCAGCAGCCTGTGGCTTATACTCTCTGCCTCAGCGGGAGCCTGCCGTAACGTCTTTCCGAACAGCTTAGAGAAGCGCATTACTCCTGTCCTTTCTACGGTCCCCCGGTATCCGAGAGACTCACCTCTTTCATCAGGGCGTCAATGAGATCCTGCTCGTCCGCCGTTGCAACCACCTCTCCCTTTCTGAATATGGCACCTCTTCCCTTGCCGCAGGCAATTCCGACATCGGCGTCTCTTGCTTCGCCGGGCCCGTTAACAACGCAACCCATGACGGCGACTTTGATAGGCGTGCGTATTCTCTCCATGCGCCTGCTTACCTCCTCGGCCAGGGCGATGATATCAACCTCAGCCCGACCGCAGGATGGGCAGCTTACCAGAGTCGGGCCTCGCTGACGAAGGCCCAGGCTCTTCAGGATCTCGTAGGCAACGAATACCTCTTCGCAGGGATGAGCGCTCAGCGAAACACGGATTGTATCGCCGACTCCCTGGTACAGCAGGATGCCGATCCCTATGGCGCTCCGTATGGCGCCGGTCCGGGGAAGCCCGGCCTCGGTGATGCCCAGGTGCAGAGGATAGGGCGTCTTTCCCGCGATCATCTGATAGGCCTGAATCGTGGAAGGCACATCGAAGGCCTTGAGCGAGACCTTGATCAGGCGGAACTCAAGTGCTTCCATGATCCTGATCTGCTCCAACGCCATGTTGACCATACGCTCAACCAGAGGGGCCTCCGGTTGAAAGTCGGGAGGTATGCTGCCGGCGTTGACTCCCACTCGAATGGGAACCTCGCGGTGTTTGGCGGCTTTTACAACCATGGCGACCTGTTCCCTATCTCCGATGTTACCGGGGTTGAGTCGCAGTCCATCGACGCCCGATTCAAGCGCTGCCAGCGCGAGGCGGTAGTCGAAGTGAATGTCGGCGATAATAGGCAGCGAGACTCTCTTCTTGATGCCTGCCAGGCTCTGAGCGGCATCGCTGTCCGGAACGGCCAGCCGCACGATCTCACAGCCGCAGTCCTTAAGCTGCTTGATCTGGTCCACGGTGGCCGAAACGTCTCGGGTGTCCGTCCTGGTCATGGACTGCACCACGATGGGAGAATCGCCGCCGATGCATACACCGCCTATCCTTATGGCTACTGAAGCTCGACGTGTCATAGGATGGTTTCGCCACGGATGATACGCAGAATATCGGAAGAGAACACAAAGACCACGAGCACGATTATGAGCGCAATGCCTACGATCTGGACCAGACGAGTTGCCCGAGGCGAGAGACGCTTGCCACGTCTGACCCATTCGATGAACGATATCAGCATGCCTCCACCATCCAGAACAGGAATGGGGAGGAGGTTGAATATCCCGATGCCGAGGCTGATGATGCCTGCCATGAACAGAGCATAGCTGAACCCATATGTCGCCACTACCTCGATCATGAGCTGCCCTGCGCCGATCGGCCCCACCAGCGCTGTGTCGGGTGACTCTCTGATCTGCGGTATGGCCTCGACTATGTACACCGGCATGAGTATGACGAATCCGGCCCCTTCGAGGACTCCGCGCCATACAGGAAGCCTCTCCTCCTCAATATGGGTATCCACCCATCGCATGTCAACACCGGGCAGGCTTTCGTAGTCTACGTTCTTCAGCGAGGTCGAGATCTCCTTCCCATCCCTGAGAAAGACAACTCTGATCTGGTCCCCCTCTTCAGCGGCAAGGAGGGCACCGGAAACAGCCTCGGAACTGTAGGCAACCTGTCCGTTCACGGTGTAGATGGCATCACGGGGCCTGATATCTGCTTCATAGGACGGGGAGTTCGGGTCTACCTGGTCCACCATGTTCCACCAGAGGTATACGCCGATCCGCGGTCGTTGTGATTCCGGTTCGATTTCCGGCACAATTGTGATCTCTTCTTCGTGTCCGTTCCTGAGAAGGCGAACGGCCACGTCATCTTCGTCTCTTCCGAGCAATATGTCGGGAATGTCGCCCAGCCTGCGGACCGGTTGGCCCGCTACCTCGAGGATAACGTCTCCGGGATCTACGCCGGCCTGGTGAGCAGGGGAATGCTCAATTACAGAGTATACGACGAGTCCGTCACTGGAGATGACCGAGTAGGGAAGCGCATAGAAGACGCTCAGAAGAACGAACGCCAGCAGGAAGTTGCCAATCGGGCCGGCGACGTAGACTCCGAACCTGGCAAACGGGCGTTTTCCAGCCAGGCTTCGGGGCACGGTGGGGTCGTCCTCGCCGGCAGTCTTGACAAAGGCTCCCACAGGTATGGCGTTGATCGAGTAGGTGGTCTCACCCCGTTTGATGCCGAAGATGCGGGGTGGAAGCCCTACTCCGAACTCCTCTACCTTGACACCTGCACGTCGGGCGGCAAGGAAGTGCCCCAACTCGTGAAAAAGGAGCGCCAGGAAAAGTGAGGCGATAAAGACCACGACAATGATGACAGTGCTCATATGTTAGCTGCCTCTCCAAGAATCTCGAGGTTGCTCCCTCTCCGTGGTGCGAACGAGCGAGGAGTTTAGTGCACACTCCCTGGCCCATTCGTCAGCACCGAGTATCTGCTCAATAGACGGTTGCGAGATGCTGTGGTGCTGTTGTAGTGCCTCCTGCACTACTCTGCCGATGTCGCAGAAGCCGATCCCGTGGCTGAGGAAGAGATCCACAGCTACCTCGTCGGCTGCGCAGAGCACTGCCGGATAGGTGCCTCCGGCTTTGCCTGCCTCTATAGCAGAGTTCAGACAGGGAAATCTGCCGCAGTCCACCGGCTCGAAGTTCAGATCACGGACCTCGCTCCAGTCAAGGCGCGGGAAGCAGGGGTTGAGCCACCTGTTCGGATAGGAGAGAGCATACTGAATGGGCAGCCTCATATCCGGTGGCCCAAGCTGAGCTTTCAGGGAACCGTCCGCGAACTCGACCATGGAATGCACGATAGACTGAGGATGAATGAGTATCTGAATACTAGCAAAAGGTAGGGAGAAAAGCCAATGGGCTTCGATAACCTCAAGTCCCTTATTCATGAGTGTTGCGGAGTCGATGGTCACCTTGCTACCCATCTTCCATACCGGATGGCGGAGGGCCTGCTCGGGAGTGATCTGATCAAGTTGCGGAGGGGAGTATCGGTAGAAGGGGCCGCCAGAGGCAGTCAGGATAATCCGCCTCGGCTCGTTCTGTTCGCCCTGCAAGCATTGCCAGATGGCACTGTGCTCGCTGTCAATGGGGAGTATCCGGGCCTGGTGGCGTTCGGCCTCCCGAAGGATGATCTCGCCGGCCATTACCAGCACCTCTTTGCTGGCGATGGCCACGGTCTTGCCTGCCCTCAGGGCCGCCAACGTGGGGCCGAGTCCGGCCTTACCCGACGTGGCAACGATCACGAAGTCGACGTCGGGATGACCGGCTATCACCTCCATCGATGCGAACTCGCTCCCCTCGTGTTCATCGGTTTGAACCGATGATGAGAACAGCAGGGGCCTGAACTCCCGTATCTGCTGTTCTAGAAGGTTGAGGTTTCTGCCACCCGCGAGTGCTACTACCTGTACTGCATCGGGCATTGCCCGGATCACATCAAGCGACTGCTGGCCTATGGAGCCGGTCGAACCCAGGATCGCCACCCTCTTCATATCGTCCATATCACGTAGTAGTATACCACTGCGCCGACGAAGATGATGCTGTCGAAACGGTCGAGGATGCCACCGTGTCCCGGCAGCAGTCTGCCGGACTCCTTAGCCCCCGTGTTACGTTTGAGCAGAGACTCGACAAGGTCGCCAAGCTGGGCGAAGAGGCTGACGATGAGTCCCAGGATGATGATCTGCCAGTATGCAAAGGTGAAGGCAGATACGAGGCTGAGGACAACCGCCGTTACCATGGCGCCGAGAATCGCGCAGATCAGGCCTCCTATGGCGCCCTCCCAGGTCTTAGCCGGGCTTATGGCGGGAGCGAGCTTATGTCTGCCGAGTGCTCTGCCGACAAAGTAGGCGCCAGTGTCATTGGCAAAAACCGTGAGCATGGCAATGTAGACCCAGTTCCGGCCGTCGTCCATTCCGCGTAAGGCGACCCAGTAGCTCAGCA
>PULQ01000015.1 GCA_003552465.1 Dehalococcoidia bacterium
GGGGCAGATATGCGCTTGACGAGGTGGGAAACGGCAAAGACGAGTTGAAGTTTCGTAGAGGGGGCAAGACGGTTCTGACCATATACATACATGACGACAGATTCGAGTTTCTCGTCATCTTCGGCAGAGCGGAGCGGGAGAAGTTCGAACTCGAGCGCGACACTTTCCCGGCTGGAATACGTGACATCTATGATAACAGCAGGACCTATCATGACGGCAAATGGATGTGGATACCGGTCACCGATCTTGATGCGCTGGAAGCTGTCAAACGCCTCATCATGATCAAGAAGAGACCAAACCGCAAACCTCTTCCCAAGGAGACAGCCGTTCTCTCTAAGTGCGGGATGCGTTGTGATCTATGCATTCACTGCTCGGGCGGTACCATCAGCGAGGAGCTTCGGAAGGAACTGGCCGTGCGGTTAAGTCGCGTCTATCAGAATGAGGACTGGAGTATGCGCTGCCCCGACTGCTACCAGAAGCCGGAGGATGATCTGTGTGAACAGCTGAAGTGCGCCCGAACCAGAGGCGTCGCCAGGTGCCTGGATTGCGCGGAGTATCACTGCTCGATTTCGCCGGTTGTCCGCTGCAACATCGAGGCAAAGAGCGTTTCGGCGGACGACGTCACATGGGCGATACTTCCTTATGTCCATGACCAGTACGGGAACTGAGCTGAACCATTATGGATGAGCCCGACAACGGTGTAGCATGAGCTTTCCGAGCCTGGAGCAAAGAATGATTCAGACCTATCTTGATACTATGCCGGCATTTATGCCATCGAAGCAAGGACCCGGTCTGAAAGGGCAAGAGGAGTTCTACGAGTTCATACGCGGTCTCTATGATCGCCTCTCCGCCGAGCCGACACTCCTGGTGAGCCATCTGCATGACGACGATGCATACCCCAGACGCTTCAACAAGAGCAGCTACCAGAAGCCCAAGCTGAGGACATACATGCAGAGGGTGTTGACGGAGGTAGACGCGCTGCTCGGGGCGTTGTTTCTACTGGGGAGGACAGGACGCGCCGAGCAAGCGCTATTAGTGGTCGATAGTCCGCCCAAACTCAAGGCCAGACACAGGCGTGTAATGGATCAACTCGGCTTCCGGATATCCGAGGAGCAGGGCAAGACACTTCTCTCCCACAACCGGTACACACAGATACCTGCCGCGTGGACATGGATGGCATCAAGACCCGGTGCCTCAGTGTTGAGCTTTTCCCGGTGCCTGTTCAATGAGGAGTACCCGTACGCGCGCGAGATCTACGCCCGGCTCTCCGGTGATGAAGATGCTTACCGCAGGCTAATCCGGTACCTGGAGGACAACGGGTATACCTACCTGCACAATCTGGACGGAGACATATCTATGGACTACGTCAAGACGCATGGAGGGCCGCTCCCGACCAGAAGCGGTTTTCTGTACGGCATCCATCACATCGGGCTCTCTGCCGGCTACGACCCTTATGTTAGCAGCCCGGCAGTCTTTGGGCTGGCCATCCCTCACATGAAGAGGGTTCTGGAGAGCTTTGGCGACATGGAGGGCGCATTACAGGACTTCGTAGCGAATCGCATCAAGAAGTGTGATGATTGCCGCTACTGTGTGCAGACAGATAAGTCCGGCAGGCGTCCCCTTGCCTTTGTATCGGTCGACCACGGAGACAAGAGGATCCGTCTGTGCCCTTATTTCCCTGGCTTCACCTGCTGCTGGACGCAGTTGGATGGTCGGACAGTGAACGATGTAATAGCCATGCTGGACTACATGGATCACTTGTTCGGGAGTGAGTAGATTTGCCCGCTGTTCTAAGCTCTATGCGCATTTCCGGCGCACGGGACACCCTGCTGATCGACAGCAGAGCATCCCGCCGCAGTCACATGGCCTCCGATCCCGTGACAACAACGGGCGCGATTGGTTTACTCCGTCGAGCGCCACTACTCAAGGTTCCATCCCAGCCTTGAATAGAGGATCGTACCGACCAGCAGAAGCGCGAAGGATAGGGCGATGGTAAGGGATACCTGACCAGAGGTCAAAGGGTTGTATGCAGCTGCATCCGGTCCCACCAGCAGGTATACGATCGACGTCTGTGACGAGGATATGGGGTAGACCCGGCTGAAGAGTTGGAGCGCAGGCGGCAGCATGTCATATGGTGCGAACAGACCCGATATGGCGGCCGTTATCACAGATATGCCGACTCCGCTCATGATCGCACCCTGGGTGTTCTTGATCAACGTGCCGATGATGAGGCCCACACCGGCTGCGGCACTGATACCCAGTAAGAGAAACCCCACAGCCCGAGCAGTCTCCGCGCCGCTCCCTGTGAAACGTGCGCCAAGCCCGACACCCAGCACCAGCACAAGGACTACTGCAAGCAACGAAAAGGTGACTATAGCCGAGAGCCTGCCGATGAAATCCCTGTAGGGCTTGATGGGCATCGACCTTAGCTTGGCAAGCAAGCCGTCCTGCCTGTCGCCGGCGATGCTGGCGGGAAGGTTTGACATGCAGGCTATCATCAAGGCAAAGACCATCATCGAAACGGTCATGGAACCCTTGACGTAGGGGACCACCTCTTCCGGGATGCCGCTCGTAAATGTGAGAGTGGAGATGATCAGCCAGATCATTGGCCACGCCATCGTCCAGAACAACGCCGCCCTGTTCCTGACCACTTCCTTCAGTCTCTTACTGTACGCCGCGTATACCTGCCACACCTAACTGGCTGCCTCCTGCAGGCTCCTCTCGGTCAACTTGAAGAAGACGTCCTCAAGTGTCGGCCGCCCCATCTCGATTCTAAGGACCTTGTATCCGGCCTGGTCAAGAGCCCTCACTATTCCGGCCAGGACTCTGTCTCCGTCCCGCGTGTAGATCCTGTAACCTGTCTCCTTTTCCGCCACAAGCCCATCCCTGCCGAACCCCCGAAGCACCGAGGCCACGCCTTCACTCCTAACAGCGGTCTCCACTGTGATGGCATCCTCTGCAGCGTACTGCCTCTTGAGTTCGTCCGGGGTGCCTTCGGCGATCACTCTACCGTTGTCAATCAGACCCACCCTCGAGGCCAGTTCAGCATCGCTTCCGATATGGGTGACCAGGAGAATCGTAGTCTTCCTGTCGATCCTCTCCTGGAGCATGCCAAAGAAGCTTCTTCTGGCTGCGGGGTCCAGCCCTGTCGTAGGCTCATCCAGAATGAGAACTCGTATACCGGGGAACATCGCGGTGGCGACCTCAAGCCTCTTCCTCATCCCACCCGAGTACTTCCCCACCCTTCTATCCAGATCACCGGTCAGTCCTACCCTGTCCAGAAGCTCATCCGTGAGTCGCTCCGCCCGGTTTCCCGAGTAGCCCATGAGTCGCGTGAAGTAGATCAGGTTCTCCTTTCCCGAAAGCTCTGATGATGAGAAGTGTTCCTGGGGCACGTAGCCGATCAGATCCCTGGCCGATGCCGGACTCCTTCCGTACACTTCGGCAGTACCGCTGTCCTGTGTTCTGACTGAGGCGATTATGCTGGCAAGCGTGGTCTTCCCGGAGCCGTTCGGACCCATGAGGGCATAGAACTCGCCCTCCTGTATGTCGAGGTCAACTCCGTCAAGCACACGACGGCCGCCGTACGCCTTGACCAGGTCTGCCACGCGTATCGCAGACACCTTCAAATACCTCGCATGTCCGAACTGTAGCTGCCTGAGTCAGACAACACAACCCGCGATATGACAGCGACACAGCACGCAGATATGCGTACTAGCATGAGTGGTAGATCTTCAGGAGTTCATCCCGGGAGAGCCAGACTGCCTTCACCTTGAGGCTTTCACGGGTAGCTTTGCACTCGTTCTGTCCCCGGATATTGTAGAACTTCATCAGGCTGGTTATATAGAACTGCGCCAGCTTCGTCCTGAGCGTGCGAGGTAACTCGAAAACCTGGAATCCAAACCTCCTGGCGCCGCTGTGAAGGACGGTCCAGCCACACACCGCGACAACGTTGCCGTAGCTCCCATCGGCCACCTGGGCGGCAAGAAGCCTGAAGCCATCCCTGAAGCAGCGTACAACTCCTCTGGGCAGGGCTGTCGTTCCTGTTCTCAAACCCGAACGACGCCTCTCGGCGATCCATTCATTGTCCAGATGCAGCTTGATGACACGATCGCCGTTCTTAACCTCACAGCCATCCGACAGCTTGATCGTGCCGCCCTTATGCCTGGTTAGCTCGATGAGTATGATCCCACCGCTTCTTCCCAACGACCTGATGCCGAGCACGACCGTGAAGAGCCTGTGGAGAACAGGCAGTAGCGGCCACAACACGGCCCGTAGCAGGGCGTCAAAGATCCGTGTTCCTCTCATATCCTTCTCTCGAACTCCTGGATTACTGGCGGTCCGGGGGGACTGTCGACAGCGATTTCGGCTGTTCACCGGCGTCCCGAGCCTACAAGCGTAGACCTGTCCACGTTGGAGACTATGTTCTTCCACTTCCCCATGTTCCCCGATCGATCCTCCAGCGCGGTCACCAGCTCGACACTGATAGAGGGGCATGCCGCGCCCAGGATGCGCAGCTTCTGCACCAGTTGCTCCCTGACACTGCGGGCTATTCTCCCGTTCCCCTCTGTGAACACCAGTCGCAGA
>PULQ01000101.1 GCA_003552465.1 Dehalococcoidia bacterium
GTCCGGATTTCCGACCAGCATTTCGACCGGTGCCGTATCCTCCGGGATGACCCGGCTATCAACATGAGCATACAGCACGACGCTGGGATGGGTGGGGACCTGATTAGCGGCCCATTCGGCCTTCTCAGGCCTCAAGTGCATGCTATCGATCAGCTTTGCATACAGGTTCCAGACCGTACCCGAGTAGATGAGGTTGTCTGCATGTACAGTCTCGCCGGTGCTCAGCTGGACTCCGGTGGCACGATTGCCGTCGAACAGAATCCTTACCACTTCGTTCTCCAGCAGCATGTCGCCGCCGTTCTCCTCTATCACCTTCTCCAGCTTGCCCGGCAGAAACAGCGTGGAACCAGCCGGGTAGAAGCTGCCGCCGACATGATTATCCACAAACATGATGGCCGCGAGCACGGCGGGAGATTCCTTCACCGTCGCATAGCAGTAGGTAGAAGTAAGCTTGTCAAAAAACTTAAGTATCTCCGTGCCAGCGAAGTACTTCTTGAGCAAATCTTCTGCGCTCTTATTGATGTAGGTCAGGAACCGGAGATAGGAAACCGGGTGCTTCAAGAGGCCTTTGAGAGATTCCGCGAGCTCGGTCTCATCCGGAGTGGTATAGGCCGGACTCTCGACCATCACGTTCCGGTACATTCTCTCGAGATCATGGTAGAACCTTCGTATGTTATCTCTCTCATCGGGGAACACCCGTGCCAGCTCCTCAACAAACATGTCAAGGTCCGGCCAGAACTTTATCCTGTGGCCCTGGAAGTTGACGCAGTACAGCAGGTCATGCTTGATCACATCGATCGGCTCCTCCAGGCAGTTGAAGACGAAGCGATGCGCGTTGAAGCCTCGTTCGCCGAAGCCGAACAGCATCGCTGACCCCTGGTCGAAGGTGACGCCATTCCGCTTGAAGATCCCGCAGGAGCCGCCCGGTGTGAAGTTCGGGTCGACAACAGCTACATGCAGGCCTCTCCTGGCAAGCAGAGCGGCAGCGGTCAGACCCGATAGGCCGGCACCGATCACCAGTACGTCATATCTCATGACAACTCTCCTCAGAAAGCGTTGCCCATCCCCTGCGGCCGATATCAACTGCCGCCGGCAAGGCCCTGTGTCTCATTGTATCAGACGCCGTTCAAGCGGTACCAAGCATAGTGATGCGGAGGGCCGAGAAAGCTGGCCCATGTCGCGGCCGAACAACACAGCCTGCTGTGTCCCGAACTCAGCATCCTGGACGCCTGTGATCCGATACACGTCACAGAGTTGGTCTCATCGGGCCTCATCGCCTTCACGGGTTCCTGATCAGGTTGACGACGTTATCCGCTGCACCGACCAGCATACTCATAGTCCGGTAGAGAGAGTCAAGGCGGGCTTCCCGTGTGTCCCATGTCGCTTGGGGTACGTGCCCGGGCCCACTAAGGTCCTCCGGGAGGTGTTCCCACAGGTTGAGTTTCCGGGCGAACCACACGACGGAGATCTCTCTCAGGAAGTCGTCAAGAGAGGGCGCAGAACGGCCGGATTGGGAGTACACATTGAGGTAGGCTTCCGCGAGATCTGTCTGCCGGGCCCGCCCCGGATTGCCGGGCTCCGGTCCTCCGAGCACGACAGCCACGTCGTAGAACCTGGTGTCGAACATCATGTCCTCGAAGTCAAAGACGGCAAGCTCTCTCGGCTTCCTGCGCCACCCGGTGTTCCCGGGATGAAAGTCACCATGAACAAGACCTACCGGCAACCGGGGGATGACACGAATGAGTTCGAGCGCGATCCGTTTCAGGGTCCGAATCTCGGCCCTCCTTGACAGGCAGAACCTGCCCAGTTGCTCATCGAGGAGACTGCGGCCGGCGTACTCCTCGATCCTGTCCAGAACATGGATTGACCAGGGCAACCACGTGTTCCAGTTTCTCGTGTAGCCTCCTCTTCCGGCCATTGCCCTGCCGATCTCAGCGGCATAGTCGGTTGTTGGCTTGACGGCGTTAAGCCTGGCAGCTATCGCCAGGAACTGGACGAAAGCATCGGTGTCCTGGTAGAAGGTGTCGTCCGAGACGGTGACTTCGTCGAGAAGCTCGAGAAACAACACCTCCCTGCCCTGGCTGTCCTCGAGCACCCCGTACAGTCTCGGCACCGGCACACCATGTTCACTTAGAACAGAATAGTGAGGAGCCTGACGTCTACCGGGTTGCGTATCTTTGCGTCTCCGGACA
This sequence comes from Dehalococcoidia bacterium, assembly GCA_003552465.1. Lineage (GTDB taxonomy): Bacteria > Chloroflexota > Dehalococcoidia > GIF9 > AB-539-J10 > RBG-13-51-36. The sequence continues at coordinate 2,193 of PULQ01000101.1, forward strand.
AACAGCGTGAACTCATAGGAGTCCCCTCCTTCAGTCCTGCAGAGTATCGTGGGCACCAGGTACTCTCCGCAGATGCCGTTCAGGCCGGCTCTGCTGTGATCAAGCCGGATAGTGAAGTCCTGCACGGAGGTTCCGGCGACGCTATCGACGATCGGCGACAGCTGGTCCTTTGTGAATCCAAACAGCGCAATCTCACCCATCGGCACGTGACTGTGTCATCATACCATATGCTCGCTTCTCGTCTCAGACTCTCCACCCCGATACGCTGCCCTGAGACTCGGAACACAGATCGTGGTGCAATCAGAACCAGACCGTGAACTGAGCCCGCAGATCCGGCTCTCAGCCGACGAATTGAGCGATCCTCTTTACTTCTTCTCCATCACTCATTCGGCCCTGGTTCAGGAACCCTGGTGTGAGGGAGTGGTGTACATCCTGCCGCGCCGATCATTCGAGAGGGAGGCCGCACAGCAGGTGCAGGGAATGGAGATCGTCTTTCCTCATTGGATCAGCGCAGAACCCGCGGATCCTCTGGGAGAACTGCGGGTCGGGCCGGATGACTTCCCATTCCTTCGTCAGATCCAAGGGCGCAATGATGAGAAGCTGGTTGAGCTGGTTACTGCCCATCCAGACCGCTTTCCCTGGCCGGAGGCCCTTGAGAGCCAGGCTGCCTCTGCTGAGATCGTGCCGGCCACAGACACATTCTGGCACTGGCGGCAGCGGCGAAAATGTGATACAGTCTGCGCCAGTCTTCTGGCTACGTCCGCCAGGAGGGCCAGAACACCAGACAATGATCTTCAGGTGCACAACCAGAACTGCCTCACGGACATCGAGGCAGACATCCCACATATCCGGTGTTAGTGTGAGTGTTACGAACTCCGTCGTCCGGTTAGTCTCGGATCAACGCATAAGAGGTGCCAGATGAGTGATGTTGTTCGGCCATTCTTCACCCTGTTCGGTTATCGGACACTGTTCAGAAGGGCCCGGCTGGCGACCATGATAAACAGGATAGAGAACAAGTCAGTCATCGATGTCTGTTGCGGAGAAGGAGGGATAATCGCCCGGCTGGCCGAATACGATAAGACCAGGATAGGCGGGCTGGATATCTTCAGGCCGAGTCTGGACAAGGCAATGAAGCTGGATGTCTACCGGGGATTGGTCCAGGGTCATGCCCTGTTCTTGCCTTTCAAGGACAAATGCACGGACATCGCGGTGAGCATCGCAGCCCTTGAACATCTCAGCAAGGAAGACGGGATCAGGCTGGTGGGGGAGATGACCCGGATCGCCAGGAAGGTGGTGGTAGTATCATGCCCTGTGGTCAGATGGGAGCAGGATCCGCTGGACGGTAATCCCTACCAGAAGCACCTCTACCACTGGACCATCGCAGAGTTGAAGGAGATGGGCTTCCAGGACATGGTGGGCGTGGGTTTGAGGGGCATGTCGGGACGCGCCTGGGGCTCCTTACTACGCACGTATATCAGTCCCGTCCTGGGGCTCATGACCCTGCTTGCGACCGTGATCTCCTACCGCATACCGAGAATAGCCTCCAATGTAGTTGCCTGGAAGGTCTGCGAGTAGCGTCCGCCCCTGACCAGGCGCTCCGCCGCTTCCGGCGTCCGCCCGGCCGAAGGTGTGGGGCGGTGTCGATGGTTTCCGACTGCCCCGACCTGTACAACCATGCACACAGTTGCGCTGAAGTCCGAGGATCTGGGTGACAAGCTGGCCGGCAAAGACATATCGCAGATCCTGAGTCCGGCTGTGTCTGCCCGAAACAGCGGTTAGTCAGCGCTGCAGGACCAGGTTCTGCACTTCGCCCATTATCAGTATTGGTACCATAGTGACCCCCGAACCTCTCTGCACATCATCTTTGTCCTTGCCGATATCACACTTCGATCTCTATCCGGGTCATCCGTGTGTTCTCAGTCTCACGCGGCGATCTGATGTAGAGTACGGCAAGGTAAGAGCCGCTCATTTGTGCGGGATTGCTGTGGCGCAGGTTACATGTGCAGGTGTCAGCGATCCGAAGGACTAGAGAATCTTGTTGATGGCTGCGGGATACAAAAGAGCGATGCCCACGTGGGCGCCCCCGCTGCTCTTTCTGGCGGGAGCGTGGCAGTTTTGCATTGGGTGTGACGAAAATCACATACAAGAACAGGGAGGTGGCATAACATACTTCCCAGTTGTGTCAGGAGGCCCTATAGTGGACACTAACCGATGCATGGTCGATTACATCATTGAAAGAAGTCTTGAAGAAAGGAGGCAATGATATGACAACTACAGTAAGATTGGTGCTGGTTACGGTTCTGGTGGTGATTGGGCTGGTGGCCAGTAGTGTGGCAGCGGCCGCTGCAGGTATGCCTGCGGCTCA
>PULQ01000040.1 GCA_003552465.1 Dehalococcoidia bacterium
AACAGGGTTAGCTCATAGCAGGAGGTTCATATGGATTGGTTCATGGATACGGGAATCAGGGTCGTCGTCATCGTCGCTGTGGCTCTCGCGATCTTCTTGATCTGTCGCCCGCTGATACGCAGCATCTTGACCAGAACGGTGGCCCGCCGGATGGCCGGGGAAGACGAAACAGAGGTCCGAAAGCGGACCGACACGTTGTCCTCCATAGTCGTTAAGGTCGTCGGTATCCTCATCCTCGTTATCGCAGTAATCACCATATTGCCGGAGTTCGGCGTCAATATCGCCACTCTTATTGCCGCTATCGGTATTGGAGGTCTGGCAATCGCCTTCGCTGCTCAGAACCTGGTGAGGGACTTCATCAGCGGGTTCTTCATTCTCCTCGAGGACCAGTACAGAATCGGTGACGTGGTCTCTATTGCCGGTATCGCCGGTGTCGTTGAGGACATCGGTTTGCGGCGTACAATACTCAGAGATATAGATGCCAACGTCCACTCGATTCCCAACGGCAAGGTGGAGACCTCTACCAATATGACCAGGCAATTCTCGAGGGTGAACCTTGACGTGTCGGTGGCCTACGGCGAGAACCTGAAACGTGTTATCGACATTATCAACAGGGTCTGCCAGGAAATGGCGGAGGCTCCGCAGTGGAAGGATGATTTCGTTACGACACCTGCGGTGCTGAGGGTGAACAAGCTGGGCGATTCGGGCATCGATATCAAGATCCTGGGGGATACCAAACCTGCGAAACAATGGGCCATCATGGGTGAGCTACGGCTGCGGCTGAAGAACACATTTGATAGCGAGGGTATAGAAATACCCTGGCCCCACACGAAGGTGTATTTCGGTAATGCCCCGGCCGTCATCAGTGAAAACTAGCGGTCTGTCAGTCTGCCCGGTAGCCCCGGTCGAGTACAAACGGCCGACAGGTGTGGCTAGAAATGGAGGGGTTGCATGCCTGTGGAGCACTACGGAGAGATCTACCGGTGCACAGCCTGCGGCAACAAGGTGGAAGTGGTGGAGGTCGGCGGTGGGACGCTCTCATGCTGCAAGAAGGATATGCAGATTGTAGAGGATAAGCCCGACGTCACGGCGAATCTGCCCGACTCCGGTGGGTAGATCGTGTGGGTCGCGCACCGGACAACAGGCGTGTCGGACAGAGCGGCCGCGCATACAGGAGGCGGAAGGGCAAGGCCCTACGTTGAATTGCCTTGAGGGACCGCTTTCCCCACGGACCGGCGAAACTCCCGGCGCTCCTCCTCAGAGGAGATGATTTCGTCCAGCAGCGACAGTTGTCCTTTAGATTTGAGCCGGGCTAATCCCTCGAGACATGCCGGCCGGGAAAGGCTCGGTTGCCACTCCCGGCAGGCTTTCGGGCGCGCACGGTATATGGTACAGCGGGCCTGCGCATCCTCTTCGCGGGCAAGGAAGACGCAGCCTTTCTCAGTCTGTCGCAGCAGGTAGCCTTCCTTTGTCGGCACCTTCAGAGCGTATTCGGAGACGCACGCGGCGATCGATATACGCATGGCTGCGGCGATATTCTCTATGTCCTCCGGCAGAAGCGACGGCTGGTAACAGGTGCAGCAAACGCCGCAGCGGAAGCAGGGGATGGTGACCTGCTCCACCACGGCGATCTCCTGATCGTCGGCGGTCTTTATGGTAGCTTTCTCTACTGCCACGGCGTCCATTGTAGCATCTGCCGCCGGAATCGTGTTAGACCAACCTCGAGCCCGGACATTTGGGCAATCCGGGACGGGGGGAGGATGCTGTGGTGCAGTATTCAGTCATCTGCCGTTATTCGTGGGTTGTTGCTCCGGCGCTCAAGATGTCAGGATAAGCAAGGAGTGGCTCGGCCGCTTCCTGATTATCAGCAGGCTACCCGTCCGCTTGTAGTGTTCCACACCCGTCATTGTCTTCCCCCCGGTGTACGGGCCTGGGAGCAGGACGTGCAGCCGATCGGGTAGTCTATCCGAAGCCATGTGTTCTGCCTGGAAATACTGGTGGAAGGAAGATTCGGCTGGTAAGAAAGGTGAGGTAACGTATATTGACACTGCGGCTGTGTGGTGGTAGCATTGATTATCGAGCGTTCGCTCGAACGATGCGGTGGATGTGGTGGTCTGACCTATCAAGTACCCGTTGAAGATGAAGGAGGAGGTCTAACAGTGGTGCTTACCATGCCCGAAATACCTGTTCTGCCAAAGGAAGCAACTCTCTGTTCAGGAACTCTTTTGATCACCACCTTAGCCGATGCCCTCGGGTTCCCTCGGGACTGTCATTGCGATTTCCGATCAGTCGGGGCGCGACAATCTCGGGAAACCGGTCGGTCGCGGGCGATTAGGCTGCTGTGCGAGGTGGCTTCGCCTTCGTCATTGCGAAGAGCCCCTGATTCGTCGGGGCGACGAAGCAATTAGGCGGCGGGATTTCCCGCCTACGCTCGGAATGAGGGGCTAGTGTGGGTAGGTAGGCAGTGCCTTGAGTAGTTCTGAGGCTGAAAAGAGCAAGATAGGGAGAGGTGATGCTTATGATGTGATCGGGACAGCGAGGAAAGACTTGCTAACGCTGGGAATCCCAGCAAATGAAATATCAGGAGGTTAAGATGAGAAACTGGCTCAATGTGTTGGTAGCGGTTATCGTGATTATGGCAATGGTACTACCGCTCGGTTCCGTTACAGCAACAACCGACATAGGAATGACGGATGATGACCTGCATGATTTAGTCATAATGGCATATATCTATTCCTTTCCAGTCTATGAGATGTACCGAACGCGATATACTGCGGTGTATGATCAAGAGAATCCGGCTCGGACAGACCTAAATGAGTTTCTTGATAGGCGCGAGCTTCTGGATCATACTGATAGAAGGGTCGTTTCGCCGAATAACGATACCCTATATTCCTCAGCGTGGCTGGGTTTGTCCCTGGAACCAGTCATTCTCTCGGTTCCAGATACAAATGGAAGGTATTATGTCATGCCTTTTATGGACTTCTATACCAATGTTTTTGATTCTGTCGGGATGAGAACAACAGGTACCGAAGCCGGCGACTATGTGATTGCCGGACCGGAATGGGACGGGGAGACCCCGGATGGGCTTCCAGTGATCGGTTCTCCCACTAATTCTGTGTGGCTAATAGGAAGGACTCTGGTGGATGGCGAATGGGATCTCCCCGATGTTCATGAGATCCAGGATCAGTATGAACTCACCCCTCTTTCGCTCTTGGAAGATCCAGAAGCAGAGGCCAAGGTAATAACCGATCTCGAGAATCCACCGCCGGCACCAGATCCGGAAGACCCCTGGAATTTCTTTGAGATTGTCAATATTGGGATGACAGAGAACCCGCCCCCTGATGTGGAGGCTCCTCTTATGTGCCTGTTTGCCCAGATTGGCGTAGGCCCAGGCCAGACGTTTGATCCTGATCGCTTCACACCAGAGCAAAAAGAGGTTGTGCTAACCGCCATGCACATAGCGCGCACCATGGCTATATTCGCGGGAGCTGCTGAAATCGAACGGCATGAAGGATGGACATACCTTCCAACCCATGTCGGCAACTATGGGGATGATTATTTCTTTAGAGCCCTCATGGCGCTCATCGGTCTTGGTGCCGTTGAACCGGCTGAGGCAGTGTATTATGGCTCGGAAACCGACAAAGACGGGAATCCCTATGATGCGCAAGACCGCTACATTCTTCGATTCGAGAAAGAGGATTTGCCTCCGGTTGACGCGTTCTGGTCTATTTCGCTCTATGAATTGAAGCCAGATGGAAGGCGGTTTTTCACAGAGAACCCAATCGACCGTTACAGCATTGGAGACCGGACTGAAGGCTTGCAGTATGGTGAAGATGGCTCTCTGGAAATCTATATTCAGCGCCAACCGCCCAGTGAGGACAAACTCTCCAACTGGCTGCCAGCTCCATCGTCAGTAGATGCCTTCACGTTGACTCTCAGGTGTTATCTACCTGGTGAGGCGATAGTTACTGGAGAGTATAGAGTGCCGGGTGTAGAAGCCCTGCTGGAGGTGGCCATCGATATCAGGCCCGGCATTGGCCCCAATCCTGTCAACCCCAGGAGCAGGGGCGTCATTCCGGTGGCCATACTCACTACCGAGGACTTCGATGCCACAGAAGTCGACCCCGGCACAGTGCGTTTTGGCCCGGCCGGGGCTAGCCCCGTGCGTTACGCCCTTGAGGACGTCAGCGGCGACGGCAGCTTGGACATGATCCTGCACTTCCGCACGCAGGAGACGGGGATCCAGGATGGCGATACATCGGCCACATTGACGGGATGGTCTTTCACTGACCTCGCATTCTTCGGGACCGACGCTATCATCACTGTTCCCTGACAGCTTCGCGGCCAGAGAATCCATGGATCGGCCGAGGGCCCGTCGAAGAGGGGGCAGGGTGATAAGCCCTGCCCCCTCAGCTA
>PULQ01000152.1 GCA_003552465.1 Dehalococcoidia bacterium
AGAGCACCTGACTTTTAATCAGGGTGTCACTGGTTCGAATCCAGTACGGCCTACCACCCAATTTGCCTTCTCTCCCTGTTCCTGCACATCGTACAGGGACGCAGCACGCACCCAGTGGAACTCGCCGCCTGGGGCCTTCGAGATGCCGGAGGCGTCAAGAGGGTGTAATTATCCTGTCTTGTTGACAATCCTGTCAGGAGGAGATATTCTGGTATTAAGCGACATAACTGTCCTCCCTCGAGAACAACAGATCGGGCTTGGAGTAAATGCAGAAGTGCCCGTTGTGTGATAGGAAGATTTGAACAGGTGGTAGGTTCTGCTCATCGTGTGGGTGGGACCTGTCCGATCATGAACTGACTCCGCTCCAGATAGCGAGAGTTCAAGATGAAATCCAGGATGCCAGGGATCGGGCGATGTTCTGGCGTGTTGGGTCGATCTCCTTCATGATGACGGGTCTCATCTTGGTGCTACTGGGTATGTCTGCCTTCGATGAGGTAATGCCAAGGGGGTGGGGCTTCCTGTGGCACTACGGGTTTGCCCTCATGTTCAGTGGGATTGCGCTTCTTATAGGCGAATACCGACACAAGAAAAGGCAGGATAGGCTGAGACTGCTGCTTAGAGATAGGCCATCGTCCGAATAGTGCGACAGAATCTCCACGCCCAGGGCATACTACTGCTGCTGTTGGTTATGCGGTTGCCGCCTTGAAGGTGGCCCGGGACACATGACTCGAGTGACACGCTCGTCAGCTCCAGAATGAAGGCTGAAGCAGGAAGTCCGAAAGCTTGAGTTCTTTCTCAAACTTATCGCGGGAAGCGGGATCACACTGATCGAGGAGCCCCGCCAGATCGCTGCGGTCGAGTATTTCATATGAGGCCTTAGTACGGGTGGAGTAAACCTCTACTGGTTTGTGTGCTTTCACAAGGTTGATGATGTTACTCAGAGTCCCCTTGCTCCTGGAGTCCCAGATCATGAACCCGCGGTCAGCCTCGCTTGCCATGGCCAGATCTTTCACAGTGTAGAACTGCAAGGTGTTGTCCCTAGCAAGTGTGTCTATCGATCTGGTCTTCCAGCCGCCCAGGTTGTTTCTGCAGACGCCGCGCGTGCAGAATACGACCACGTGCTGATACTTTTCAACTGCAAGATATGCCTGTACAGCACGATCGGTTCCGTTAGCGTCACCAATCAGGATCCACTGACCTTCCTCGACTATTCGGTCTAGGATTCGAGTTACAGCCTTGTTCAGTCGGGTTACAGTCCTGGAGCCACCAATAAACACGTTAATCATCTGTTAACTCTAGTCTTCGTAAGCGTCAACACATATACGCTACTAACCTGGCCTTTGCTATAGAGTGTGTCAGTTATAACTCTAAGAGTCGCACCCGACCTGTAGAGATCGTCAAAGACGAGTACCGACTTCCCCATGAGGCAGTCACAGTCGGCAGTGAACGCATCCTGCAGTATCTGCCGGCGCTTTGCGTACTCGAGAATCTTCTTCAGTTCCGGCGTCTCCTTCACCTTATTCAAACCATCGACACACAGAGGAACGCCTGTGATCGTACTCAAGGTCTTGTCTATCTCGATGACGGGTTGGCGCTTCCTGCCTGTACTGGATGGAGGCACAGGGATGATGTAGTCCAATCTGGGCACGATTCCCCAGTCGTTTGCCAGAAAGTGAGAGACCGCGCTCACTATCAGAGTTATTGTCGAGATAGCTCCTCTGTACTTCAGTCTGACCACGAGTTCTCCCAGTTCGCTTCTCTCTGTGTCGAAGCGGGGAGTACCGTAGTCATCATCGCCCAAGTACTCGCTACTGATGGTGTGAGTGTCCAGGGCGTAGCCTTGTGCCCAGTTGCCTCTTAGCTCTATTGGCTTGATGCCGACCATTCCACTGTCCGAGGCCTGAAGACCTAACTGCGTTGCGTCTACCTCATATTATCGCACACAACAATACATACTTCACATTGCCCCAGCCCCAGTCTGTGATATATACTTGGCGGTCGGCTTCTGTTCGGGGCCGGCAAATCCACATCGGGAGGTAGGACTATGACTGTTTCCCCGGATATCTTCTCTCTGTCAGGCAAGGTAGCGCTTGTTACCGGCGGCAGCCGTGGTATCGGCAAGTCCATTGCCGTGGGGCTGGCCAGGTTCGGTGCGGACGTCGCTGTAACCAGCAGGAAGCTGCCCGACCTTGAGGAGGTTGCGGCAGAGATCAAGGGGCTGGGCCGGAGATCGATGGCCGTGGCCACGCACGTGGGCAGGATGGATGAAGTAGCCGCCCTGGTGCCCAGGGTCAAGGAGGAGTTTGGGAGGATTGACATACTTGTGAACAACGCGGCCACCAATCCCACTATGGACCCAGCGCTGGACGTAGAGGAGCGGGCGTGGGACTCGATAATGAATCTGAATCTGAAGGGGCTGTTCTTTCTCAGTCAGGCAGTGGCCAGGGTGATGAAGGAGCAGGGTGGCGGCACGATCATCAACGTGGCTTCGGTGGCGGGCATAACGCCCGACATCCTGCCGGTTTACTCGATCAGCAAGGCAGGCGTAATAATGGCGACGAAAGTGATGGCCCAGCAGTGGGCGCAGTACAACATCAGGGCGAACGCGCTGGCTCCGGGACTGATCAAGACCAAGTTCAGCCAGGCTCTCTGGGAGAACGAGGATATCCTTCAGGGCGCGATGCTCTTCACTCCCATGCGTCGCCCGGGCGAGCCGGACGAGATGGTCGGTGCGGTTGCATTCCTGGCCTCCGATGCCTCGAGCTACGTGACCGGTCATGTCCTGGTGGCGGACGGCGGCGTGGCCATATAGGCGTCTTCCCTACCCGGTGCCGCATAGCTGCAGTCATCGTTGGCGGTCGTTGACACTCAACGCCGCCGGTGCTAACATCACAGTGCCGAATATCAACACAAGGAGGGTCTCATGGCTTATGAGAATCTATTAGTGGAGCGGGAGGACCTTACCGGCATAATCACCCTGAACAGGCCGCCGGCGAACCCGATCAACCTGGCTGTACTCAACGAACTGGATGCGGTGCTGACCACATGGGAGGCCGACAAGGCTGTCCGGGCCGTGATCATCACAGGCGCCGGCGACCGGGGTTTCTCGGCCGGTTTTGACGTGAAGACGGCGGGCACTCCGGACGGCGACAGGGCTATGGTTCGCGGGCAGGAGGTGTTCAGCCACATCGAGAAGTATCCCAAGCCTGTCATCGCCGCCGTCAACGGGTTCGCCCTGGGAGGTGGGTGCGAACTGGCGATGTCGTGTCACTTCAGGATAGTGGTGAACGGCGAGCGGGTGGTGCTGGGTCAGCCCGAGATCGACCTCGGTATCATACCGGGTTGGGGAGGCACTCAGCGTCTGCCCAGGCTCGTAGGGAAGACCCGGGCGCTGGAGATGCTGCTGCTGGGCACCAGGATTACGCCCGCGCAGGCCCTGGACATAGGACTGATCACGAGGATATCCGAGCCCGGCCAGTTGATGAACGATGCCAAGGCGTTTGCCGGCGCACTGGCCAAGAAGGCGCCGATTGCCACGCAGATAATCCTGGATGCGGTCACCCGTGGTCTTGAGACCAGCCAGGACGAAGGCATGAAGATAGAGCTGGAAGGCTCGAACAGGGTGGGGAAGACGAAGGATGCGGTAGAGGGCATGATGGCGTTCGTCGAGAAGCGGGAGGCGGTCTTCAGGGGGGAATAGCGTCGAGGGTGGCTGCGGCTGCGGCGTGGTTGCGATGACGGGTAGGTCACGGGATTGCCACGCTTCGCTCGCAATAACAGGGCGCTGGGGGTTTAACCCCGAGACACCCGGCCGGTAGGCGCTCGGTATGGCCTGGGGGACGCCGCAATTGTCACGTTTCATTTGCAATGACTGATAGAGGAGGGTTTCACTGACATGAAGGCTGAGGACATCAAGAAGATCGCGGTGATAGGGTCAGGCGACATGGGTCACGGTATCGCCGAGGTGGCGTTGCTGGGTGGCTACAAGGTGGCGATGCAGGACATCGAGCAGAAGTTCGTAGATCGGGGGCTCGCCAGGATCAAGGAGAGCCTCGACAAGCTGGTGGAGAAGCAGAAGATCACCGAAGAGAACAGGAATGCGATGCTGGGCAGTATAACAACCTTCGTGGACATCGCGGAAGCGGTCAAAGATGCCGACGTCGCCATCGAGGCCGTTCCCGAGATCATGGACCTCAAGAAGAAGGTCTTCCAGACGCTTGATTCCGCCGCTCCCAATCATGCGGTTCTCGCTTCGAACACCTCGAACATGAGCATAAGCGAGATCGCCGCCGTAACCGGGAGGCCGGAGCAGGTGGTGGGCATGCACTTCTTCAACCCGGCCGTCCTGATGAAGCTGGTCGAGGTGATCAAGGGCGATAAGACGGGCGAGCCTACAATGCAACTGACGTACGACCT
>PULQ01000166.1 GCA_003552465.1 Dehalococcoidia bacterium
CAACACAGCACACTTCGATATCATAACGCACGTACTCGCCGGATTCGTGGTCAGGGAGTACATAGAGCGGATAGACGCTCATCATCTCCCGTTTATCCACAAGATAAGAGTCATTTCGCCGGAGCGGGTGCAGAGGTTCATCACCCCGGCCACCCTTGCCTTTGCCTTCATGCTCACTTTCGAGCTGCTGGAGGGTCTCCAGGCGACTATCCCCGGCCCCCTGGGCGAGGGGGTTGTCGTTATCTGGGGCTGGGAAGACCAGTTCAAGGACATGTTTATCAGCAACCCGCTCGGCATCCTGATCTCCGCTCATAAAGCAAGGATCAGACATGCCGGACGGAGAATACTCCACAGAGCGTGAAGGAAGGGGCAGAGGACTGCAGTCCTCTGTGTGAGGGGTTCAGAACTGCGATCAACCCGGGAGGCACCATGCTCATCTCCGTGATGCCCGTTCGGCACGCCGTCACCCTGGATTCCGGGCATGGGTGAACGGCCGGCGTTGACACACGCGCTGATTCTGCATAACATTTCGGGCACAGGGAAATCGCCCCGCGACACAAAGTCATCATGGAGAGCAACATCACCATCCGCCGCCTGGAAACCAATGACGAGTACCTGGCGTGCCATGAGCTTCAGAAGCTGACCTGGGGCGAGGGGTTTGTCGACCTGGCCTCGCCCGCCATTCTGAAGGTCGGTCAGCGGCTTGGTGGAGTTACGGCGGGCGCGTTCGACCGGTCGGGAAGCCTGGTCGGCTTTGTGTTCGGCCTCACGGGCTACCGGGACGGTGAACCGGTGCACTGGTCGGACATGCTGGCGGTCCGCCCCGAATGGAGAGGGAGCGGCATCGGAAAGAGCCTGAAGCTGTTTCAACGGGACGAAGTGATGAAGCTGGGTGTGAGGTCGGTCTACTGGACTTACGACCCGCTGGAAGCCAGGAACGCCAACCTGAACCTGAACGGGCTCGGTGTACTGATCGATGAGTACGTCGAGAGCATGTATGCCGCGGACGAGGAAGGCACCAGTCTGCGTAGCGGCCTGGGGACCGACCGTTTCATCGTCAGGTGGCCTATTGCCGACGAGCGCGTGCTCAAGACCCTGGAGGGCAAGCGGAAGACCCGTCCCGATGAATACTCCCGCATATCCATCGTCAACACGGCGATCGATACCCGGGGGAAACCGGTGGCTGTTCACAGCGATCTGCCCGATGATGCCACGGTGCGGATCGAAATCCCTGCCAGCATACAGGACGTGAAGAACCGCTCGGCCCAGGAAGGCTACGGCTGGCGGCTGAACACCCGCCGGGCATTCATCCATTACCTCGGCAGGGGCTACCGGATCGAAGAGTTCTACATCGACGCCGATACCGGCAGGTGCTTCTACGTACTGGAGCGAGAATGATCACCATCAGACGGATCAGCCTCCGTGAGATACACCTCCCCCTGGTCGAGCCTTTCACCATATCGTCGGGCACACAGGACACGCGGCGTATAACCCTGGTCGAGGTAGCGGACGCCGCCGGCGTGGTCGGATGGGGCGAGTGTGTCGCTTCCGAGTACCCGAACTACATGCCCGAGACGATCGATACCGCCTGGATGGCGATCGAGGCCTGGATCGCCCCCCGCGTGCTGGGACGCACAATATCGGGCCCCTCCGATGTGTTCCCGCTGCTCGAGGCGGACATCAAGGGCCACCTGATGGCCAAGGCGGCGGTCGAGATGTCGGTGTGGGAGCTGGCTGCCCGAAAGCAAGGACTGTCCCTGGCGAGGCTGCTCGGCGGCACCCGCGACAGAATCGAGGTCGGAAGGTCGATCGGCATTCAGACAAGCGTCGATGCGCTCATCGAAAGGGTGCAGGCCGCGCTGGACGAAGGTTACCGCCGGATCAAGTTGAAGATAAAGCCCGGGGCCGATGTTGTGTTCGTGAAGGCAGTGCATGATGCGTTCGGTGCAGCGGCACCGCTGATGGTGGATGCCAACAGCGCGTACACGCTGAGCGATGCCGCCGTGTTCAGGGAGATGGACGACCTCGGCCTGATGATGTTCGAGCAGCCCCTGGCCTGGGACGACATGGTGAGGCATTCCGAGTTGCAGAAGCAGTTGCAGACCCCTATCTGCCTGGACGAGTCGATCACAGGTATCGAGCGGGCCGAGGACATGGTCAAGCTCTCCGCCGGCCGCATAATCAACATCAAGCCCGCCCGGGTGGGCGGGTTCGCCCGGGCAGTTGCCATTCACGACTTCTGCCGGGAGCACTCGATACCCGTCTGGTGCGGCGGTATGCTCGAGAGCGGCGTCGGCCGCGCCCACAACGTCGCGCTGGCCTCCCTCCCCGGTTTCACCATTCCCGGAGACACCTCCCCCAGCAGAAGGTACTGGCAGCGGGACATCGTGCGGCCGGAGTGGGAGATGGACGGCAAGGGAACTATTAGGGTGCCTGTTGATACCCCGGGAATGGGCGTCGAGATCGACATCGACCGCGTTGAGGACCTGACGGTGCGCACGAAGGACATGCGGGTGTGAGCCGCCGCCATCACAGGGCATTGCCGCTACCGATCACAATGAGACAGAACAGCACGGAGGACACATGGCAGGAATAGTATTTCTGAAGACGGAGAACCTGGAGCGGATCCTGGAGTTCTACACCCGCCGGGTGGGAATGACCGTGTGGCTGGAACAGCCGGACATAACCATCCTACGACACGAGAACCTGCTCATAGGTCTCCAGCAGCACAGCACTTCGGACGTCGCGGGCGTGATCACGTTCTTCTACCCGGGTAAGAGCGATGTCGACGCGATATATGAGTCACTCCATGACATAGCGCTGGAGCCCCCGCGCACCAACGAGAAATACCTGATCTACAACTTCTTCGCGCGCGATCCCGACGGCCGCATGATCGAGTTCCAGCACTTTCTGCACGACCTTCCGGACTGGCGATAGCAGAGATCTCAGGACACCCGCAGGCACCATACCGGCGGAGTTATCATCCGGTCACGTAGAAGGGGTTCGTCAGGTTGACGCCATACCGCATATGTCGCCCTGAGCAGCCATGTCACCCTGAGCGGCAGCGAAGGGTCTCAGGACAACAATCTATCGGTATGCATGCTAGCAGGCTGCGACAAGCACCCCGTCGAACTCGGCGTCGGCAAGAGGGAAGCGGTCGACAACCATATCGGGGATGAGTTCGCTGGTGGGAGTCGGTTTGACCGGCACCCGGCGGCTGATCAGCACCTCGGCGTTCCATCCCGCTGAGTCCAGCGCCTCCATGGCGTCCTCAAGGAAAGCGAGCGGGTGGCCGAACTCCCGCAATATCGGCGCGTGCACGGGATCATCGGGCCGGCAGAAGGCATGCGAGAACAGCAGCACTCCACCACAAACACGCCGCAACTCGGCAAGGGCATCGGAAGCCCCCTCGATGATGTTGGCCAGTCCCATGTGGGATGAGAGGGCGGGGATCGCCTCGTCGCAGAACGGGGTCTTGCGCGCATCGACGACAAGATGGCTGACCCGGCCGGCCTGTCCCTTATAGAGCAGTCGACGCCGGCTGCGGCGTAGGACACGGACGCTGAAGTCGGTAGCCACTATGAGCGCGGAGCCCGCTTCCGCCATCAGTTCCACCAGCGTTCCCCTGCCGCTGGCCACATCGACGATCGGGCCGGGGTGCCCCGACGAAATCTGCGCCATGTGGGCCAGGCACTCGTCCCACAGTTCATTGAGCTCCGGAGTGTACAACTGCTCCTGCACTCCCCGGCTTGCCTCTTCAGCTCCGGCGATATCGCCCGACTCGGTGAGATATTCCGACCGCAGCATTCGATCGACGGGTTCGAGTTCCTCCAGCGGTCCATCAAGCAGTCTGGCGCGCAGATCTGGATGTTTGTCCAGGTAGTTTGTGAGCTCCGTGTGCTCCTCCTCCCAGAGATCGGTGCGCTGCAGATCCGGTGTCAGAAAGGCCCCGATCCCCTCACGCACCTGGTACACCGCCCCGCAGTCCTCGCACGACGCGTCCGCCTCAAGCAACACGCCGCCGTCGCGCTCCTCGATGGCCCAGCGGAGGTCGCCCCTGCAGGCCGGACACTGGAGTATCTCGACAAGGCTCTCATGCATGACGCCTCATTCTAGCTCAGGCACCCGGTTCGGACAATCCCGGCGCCGACCTACGACTCCGGAGCATCACCTCTCCTGGCGTCCAGTTCGTAGAGCCTCTCGATCACGAACTCCACATACCTGTTGCACCTGTCCTCCCAGACACCCGACTCCAGGAACTGCTGGTATGCACCGGGCACGGAGAAGTCGATGCCGAGCAGGTCATAGCAGGCGATGGCTCCGAACCTCTCCCGGAAACTCGCGGCCAGTTCGTGTGCGTCCTCACGGGCCTGAGAACGGGCCTTCCTTGCCG
>PULQ01000009.1 GCA_003552465.1 Dehalococcoidia bacterium
GGATACCGGAGTACGAACTAACGATCTGCAGTACCAAGGGCGGTTCAGTAACTACTCCCGGCGAGGGTACATTCACCTTTTATGATGGCGAGGTCGTTAGCTTGGAGGCAATAGCAGAGACTGGTTACAGGTTTGTCGCTTGGACCGGCGATGTCGATACCATCGCCAACCCTGATACTGCCTCCACTACTATCATCACGGACTCGGACAGGAGCATTACCGCTACCTTTGAGCCGAGACCGCCAGCAGTTGAGTACAAGATAACTGGAACTGCTTCAAGCGTCTCTGTGACGCTGACTAACGCGACAGGCGGTATGGAGCAGTTCACCAGTGTTCGGGTCCCGCATACATATACTTTCGAGACGTTCCCTGATAGGTTTCTATACATCTCCGCTCAGAATATGGGCCCATCAGGCAGCGTAACAGTCACTATATACCTTCATGGTAGGGCTGTGGCGACAGCGACAAGCAGCGGAGCTTACGTGATTGCCAGCGCTGACTATTACAGACCATGATTGAGCAGGACAGCGTCTGTCAGAGTTGAAAGTAGTATGAGATGAGCTCAGCTGAGATGAGCAAGGGCAAGCTGGCAGGAATCATAGCAGCTTGTGCTGCAGCTATTATCGCCACGATATTCTTGGTCCCGTCCCCACCTCGGGAGACGACCAGCGAGATGAACGACTATGCTATCTACGTTCTTGAGCAATGCACAGAGGCTACACATGTTGCACTCGAACTGTTTGAACTGGTAGAGGAGCCTCTACCGCATAATCCAGCCTGGCAGAACGAAACCACGAATCGCATGGAACAGCTGGATGAGATCAGAACGGAACTCACAGCAACACGGCCACCCACAAGCTTGTGTGATAGGCAGGCCGACACCGCAGATGCCATATATGAAACCGCCTTGGGAGTCTTGGATAGTCTTACCAGTTCGAGCCACTTTGCTCTTGATTATGCCCATGCAATGTACAGTGGAGATGCAGTAGCGGCCGGCGGTTATCTTACGGGGTTTCTAGCTGAGACAGAGAGATTCCAGGAATACCACACGGTATTGCAGTTTCTGGTGACGCTTATACCCGACCCGTAGCACCGCTGGTTCTGACCGTATCGGATCGCACATCTCAATCTCGGGCATTGTCTGGCCCCGCATGTATACCCTCTCACGCCAGCGAGCCGCGATAGGGTCTCCCTAGCGCTAAGAGCGATCGTAGACGTGTTGGATAGAGTATCACTACGCTATATGGGCACGACAAACCTCTTTGACCACCCTCAGACATTCGGCGTTGATGCTCTTCTCAAGGTTATCAACTATGGCTTATGTGCGCAGCGTGAACCATAGACAGAGGGCGGCTATACTGATCTGTCTGTTGACTCCCATTAGATATTGGTCTAGCATGACCACCATAAGACCCATGAGACGAATACTCCTGCTCTGCTCTGCTCTGTGCTTGCTCTATGCCTATTCAGCATGGCCTGTCCTTCACAGTCGCCTCTCACGATCTCAGTCGATGACCAGATGATATCGATCAGTGCAGTTCTGATAGAGGACGGAGTTGTCGTGGAGAATCACAGTACTGTACCGGTCATTGTTTTTGTGAATTCGCCGGAGGGCGAGCAGCAGTTTGAGCTGGACCTTGGCGAGAGCGTGATGGTTACCGGCATAACTGCGCCGGTTATGGTCTCACCAGTAGCTTCAAGGGGTTGAGGATGCTGATCATCTTCTCATTAGGCATATCGCTGATCATCCTGTATTTCATCTGGTTCAGGAAGCGCTGACCAGGTCAGACTACCTACCCTTCATTCTCAGTCTGTGCACCTTCTCCTGAATACGCCTACGCACCTCATCTGTCTCTCCTGCATCCACCTCGATAGATACAATCCCGTCGTCTTCGATCCTCACCGTCAGCCAGGTGCCTTCCCGGGCACCTGCAGGTAGTCCATCGGCCGGATGGTGGTGTTGCCGTTGGTCCTCCCCGACGAGTATCACGGCGGTCGTGCGGTCTACAATGCGGTCTATCACAGCCTTCTCCATGTGGGCGATCCTGGGCATTGGTCAACTCATGTTCTCGGCTACCGTGGTACCGGTCAGCGGAGGCACCGCGTATTCGGTTTCAACGCTGTAGGTCACACCATCAGTGACCATAACCACCGTGCCATGGATATCAGTGCCGTACAGAGGTATGCCCATGGCAGCAAGTCGCTGTACCACCTCGTCATGAGGGTGGCCATAGGGGTTCTCCTTTCCTGCAGAGTAGATGGCTATATCCGGAGATACTGCGTCTAAGAACGCTGAACCGGACGAGGTGCGGGAGCCGTGGTGACCCAGGTGAAGCACTTGAGCTTCAAGATCATGACCGCGGTCTATCATGGCCTGC
The DNA here is from genome assembly GCA_003552465.1 of Dehalococcoidia bacterium. GTDB lineage: Bacteria > Chloroflexota > Dehalococcoidia > GIF9 > AB-539-J10 > RBG-13-51-36. The sequence goes on from PULQ01000009.1 coordinate 2,379, forward strand.
TCGGTATGCGTCTCGGCATCGCCGGTGAATACGAAGCTCACCTCCCCATAGGTGATGTGAACACTAACAGACCCCTCATGGAAGTCGCCTGTGAGCTCATACGGGTTCAGCACCTTGATGAGCAGTGTTCCGAACTCGAAAACCTGTCCAGCCCGCGGCTCGTGGTAGACTGCGTCTGACGCCAGGATGGCATCAAGGGCACGCTCAAATGTGCGAGTCGTGTGAAGATCCCCGGACATCCATACCTCTCCAACAGTGAAGCTGTCGAGCACCTGCGGAAACTGCCCGATGTGGTCGGCATGTGGGTGGGTCCCGATAAGTAGGTCGATCTCTGTCACTCCCACCGACATGAGATGAGGCACAACATCATTCCTGCGGTAGTCGCCGGCGTCTATGAGCACCGTGAACTCTGGCCCCAGAAAGAGTGTGGCATCAGCCTGGCCTACATCAAAGAAGTAGACGCGGGTCTCTTCAAGAGCATCCGGCGGTTGCTCCGGTTGAACTACCTCAAAGGCCCCTGTCAGCCCGGCCAATTCCACACTGTAGGAGCCTTCTATCTCCTTCTGGACTTCGAAGACTGCGGAAGCGCTATCACCCCCGTCGAGGGTCATGCTCTGAGTCTGCTCAACCACTCCGTCGATCACTAACTCGAGCACATGAGTGCCCTCCTCTTCGCCTAAGTTCAACACCTCGACGGTAACGGTGACAGTCTCTCCGGGCTCAACCTCGTTCGGACTAACACCGAGGTTGAATACACCGAAGCTGGCCGGAGCCTGAGTTGTTGGCGAGGGCAGAGCTATCGCCACTGCGACGATCGCACCGACGACCAGAGTTAAGAGGATCCCTGCCAGTCCCTTCTTGCTCACTTTGCCATTCTCCAGAAGATGCTCATGATGGCTTATGCGCCATTAACCTACCTCGACTTCCTCTCAACAACCAACTCCGACAGCTGCCCGCTTCTTGACGGATGTCTCAGCATTCGCAGCGCCTTATTCTCTATCTGTCTGATCCTCTCTGGCGATAGACCCACCTCGAGGCCGATCTCGGCTCGACTCTTGGGCTCACTGTCCAGCCCGAACAGGGCACGCAAAACAGCCTGGTTGCGGGAGTGGTACTGCGGCAGGCCAATGGGCAATCGCTCAATGAGAGTGTCCGCTGTGTCCTTGAGCGCATGAGTGTCGGTTGCCCTCACCGGCATACAGAAGATGACACTTGCCAATGCTTCGTAGCTTTCTATCATCCTTCCCTCCTTCATCCTTGGCTGACTCACCGGCATCCGCAGAGAGCCCAGAAGATGGCGGATGCTGTATTCACGTACCCTCTTCGCCATAGCCTTGCCGTCTCCCACCAGCTCATCCATCAGCATCCAGAACTCCTTGCCGTGGCTCTTGACCCTGGTGTGAGCAAGCTCGTGCAGAATCACATAGTCCATTAGCTCCTCGGGCAGGCAGCTAACCTTGATGTTAAGGCCGATGTTGTTTTTACTAGAGCAGGTGCCCAGTCTCGTCTTCTGATTGCGGATGAACACCCTGTTATAGCTAAAGCCGTGTTGGGCAGCTAAGCACTCCAGCCTGGCTATGAGTCTGCGTCTGGCTTCCTCTTTATCGATGATATCCACGGCAGACTCGCCAGTACCTTCGCCCTGTGAGTACGCCCTCATCTTGACCAACTGCCCCTGTATCCAATCCACCTTGGCGTGCACGAACTCCTCGGCTCTCGGGAATGATGCTCCATAGGGCACAGCCACACGAACCTGTGTAGATGGCTTCACGGAGATGATCAACCGCCTTGCCCTTCTGCTGCGCTCAAAGAGGACCGCCCCAACGCCGGCAATCTCTACGGTCTTTGATTGCACCATCTACTCTCCTTCGCCGCTGTTATCGTGATCTTGATGGAGTCCGGGTTGCCGAGTTCCTTAACCTGCTCCTTCGTCAGGTAGATCGTCATAGGACGGTCTTCTTTCCTCTCCTTGTATCTCCAGGTGCCC
>PULQ01000082.1 GCA_003552465.1 Dehalococcoidia bacterium
CCATTCTCCTGTTCCGCGTTTCATCGGTCCTGGCGTCCGCTATCCAGAGCAGATAGCGTCTGCGATATGAAGGGGCGAGCTTTGTGAAATTCTCATGCGCCTGCCGGTTGCCGGTCAGGGCTTGCTCGAAGTACTCGGGGATGGAGAGGTCGTCGGCTCTACGCTCGAGAGTCCTGCCGTAGTCGTCGTAGAAGTCCGAGAAGCTGAGCTTCGCTGCTCCCGCCTCGGTCATCTTGCCCTGTTGGACCATGCTCATAGCGCGTCTCTTGTTGAGCGCCGACCAGTTGCTGCCGTCCCTGCGTGGAGAGAACCTCCGGGCGTATGTCTCATCGTCAATTCTCTGGAGGACACCGTCGATCCATCCGAAGCACAGAGCCTCTTCGACGGCGTCATCGTAGGCGATGCAGGTCTGTCCGGTGTGTTTCTTGTAGAAAACGAGCCAGGCTTCTGACTCTGTATCATAGTTCTTCTCGAGCCAGACACGCCACTCGGACCGAGTCCTGGCATGGAACGTCTTACCTATCTTCATATGCTACTCCAGTTGTGATACCGCCAGGGCGAGTCAGATCAGCGGCGCCGTTACCCATGGCTTTCCGGTACCCGGCAGAGTCGAACACCGGCACGTCGCTGTCATTATCGCCGATGGCCATCACACAGTCAATCGGGTTGTTCAGCCCCGTGAGCACTGCCTGCAGAGCACTACGTCTAGTCAAAATACTTCACCCAGCATTCGTTGTTGTACGCTTTCGTGAAGCCAATGGACTGGTAGAACTGCAGGTCGGTCGCAACATAGGCCACCGTTGCGCCCAGTGCGGCGCAACGCCTGATGCCTTCCAGCACGGCGGCTTTGCCCAGTCCCATCCGTCGATACCTTGGATCGGTGGCCACCGGCTCGACAAGGGCATACCGGTGCGTTGGTTCGTAGAACATGCCGCAGAAGGAGACGAACTCCCCGTCCGGCGCCACGACTGCTACCTTCAGGTCGCGGCGCGCCTTGGGGGTGTCGAACATGCGCCGACGGCTTTCGAGTTCCTCGTGGTTCATGGGAACGTCATCGCCGTGGTCGAAGCCCTTCCACATGACGCGATGGACTTTGGCCCAGTCGCATTCCTCGGCCAGGCTGGTCAGTTGAAATCCTTCGGGTATCGTGATGGGCGGGAACGGCCCCAGAGTGTCGAAGCGATAGAGCGGGCGTGCGCCCTCGGGATCATCCTTGTAGCCCCGGGATTCAACCAGGGTTCGGAACTCGGCGTCGAAGTCGTTGACGTAGGCGCACAGGTATTTCTGGCTGTACCTCTTTGATACTCCTGTCAGATTGGCTTCTGCGTAGTCCAGCATGGCTTCGCGCAGGTGACGATAGTCCGGATGGAACTCGAAGAAGGCCTCGCCCAGATGCAGTTCATAATGAGCAACTGCTACGATCTCGTTATCAGCCTCCCATATCCCGATCTTCCCCAGGGATGAACCGTCCAGGCCGGGGTGAAAGTGCATATACTCCCATTCCGGCTCAAGCCAGTTGCCGTCCCGGTTGCCGGGCTGGTGGTGGGCGATGAGGAACGCATCGATCAGGTCATAGTCGTTCGGTCTGTTGTAGCTCCGGAGCTCGACACTCATTCCGTTCACCCCAAATCAACGATCTAAGTAGGGCACTCCATGTGGATATCTTCAGGCTCTAACTCCAGTAGATCGGGATCAGGCTCATCGGTTACAGTCGCACCCACGCCCATGTAAAACCTCACCGTGTTCTCAGATGGCGTGGAAGAGATGTACATCCTACGGGCACCCAACTGGCGGGCTCTGGCCCTGGCCAACTCGAACAACCGCCTGCCAAGCCCCTTCCCGCGATAATCGCGGCTGATGTGCAGGAACTTCAGCTGGAGTTGGTCGCGGTTGCTGCCGATGAACCTGCTTTCGAGCATGACAACTCCGATGATCTCGCCTTTGTCAAACAGGCCGCAGAACCAGCCGCCGCGGTCGAAGCAATCGTAGAAGAGCTCGGTGCTTGCATCGGTTTCGCCGGAAGGCCACCCCTGCATATCGTAGCGCTCGGGCCTGAGAACCAGCACGCCGTCTTCGAGATAGTAGATGTTACTGATCACCTCGCGGCGGTCGATCTGCCAGACCTCCTCGATCTCGTCTCTCCTCAGTTCACGGACTGTGATCATCTCGCCTCGTTGAGCTTCGCCGCTCCTGCATCCTATAGCATGTCTCTGGATAGCGAAAACCCGCGCTGTCGCACCGCATCCAGCAGTTCGTCGGGTGATGCTGCCCACTGCCCCCACTTCCGTGAGATGTGCTCGGTCCAGCTGTAGTTGTCAAAGGTATGGTCGTCACTTCTCCCACCTTCCACCTGTATCTTCACGTTCTGCTTCCTGTAGTATCCCTGCTCCAGGTATCCGTCGTCCATCACCTTCATCGCTTCCTTCACGTCGTCGTCACTCAGCTTCGGGTATCTGCCCTCAAACAGGGTGAAGGCGAGCGGGTATCTCGGGCGGGGAGGGAAATCCTCGTCTGGGTAACCCATAACCAGTTCCACCATGGGCAGGACCCTCTCAGGCAGTTCAAGTTTCTCGCTTAGTGCTCTGATTCGCTGGGCGCTGGAACTCACTGCCCCCAGGAAGCATGATCCTATGCCCAGGCTCTCGGCGGCTATGACCATGTTCTGTGCCATGTATGCAGCGTCCTGCATCCCCATTAGCAGCAGGGTCAGGTCGTTCGTGACGGTGTCCCATCCACGCACCTTCATGAACCTTTCCAGCTTATGAACGTCAACGCAGATGACGAACCATATCGCAGCATTGAACGCTATCGGCTTCTCTGTGCTGTAGATGACGCTGTAAAGCTGGGAGGCGAAGGGTGCCTGCTGCCCTGCCCGCACGATTGTCTCCATCTCCTCCTTGCTCAGCCTGCGATCGGTGTACTTCCTTACCGACTTCCGGTTCATAAGGGTTTCGATTACAGGATTGGTTATCATATGTCCCTCCCTGAGCGTTATTGCATGACTCCGAACACTGTGAAGCGTCGCAAGGTTCATCCGCACGGGATCGTCAAGCTGACTTCTTCGGCGTGATTTCGGTGTAGGTCTGCTCCCCGCGGGCCCATGCCTGCAGATTGGCAAGGCGCTCGCCGTTGTCGCCATGCTCGGGGTCATCGAAGAGGCCCTGGAGGGTGGCGCACGGCACCTCCGGACAGAGGCCGCAGTGGTCAAGGCCCTTGTTAACGGCACAGGTCGCGACATCGCACGTGCCCCAGAACATCTTGCCCTTAAGGGCGAGGCATCCCGGACAATCGGTCTTCGGCCTCCACTCGCAGGTTCCGCAGTATGCACCGCACATCGCGATCAGTTGCTGGTCCATGTCATCTGCCTCTCTTTATCACAAGTCTCATCTCGCTCGGATAATCAACTGGGGACATTGACGCCAGCGGGACAGATCCTGGAAGAAGTTGACGATATTGCCGTCGGGATCTCGAAACCAGACCGAGCGACGTCCCCACCGCTGTGTAGTGGGCATCTTAACTATAGGGACGTTCATGCCCTTCAGCCTCCGGTACTCGTCGTCCACGTTCTCAACCTCGAATTCGATTGTGAAGCCGCCGTGACCATAGTCCTTCATCGAACCGGGAGCCATTCCTTCCATGCCCGATTCGGAGAAGATGGAGAGAACGGCACCTGAAGTCTCAAGCTTGACGTGGACATCGTTTCCCTCCGCCTCGACCTGCAAAGTACTCTCGTAGAATTCCCGCAGTCGCTCGACATCTCGGGATACTAGGCAAATCCCGTTGAATCTCATCACGTGCTCTTTCTCCAGGGCTCTGCCCCCGGCCTCCGTGGTTCTCCGCTGCATCTACTGTATAGCGGCGCGCTACGGAGTGTCAAGCAGAATTGGGGACACGTCCATTTTCTACTCTACTGCGCCTGTCGCTTCTGATCACAGAACAGAAGATCGGCCTCTGAGAAGCATTCGCTGTTACAGAAAAATGGACGTGTCCCCGCTTCCACTCAGAGTCACTCTAAGAACGATAGCTCTCTTTCGTAGATCGAATCTTTGGTGGCGACTGTGAATCCCACTTTCTCGTAGAGCCCTACGGCTCCTGTTGGGTTGTCATCGTCCACGCCGACTTCGGCTCTGGTCATGCCTCTGATCCTGAGTGTCTCAAGGCAGTGCAGTACCAGCCTGGTTCCTATGCCTCTTCTTCTATGGACCGGCAACACTCCTATGGTAAGGATTTCTCCGGCCTTCACGTTCTTCTCCTGATTGTACTTCTCATCTATGCCGACACCCAAGTATCCG
>PULQ01000143.1 GCA_003552465.1 Dehalococcoidia bacterium
AGACAAGCACAGGGCTGACAAGCCACCTCGACAAGGTCGGAAAACCACCAAGCTCAAACCGAAAGCAGACACGGCAGAGGAAGTCTGGCTAGAGGCCGGTCTGCCCGCGCTATCTGGACCAGACCAGAATCGCCCCTGGGTGCAAGTCCTGCGGGCATTGATCCACGGAACTGGAGGCATAAGCTGATGGCCGTCCGGGATTCTGACCGACCAAAAGTTGACAGTTACCTGTCGTTATGCCAGGTTGACTTGGGCTTCTGCCAAAGGTTAGAATTCGCCGTCCGGGATGAAAGTTGCTGTTAGCGGCAAAGGAGGCGTCGGCAAGACAATGCTGGTCGCTCTCCTTTCTACTATACTCCACGAATCCGGATATTCTGTACTGGCCATCGATGCCGATCCCAATCCCACGCTGGCGACGGCCCTGGGTTTTCCTGACGCCGATAGCATAGCCCCCATATCTGAGATGGGCGACCTGATCGAGGAGAGGACGGGTGCCCGGCCCGGTCAGACCGCACCTTACTTCAAGCTGAATCCGAAGGTGGATGACATACCGGAGAAATACTGGGTTGAGCATAACGGAATCAAGCTCATGGTGATGGGCAGGCTGAGGAAGGGGGGCAGTGGATGTTATTGTCCTGAGAACGCCCTGCTGGAGGCGCTGGTTGCCCACCTGCTGTTGAGGAGAGACGAGGTGGTCATAATGGATATGGAGGCGGGGGTGGAGCACCTGGGGAGGGCTACGGCAAAGGCGGTAGATGAGCTGATAGTGGTGGTGGAGCCGGGCAGGGGAAGCATTGAGACGGCCTTCAGAGTCAGAGAGCTGGCGGGAGACATCGGGATCACTGACGTTAAGGTGGTCGGGAACAAGATTCGTGGTGAGGGTGATAGGGACTTCCTGCTGGCGGCCATGCCAGATTTCGAGTTTCTTGGTTTCATCCCTTATGACCAGACGGTGATCGAAGCCGGGCTTGGCAGTATTCCCATCAGTGGTGCAGGACCGGCGGTCATAGGCGAGTTGAAAGGCATTGCGGCGCGACTTAGTCCTAGCCAGTAGATGTCTGTCGTCTAACGACTGCGTCGACAACAGGAAAGGAGGTATACATGACGGCAAAGATAATATCAGGAACTGAGGTAGCGAAGGAGATCCGGGCCGAGCTGGTGGGCAGGGTGTCGAAGCTCAAAGAGCGCGGTGTCACTCCGGGACTGGTCATGATTCGTGTAGGAGAGGATCCCGCCTCGGTCTCCTACGTGACTGGCAAGGAGAAGGCAGCAGGAGAGATAGGTGTCTGGTCAGAGACGATCGTGCTCCCCGAGTCTGCATCGGAGCAGGAACTGGTCTCCAAGGTGAAGGAGATGAATGCAGCAGAGCATGTTGACGGTATTCTGGTTCAGCTCCCACTGCCCAAGCACATCGATTCCAACAAGGTGCTGGATCTGATCGAGCCGGTCAAGGATGTGGACGGCTTTCACCCGATCAACGTCGGCAAGATGCTCATAGGCGAGCCGCATTTCATGCCCTGTACGCCTCACGGCGCCGTGGAACTGATGATCCGGAGCGGCAATTCGCCAGAGGGCAAGCATGTGGTCATATGCGGCCGGAGCAATATCGTCGGGAAGCCGCTCCTTGCCATGCTGGTGCAGAAGAACAAGCGGGCCAATGCAACGGTGACGGTGGTGCACACCGGAACCAAGAACATGGCCGAGATCACCAGGCAGGCCGATATCCTGGTTGCCGCAATGGGGGCTCCTGAGGTAATCAAGGCGGACATGGTCAAGGAAGGGGCAGTTGTCATCGACGTGGGAGTAAACCGCGTCGGATGGAAGCCGAGCAAGGCGGATCCGAACAAGCAGGTTGCCGATCTGCGGGGCGACGTGGACTTCGAGGCGGTTAAGGAGAAGGCCAGTGCCATAACCCCTGTGCCCGGTGGGGTAGGGCCGATGACCATAACCATGCTCATGGTCAACACCGTAGTGGCTGCCGAGCGCCGGGCTGATCGTACCGGTAAGTGACGGATTGCAGCAATAACAGAGGAGGTTATTATGGCTTATGATGCGACTAAGATGAAAGACTGGCAGATATCGGAGGCGGCCGAGGGGAATATGCCGACTCCCGATGAGTGGCGCGAAAAGCTGGGTCTGCAGAAGGACGAGATCATCCCTCAGGGCAGATTGTGCAGGCTCGACTTTCTGAAGATAATGGATCGCCTCAAGGATAAGCCTGACGGTAAGTTCATAGAGGTGACCGCCATTACCCCGACGCCGCTTGGTGAGGGGAAGACCACAACCAGCATGGGGCTGCTGCAGGGGATGGGTAAGCGAGGCTGGAATGTGGGCGGCTGCATACGTCAGCCGTCTGGCGGGCCCAGCATGAACATCAAGGGCACCGCTGCCGGCGGCGGTAACGCGCTGCTTATTCCCATGACCGAGTTCTCGTTGGGGCTCACGGGTGACATCAACGACATAATGAACGCTCACAACCTGGCCATGGTGGCCCTGACATCAAGGATGCAGCACGAGCGTAACTACAACGATGAGGAACTTGCCAAGCGCACAAGGATGCGCCGTCTTAACATCGACCCGACGAGAGTGGAGATGGGCTGGATCATCGACTTCTGTGCGCAGGCCCTGAGGAACATCGTAATAGGCCTCGGTGGCCGCATGGATGGCTATGCCATGCAATCGAGGTTCGGGATAGCCGTGAGCTCCGAGCTCATGGCCATGCTGTCGATAGTTACCGACCTTGCAGACCTGCGGAAGAGGATGGACGAGATAACCGTGGCCTTCGACAGGGATGGGAAGGCGGTTACCACGGGTGACCTTGAGGTGGGCGGTGCCATGACCGCCTGGATGCGCAGCACGATCAACCCCACGCTCATGTGCACGGCCGAGTATCAGCCATGCCTGGTGCATGCCGGTCCCTTTGCCAACATCGCGGTTGGGCAGTCCTCGATCATCGGTGACCGCATAGCGCTGAAGATGTTCAACTATCATGTGACCGAGAGCGGATTCGCCGCCGATATCGGATTCGAGAAGTTCTGGAATGTGAAGAGCCGGTTGAGCGGGCTCAAGCCACATGTGTCGGTGCTCACGACCACCATCAGGGCACTGAAGATGCATGGTGGTGGACCGGCCGTGGTCGCAGGTCGGCCACTGCCCGAGTCCTATACCAAGGAAGACCTGGGGCTTCTCGAGAAGGGCCTGCCCAACATGCTCCATCACATCAACACGATCAGGGCGGCGGGTATCAACCCTGTGGTCTGCATAAACGCGTTTCATACCGACACCAAGGACGAGATCGCCATGGTGCGCAAGGCGGCCGAGGAGGCGGGAGCACGTTGTGCTCTGAGCGAGCACTGGCTGAAGGGGGGCGACGGTGCCCTTGAGTTGGCCGATACGGTGAAGGAGGCCTGCGAGGAAGAGAACGAGTTCAAGTTCCTCTACCCGATGGAGATGAAGCTGCGAGAGAGGGTGGACAAGATCGCCAGGGTTGTATACGGAGCAGACGGCGTGTCATGGACTGCCGATGCTGAAGCCAAAGCCAAGATGCTTGAGGCCGATTCCAGGTATGATGATTATGCGACGATGATGGTGAAGACTCATCTCAGTCTGTCGCACGATCCTACCTTGAAGGGCGTTCCCAAGGGATGGACCCTGCCGATCCGTGATGTGCTCATCTACTCAGGGGCCAAGTTCCTCTGTCCATGTGCCGGGACGATCAGTCTCATGCCGGGGACGAGTTCCGATCCCGCCTTCAGAAAGGTGGATGTCGATACGAAGACCGGCAAGGTGCAGGGGCTCTTCTAGGAGGCAGAATACTGGTAAGCGAGGCGCATTGTGGTTGAGAAGTCCTCTTCTTTGAGAGAGGGCAGAGGTGAGGTGCTGGCAAGAGAAGATACGGTTGCGCTGTCGATCGACGGTAAACGGGTGAGAGCTGCCCGGGGGGAGGTTATCCTCTGGGTAGCTCTCAATAATGACATCTACATACCCAATCTTTGCGCTATCCGCGATAGGGCCGAACCGTCCGCTGCCTGCCGCCTGTGTTTCGTGGAGGTCGAAGGTAACGGCAGTCCAGTGCCCGCCTGCACTACACCGGTAGCTGAGGGGATGGTGGTCAACACCCGGGGGGAGAGCGCTGTAAGGCTGTCCCGGACCGCTCTGGAACTGCTACTGGCCAGTCATCCTGTGGATTGCGGCAACTGCGGGGCCAACGGTTGCTGCGAACTTCAGACTGCTGCCGGGCACCTCGGGGTGAAGATCAACACCAAGCGGTTTGCGAAGATCC
>PULQ01000002.1 GCA_003552465.1 Dehalococcoidia bacterium
CTGCGTCTTGTTCATATCGACACGCCCTCCATTCTCGTGGTAGGTGACTCTCTCCACCTCGTTAGAGCCGGCAACTGGATACCTGGTGATGAAGCTGTGGAGTACACGTGACTCCATTAGGTGCAGAGATGCCAGTTCAGCGCCCTTTGCTGCCAGCGACCTGAAGAGCTCCTTCTCCGAGGTAAGCGGCAGGCGGGGGAAATCTATCTTAAGGAACTCGCCATACCGTGCGCGATAGGTCGGCGAATGCAACACGGCATACGCGTAGTAGAAGATGTCCTCGGGTCCGAAAGTCCGTTCAGGGTCTCCCCGTCCGTCTTCAACGAATGTCAGTTCCAGCTTGTCTGATACTGCTTTGACAAACTCCGGATTCAGGTTGGTGCGGCGGCTGATACCATCAGACTCCATCTCGCCTGTGGCAGGGTAGATATAGAGAGGGAAGCATTGCCCACCTCCCCTGTAGAAGATGTTAAGGTCTATGATCTGGGAACTGCAGAAGATAACATCCCACTGTTCAGACCCGACAACCTGTCCTGCTCGGCCAATACACAGCGCCCGATTCGGCTTGCGTAAGTGACGCATGATGCCATACCTGGTTCTATGAACAATAGCTGGCGAATAGAAGATGGATCTTGTGTCGAATGGCCGATACAGGTAAGAAAGGACATGTTCCCTCCAACTCTTGTCGGCTGCAAGCCTGTTTCGCGCTTCGGCCACGCTCCAGAAGCTCGTCTCACGCAGGTTGTACTTGTCAATAACCGCATGGTCTGGTTGTGAAAGGTCTCTCATCTCCGATATCCTAGCCACCAGCCTATCCTCGGAGAAATCTAGGGCAAGCTCGTCCCGAGACGTTTGAACGCCTGTAGTGCTTAACGGGAAGACATCGGTTACTCTCCAAACACCTTCGTATTCGGACAATAGACTCTCATCTCTGGGGCCAAACACATAATAGGGACTGTTAGGGTTGAGTTCATGCCATTCATCTGCGGACACATCAACCTCGCTGAGCGCGTAATACTTCGTTCCTGGTTTTGGATCGGGCCATTCGCCACGCAGTCCCCATAAGTCAGCATGATATACCTTAGCTGGTGTTGTACCAGCTGGCGTCTTGACAAAGATGCTTATCGCGACACCCTGTTGAATGTCAAAGACATTCTCGTCCTTGCCGCCATCTGGCGCTGATTCTCTACGCTTGGTGTCACCGTGCAGGTCGAGAATGTAGATTTCATTGAAGGTGTTCATCAGCGACTGGCGCATACCTCTGAATGTCGGGCTATCCACGTAACTGTGGTCGGTGATGAATGCGAGGATACCCTGACCCGTACGCTCTATCCGCCACTGCCCAAAGCGAATGAACTTCACGTAGTCATTCTGAAGCCAAACCTTGCGTTCATCCAGTGGCTTACCATCCACCTGTCTATAGTCATCTACTAGCTGGTTAATCCATTCGCCTTGATTGGCTGAGTATCCTGAATAGGGCGGGTTGCCTAGCACTACCATGATTGGCTTCACCTTCTTGATCTCGGCAGCAGCGCTGGCTTCCTCCACAATGTACTCGTTGAAACCGGCCAGTTGCTCGGACTTTCTGAATGCTTCCTCAAGCGTGTTCGTGAGATAGATGCCAAGACGCCGATCTCCCTCGGATCGATAGCCGGTCTCGCTGAGCAGTAGCCCCAGCTTGAGGTGGGCTACCGCATATGGAGCCATGAGAAGCTCAAAGCCAAAGATGCGCGGCAGCAACTTGTCGGCCACGTAGTCATTCCACAGGCCTTGCTGACCTCGGGCCAAAAACGACCGGTGGATCTCGTCTATCACCATGTATAGGAAGGTAGCTGTGCCCACCGCCGGGTCGAGGACGTGCACACCGGCATCGGCCAGGCCGAGCGTCTTATCAAACCGGGTCTTCAGCACGTAGTCGATGGAGCGCACTATGTAAGAAACCACCGGCTCAGGAGTGTAGTAGACACCTCGCATTTGCCGAATCTTCGGATCATATTCCTTGATGAAAGTCTCATAGAAGTGCACGACGGGGTCTTCCTTAGCGGTGCGTCTGCCGAAGTCCTTGAGAATGGCCTCCATGTCCGCCCGGGCGAGAAGTTGTGCCAGGTCGTCGACAAGCCAGGCGATGCGGTCATCCAGGTCATAGCCTGCAATGTACTGGAACAGTCTCCTGAGGAACGGGTTCGTCCTGGGCAGATTCAGAGCGGCGTCGAGGCGGCAAAAGGAAGCACCGTTGTCGGACATGCAACGGGCGGCAAACAGCCCATAGGCAATGGTCTGGGCATACATGTCGGCGAAGTCGTCGATCAACAGGTCGGGGATCAGACTATCGCGGAACGCAGCAAGCTGGCTGTGCAGGCTGCCGCCTTCCGGCTCCTTTTCGAAGGCGTTGATGATCAAGTTCCGGATCAGGTGTGCCTGCCGGGCCATTCGCATCGCCAGAGTTTTCGGTGTTCCGACTCCTCTGACTCGATGTGACAAGAAGCAGGCGAGAAGCTCGGCAACCTGTTGCGTACCATCTTTGTCTCGCCTGACCTTGCCGTCCGCTGTCACAGAGCCAATGCGCGCCTTGAGGCGGCATTCCCCATCGGAATACCAGCGGAACTCGAGGTAGTCGGTCAGAATGAGGTTGTTGAGTGCCGCCCGATATCTCCCTAGCTGCTCTGTCCTCTCCGCCTCGTCGAGGCTCCTGCCGATATCCTTGGCCTCAACGTACCCCACCGTACCCGAATCCTTCGTGACTATAAAGTCAGGTGCGCCACATTCTATGCGGCTGGGCAAACTGATAGCGGTGATCCCACCTCCAACTGACTCCAACAGGGTCTTCAGCGTCGGATAATGAGAGCCTTCGCTTGCATAGCCGCCCGCCAAGGTCTTCTGCACAGTGTCGACGTAGTTGCCGAGTGCTCTGAGGGCTACTGCATCCGTCAAATCTATCTCACCTTGGAAGCATCTGTGCTGAATTATACAACAATCCCAAGAGAGTGCACGAGATGCCATCCAGAAACGGAGGGGGCCAGGTCTTTAGTTTTGGTGTTTGCTCGCCCCCGCTACCCGTTTGACTATAACGCTAACCGTGGCGTAATGAAGCCCCGATGCATCCGCTACTTCCTTGAGGGTGTACCCGTAGACACGAACGGCCTCGGGCGGATGGGGTCAGGTCTTTTCATTTGGTCTCTGCGGGAGTCCGGGGACACCATACCGACTCCCAGGATCAGCAAGTGCACCATATCGAATCGGCCTGCTTCTAACAGGTGGCAGGGCATCAGGGATTCCCCGGGAGTGTTCAACAATCACTCATAGTGTTTAACTAGTTTCATGAAGCCTTGGAAATCACATATAATGGACCTACAACATGATGTTTTCTTCTAAAACGCTGCATTAGATAAGGGACTAGGCCACCTGAGCAGGAAAGGGTGAAGATCACTTGGAGTACAAGGAAATGGACAGGATGCCTGTGTCAAGGTTGTTCCATGAGCGATTGCTGTTTTTCAACAATCTCGATGGTCTGGGATTCAAAGAATGGATATTTCATCCTGCAATGTTGTTTGGCGCCCTTTACGAATGGTGGGGTGATTGGGGGAAGCGGGAAAGGCCGCATGAGGGATTGGACCTATGCCTCTATCGGACCAAGGAAGGGAGCATTCATCATCTAGCTGAAGAGACGAAAATCCCCGTGATACTTGAAGGCAAGATCTCGAATGTCGCCGATGATTTCCTGGGAGAATCTATATTTGTGAGCCATGGTGCGTACGATTCAAACGAGAGGCAGTTGTACACAATCTATGGTCACGTAAAGCCTGGCAATCACATTCGCCCTGGAGAGAGATTGAGCGAGGGAGACATTGTCGGTGTCATAGCTGAGACGAAAAATAGCGGACCGGCGGTTCCCCACCATCTTCATATCTCCGTCGCATGGATACCGAATACCATGCACGTACAAGAACTCGGATGGCAAATGATAAACGATCTTGCCAGGGTCGTGTTCCTAGACCCGCTGGATGTTACTGAGTGTCCATACTCAATCATGTCGAGTATCTAGCCATTTGGAGAGCCAAATCTAGTCAGTGCTAACCGTCTCTCTGCCCCCAAGATCATTTAGCCTTCCTTTAAGCTTCTGTTGTTCACCGTCTGAACAATGTAGCGAGATGTTCAATACATCTAGTTGAGCTTGGGTATGACTCGTAGACCAGTGATAAGAGCTGAAGTATGATACTGCGCTCCGTTGTAAGTTTCGTCGTCCTCAGGCATAATTAAGGCCA
>PULQ01000045.1 GCA_003552465.1 Dehalococcoidia bacterium
CCTCACCGCCGTCCAGTGCCATCATCGGCTCGTAGTCCCGTATCTCGGGGCTCAGGGCGGCGAAGTCGGCACTCCTGATGTAGGGCAGATTGGCCACTATCATGTCGACCGGGTGGGGCAACGGCTCAAGCAGATTTCCGGCAAGGAGTTGGACCCGGTCGTCAACCCCGTGTTGCCGACAGTTCCTCGTGGCTACCTGCAGTGCGGAGGCTGAGATGTCGGTCGCATAGACTCCGGCCTCAGGCAGGGCCAGGGCAAGGCTGACGGCGATGGCTCCGCAGCCGGTGCCGATATCGGCAATCGAGATATGCTGCCCCGGATCGTGAAGCCTGCGGGCGATCTCCACGGCCTTCTCCACTAAGAGTTCGGTTTCCGGTCTGGGAACCAGGGCACGCCGATCAACGTGGAAATCGATGTCGCAGAACCGGCAATGCCCCAGGATGTAGGGTGCGGGCTCGCGGTCGAGGCGGCGCCGGACCAGGCCCGCCAGTTGCTCCGTCTCCGCCGGGGTCAACTTCCTCTCCGGGGCTGTATAGAGCTGAGCTCTCGACATGCTCAGGACGTGGCCCACGAGAAGCTCGGCCTCCGCACGGGCATCATCGATCGTCGCGTCGTCCAGTGTTCTGGTGACCGATTGTAGAGCCTCACGCAACGTCATGCGAAGGTTGCTTCGAGTTGCTCGACCTGCTCCCTGTTGGATACGGACTCGATAACCTCGTCAAGCTCGCCGTCCAGTATCTGCTGCAGATTATGGAAGCTCGAGTTGATGCGGTGGTCGGTAACCCGGTTCTGAGGGAAGTTGTAGGTGCGGATCTTCTCGGCCCGCTGGCCGCTTCCCACCTGCATCCTCCGCTCCTTGCCTATGGACTCAGACTGTTTTCGCTGCTCGAGATCGAGCAATCTGGCCCGGAGGACGGCCATGGCCTTCGTCCTGTTTCTGACCTGGGACCGGTCGTCCTGGCAGGAAGCCATGATGCCCGTCGGCAGGTGCGTGATGCGGACCGCCGTGGTGACCTTGTTCACGTTCTGGCCTCCGGCACCGCTGCTGTGGAAGAACTCCATCTTCAGGTCGTCGGGGTCGATGTTGAGCTCGATCTCATCGGCCTCGGGCAGGACCGCCACGGTGGCGGTAGAGGTGTGAATCCGGCCCGAAGCCTCGGTGGTTGGTACCCTCTGTACGCGGTGTACGCCGCGCTCGTGCTTGAAGCGGCTGAATGCTCCCCTGCCGCTGACCTCGAATATCAACTCTCTGAAGCCTCCGATCTCGCTCTCGCTACTGTCGATTATCTCAACCTGCCAGCGCTTGGCCTGGGCGTACCTGCTATACATGCGGAAGAGGTCGGCTGCGAAAAGGCCGGCCTCGCCTCCCCCGGCGCCGGCACGTATCTCAACTATGACGTCCTTCTCGTCGTTGGGATCTCTGGGCGTGAGCGCGAGCTTGAGGCGGTCGAGGAGCGCGTCCTGCTCCTGCCTGAGCCTGTTCATCTCATCCTTGACCAGCGCCGTCATCTCGGCATCTGACCGGGAGTCGAGCATGGCTTCCAGCTCGGCCAGTTCAGTCCCCCTGCTCTTGTACTCACGGTAGGCCAGGACGATGTCCTCCAGGTCGGCCCTCTCCTTACTCAGTTCTTGCAGCCGCCTGTAGTCGGTAGCGTTCTCCTCCAGTGCCAGGAGTTCGCCCAGCTCGTCATAACGCTTCTCAATGAGTTCCAGTTTCTCAAACATGGCGAATTCATTATAATACAGCGTCATAGGTTGCTCAAATCTGAATGCCGGTTGTCTCTCGTCGCCCCGACAGAGCTGGGGCAAAGCTACCGGCTGAATCACCCTGGGCCCGTTGGAAACCCGGACTGTTCGCCTCGATTTGCCGGGGCCGGCGGTACAACTGGGGGGAGCCTGTGAAAGAGTATGGAGCCTGCGCCCGGATGCTATGAGTGCCTGCAGAGGATGATCTCCCAGGCTGTCGACCTGGCCACCGGCGACGCCTCGCTGAGGCAGCGGGTCATGCGGGAGGCAACCAGGATACTCGAGGAGGAGTTCTCCTACACCAGGTTGTCCATAATCGCTGCCTCCAGGATTCACAAAGTGATCAGAGAGATGACGGGCAACAATGACCCGTACAGTCCGATGAAGGAACGCGAGATGAGTCTGGCAAGGGACCTCTATCCTGAGATGTCACAGTGGCCCGGCAGCGAGGCTTTGGTAGATGGGCAGTTGGATGGTCGTGGTCTTCGGGTCGATATCCAGCTGGCTGCTGCTGCGAACGCCATCGACTACTTCAGGGACTTCGATGTCGTCAGAGATGATCTTAGGAGGCCGGTCGATTTCGCCATAGATGACGTGGAGCGCCTTCTGACAGTACTGAGTGAAGGGCGCCGGGTTCTGTACCTGGCCGACAACGCAGGCGAGATCTACTTCGATCTGCCCCTGGTCAACAGGCTGAAGCAGTATGCCGATGTGATCTATGTCGTGAAGCCCGAGCCCTGTCAGAACGATCTGACGCTGGATGACGTGAAGGAGACAGGCCTGGAGGGCGACTTCGGCAGTGTGATCAGTTCGGGCGTAGCCTCACCCGGGGTGGTCTTCTCGCAGGCCTCCATCGAGTTCCTAAGGGAGTTTGAATCGGCCGACCTGGTATTCGCCAAGGGCATGGGACACTACGAGGCGCTGTCGGAGCTTCCCGCAAAAGGGAGGTTCTTCCACTGCCTCAAGGCCAAGTGCCTGCCGGTGGCGCGGTCCATCGGTGTTCCCCTCAACAGCTATGTGGCGATGCTGAGGTGATCTGAGTCAACTTCTTAGGCTGACGTACTGGCCATGACTGCAGTTGACATGCGTCGTGCAAGTACTAGCTTCACTCTCTGTTTTTTGCTGTATAATAGGTGCGGATGAGGAGACCCACTAAGCGAGAGGCCTTAGTAGGCGGACTATCCGTAGGCATCACTGTAGTCCTGTGTGTCCTCATCATCCTGCACCGGGATTATGTCCTCCAGATGTCGCGGTGGGGCTATGTCGGCTGCTTCGGCATCAACGTAATCACCTCGGGCACCTTCGTCCTGCCCGGATTTGGCATAGTGTTCACGTTCACCCTGGGAGGGGTGCTCAATCCCGCCATAGTCGGTGCCGTGGCCGGGATCGGTGAGGCTATAGGGGCTACGGGAGCTTACTTCACGGGATACGGCGGAGGCGGTCTATTCGGCAACCGCGATGGCAGGCTATACCTTCGCCTGAGCCGCATGGTCGAGCGCTACGGCTCGAAGGCCGTGTTCTTGCTGGCGGCACTGATTACCCCCATCTACTACCCCTTTGCGGTGTTCATGGGCATGCTGCGCTTTGGCTGGCTCAAGTTCTTCCTGGCGACATGGGCGGGGAGCACGGTCAAGAATATGATACTCGCTTACCTGGGGTACTTCGGCCTGCGGTCCATCCTGCACTGGCTCGGCCTGAACGTCTGACTTGAGTTCGCTATGCCGTTCTGCTATATTCTGCGGAGGAGTGGGGCTGTAGCTCAGTTGGGAGAGCGTCTGACTGGCAGTCAGAAGGTGGTGGGTTCGAATCCCATCAGCTCCACCAGATCCTCTCAAGTCTCCATCATTGTGAGCAGTTCCTCACAGACAGAGCCGGCAACTATGCTGTATTCGCCTTCGTTCCACTGACGCGGCGATTTGAGTGCACGATATCCTCTATCCCTGGCTCGCCTCGATCAGGCCGTAGTTACCGTCTTTACGCCGGTATAACAGGTTGATCGAGTCGGTATCGGAATCTGTGAACAGGAAGAAGTCGTGCCCCAGAAGCTCCATCTGGTTCACAGCCTCATCCACAGGCATGGGCTTCACCATGAAGCGCTTGCCCTTCACGACTCTCCTGGGAGCCTCGGCCTCATCAACATCGATCTTGGCCTCCTGTCGGGTGAGAGAAACGCCTCTGCCCTTGTCATACAGCTTGCCCTTGTATCGCTCGATCCTCTTGGAAAGGACATCCGATATTCTGTCGATGGCGGTGCGAACGTCGCCCGACCTCTCCTGAGCTCTGATGAGTACACCTCTGCTGTCGAGTGTCACCTGTACTGTGTAGCGGTGCTCGGGCATCTTCGCACCTTCGTGAGAGATCTCGACCTTGCCTTCCGTAATCGTGGGCAGGTAACGGCTCAGTTTCCCGATCTTCTTCTGAACGTAGGTCTCTACCGTCTCGGAAATCTCCAGGTTGTTCTTGGCGATGATCTCTAACTCCATTTCTCCTCCTTCATCTGTGTTTCTCGCGCGCCAGGGTCAGTCCCCAGACGGATGCTGCACCACTGTTCTTGAGAGCTGTCGCGCAGGCCTCGAGCGTGGCTCCAGAGGTGCATACATCGTCTATGACGATGACTCCTTTGCCTCTAACTCTGTCATCCAGACAGACAAAGGCATCGGCCACATTGCGCCGCCTCTCCTCCAGATGCGCCGCCCGCACCTGGGGTTGTGCTTGCCTGACGCGTATCAGACAGCCCTCAGTCACGGGCAGGCCGGTTCGCCTGCCCAGTTCCTTCGCAAGCAAAGCCGACTGGTTGTATCCTCTCTGCCGCAGGCGTCTGGGGTGCAGGGGTACAGGCAACAGCATCTCGCCATGCAGGTCGTGTGATCCAATGTAGTCAGACAGAAACCCGGCCAGGTAAGGGGAAAGCGAACGCACGTTCCGATACTTCATCTGATGAACGGCTTCTCGTGTCACATCATCCAGGATGAATACCGAGCGAATGCCGTCGATGTCTGTCTTTCGCTGCCGACAATCCGGGCATACGATACCGCTGGCCTGACGTCTGCCGCATCTAGGGCAGATGGGAGGAAGCAACCTCGGCATTCGTCCGCGGCATCCGGGGCACACGAAAACACCCACCCTCCCGCAGCCAACACAACGCCGAGGAAAGAAGGAGTCAACCGCCAGCTCAACCAGTCTGCCTAATCGAAGCAAAGCCTCTGTTATGGAGCGTAGTCCCGGCGCGTGCGACTGTGGAGCGCTCCATCAAGAATAGGCTCGTTTACGTACACTTCCCCGTTCCTGATCTTTATGTTGAAAGCGCAATCAGGATGAGTGCATACCCAGGCCTTGTAGTGAATTGGTGCCCCTTGACTACCGAAGTCAGATAGAGGCACCAGTTCTCCCTTCTCGCATTTCTGGCACTTAGGCAATGAATAGTGTTCCAAGGTCCACCTCCCCAGTTAATTTGTGTGTTTCGGAATAATCAAGTATATAACATTGATTAATCGACTGCAAGGCAGGTCAGGCGGCGATTGGTATATTTTGCGCCCGGGATTGGCGCCATCATAGGGCTGTGAAGCGATAGGGGATCGGCGGAGCCATTGCTCGGGACTAGTCGCTCAACCGGACTTCCGACAGCCGGGTGTAGATCGCTCCGGCGGGCGTCAACTGGCTCCTCATCAGGCTGATGGTCTCCACCCGTGCCTCATATCTGTCTTCGAAGACGGCAGTTCTGACAAGCTCGCCCAGGCTCCTTCTCTCCGAGGGGGATGCTTCCTTCCTGACGCGAGCCAGGGTAAGGTGTGGTGTGAAGGGGCGCTCCTCTCTGGCAAAGCCCAGCGTGGCGAGCCCGGCATCGATGCGCTGCTGCAGATCCTTTAGCCTGTCCACTTCGCCGCCGACTCCGACCCAGAGAATCCGGATCTGCTCCAGGCGGGGAAAGGCTCCCAGCCCTGAGATCTCCAGGCCGAAGGGAGGAATCCCTCTCGCCGCTGCTTCTATAGCACCGGTTATCTCCGTCACCCGTCGGGAAGGTATGTTACCCAGGAACTTGAGGGTGAGATGGATACCCTCCGGGTCAACCCATTTGACGAACCTGTGTTCATCCCTCTTCAGTTCCTTCCTCAGGCGGGAGAGGCCATTCCTCACCTCGTCGGACAGCTCAATCGCGATAAATGACCTTATCTCATCAGCATTCTGCGGCATCTCTCCTCCTTTCAGTCCGGCATAGCAGCCTTCCTGCGCTGGCACCCAGGATATCATCCTGGTCCTCCTCTGAGAGTCCCGATGTCCGGATCTGGTCGATCACCCGCTCCTGGTGCATCAGTGGATAGTCGGTACCGAGCAGTATCCGATCGCTACCTATGATACTGCTGACGTGTGAGAAGATCCGGGGTTGATAGAGAAAAGGAGTGGCTGCGGTGTCGAAGAAGACATCGGCAAGAGCCTTTTTCACCTCGGGCATCAATGCATAGAAGGGCAGTCCCCCGCCCCAGTGAGCGCAGACGACAGTGAGACCGGGGAAAGCTGTGACAAAGGAGTACAGCCTGTCCGGTGTAATCGAGCCCTTGCCGGGGTAGTGGTGACCGACCGGCTCTGAGGAGTGGGTGAGAAGGATCAGGCCGTGCTCCAGAGCACCGTCGACCAGGGGTCTCATCGTTTTCTCGTCGGCCAGGTCGAAACCCTGCACATCCGACCTTAGCTCGCCGACCCCCCGGGCCCCGCCCTCCGCGCATCGCTCCAGCTCGGCCACGGCGGCATCTCCTGCCTCTGGCTGGACAGAGCAGAACCCGACCAGCCGTGCCGGATAGCGCGCCACAGAGTCCAGTATGTAATCGTTGGTCGTTGCGCACAGTTCATTGCTCACCCAGCCGATGTTGAGTACGACCGACATGTCGATGCCCGCCTCGTCCATGCTCGCGATCAGTTCATCGGCCGTCGCCATTCTCGCCCTGGGCTCGGAGTAGAGCAATCCGAAGCAGGGATCGCTCCTTATGAACTCATCGCGCCTTTCCCGGAGCCAGGCAGGGAATATGTGGGTGTGAAAGTCGATGATCACCGGCGATATTATACTGGAACGGGGCCAAATACTGTATGTCGAGATCGGTTTCACCCTCACAACTGACATCATGGTACAATGCTAACCAGATAGCTCTTATCCTCAACCCGGACTTCTGCGTAGATGATCCGGCAGATGACAAGGAGGGTAGAATGGCGATAGCAGAGATAAGCGTTGTTCCCCTGGGTACGAAAACCCCTTCGGTGAGCAAGTATGTGGCGCGGGCGGTCAAGGTTTTGCAGGAGGAGAAGAACCTGAAGTACGAAACGACCGCGATGGGCACGATTGTGGAGGATAATCCCGACCGCATCCTGGCAGTTGTCAGAAAGATGCACGAGGCGGCATTCGCGGAGGGAGTGGCCCGGGTGGTGACCACGGTCAAGATCGATGATCGCCGCGACGAGCCCCGGAGCATGCAGGACAAGCTGGCGTCGCTCAGCAGGGCATTACAGGGATAAGGGTTACAGTGCTATGGTTTCGTGTTCGTCGGGGAGGATGACCTCCATGCCGCTGTGGGCCAGGTTGTCCACATAGTACTCCGGTTTCTCTGAGTGCACCGGGATCAGAACCTCGGGGCGGATCTCGCGGACGACCCTCAGCAGGTCGGGGCCTGACGCATGGCCCGAGGCATGCAGGCCTCTCTCCTCTTCAGGGATATCCCATTTACGGTTCTTGAGCACGGGCAGACCGAACGCCTTCAACCGGAAGCGCTGCAGCCAGTGGTGCAGACGCCAGAAGTCCATCTCCTGCTCCTCATTGTGGGGTTCGCTTGAACTGAACACGTAGAGGCTGCCTGCCTCCGGCTGTATGCTGGCCAGTTCATTCAGGTCCCAGAAACTGAAGCAGAGGATGAACTGATCCTGGTCGGCCCTGACGTCATCGGCCAGCACAACCTTGTCGGAGTACGCTTCGAATATGTTGCGCAGCCATGAAGCAGGGCTCCTGGAGGAGGTCGTCTTCTGGTAGATGACGAGGGCCTCTTCCTCGGCCAGGTCGGGTATGTCCGGCTCAAGCAGACGCATCGTCCTCAGAAGGTAGGCGTCCCTGGGCAGTATGGCGAGCTTCCTTCCTGTGTCCCTTGCGATCTGCAGGAAGGTGAGGAGGCGGTTAACATCCCTGGCGGGGAAGTCGGCGATAACCAGTCGTCGGGCGCCCCTGATAGCCTTGAGGCCATTGTCATACACGTCCCGCTCGGGAATGTTGGTCTCCCTGTTCACGTTGGTGCCTTCCAGGAGCAGTGCCCTGGGGCGCAATCGAGCGGCCTGATCTATGAATGACTCGGTAAGCTCGCCCTGCCTGCCGTGCAGCCGCAGGTCGCCGCTGTACACTATCCAGCCGGAGCCGGTCTCAATAGCCCAGGCACAGGCACCGGGAATGGAGTGGTCCACGGGAAAGCAGCGAAGATCCATGGCACACGTTCTCATGTCCTGTAGCGGTTGCGAGGCAAGTTTCTTCTGTCGGGTGCCTCTCTGCCAGAAATCCTCAGCCTCCCGGCTCAACTCATCTTTGTTCGCGACGCAGAAACTGCGCTCGCGGTCGCCGCTGCCGCTGGCAACATAGGCCCCCTGCCGCCATCCCTTGAGGCATTCCTCCACCCTCGGGGTGAAGTAGCATACCTGCTGGTCGAAGGAAGATATGCCCGAGTCCTGTACCGCCTTGGCGATGAAGGCTGTGGTCGCGGTGGTGTAGACCGGAATGTCCTCTCTCAGGAAGGAGATGTGGCCGGAGTGGTCGAGGTGGGCATGTGAAAGCAGAACGCCGTCCAGACCATCCAGTATCCGGTGATGATCTGCCCCGCGAAACCGCTGCCATAGTGCCTCGGTACCCAGGTCTTTACGGTAGATGCCCTCGAGAGGCGGTAGCAGTCCCATCACCAGCGGGTCGAGAAGTCCGGCGCCGGGGCGGGGCTTGAGGTACTCCTCGTAGAAGTCGCGGTACTTGCTATAGGGAAAGCCGAAGTCCAGGAAGAATGCTCCGCGGTCGTCTTCCAGGAGGATCTTGGTGCCTCCGATCTCCCTGATCCCGCCGTGAAAGGTAAGGCTTACCATTGGGGTAGTCTATAGTCCTGTCAGGTACTACTTCACTTCGACGTATATGCGAATGCTCTCTGTATTGCCAACGCCCTTCAGAGTGGAGACGAGGCCGGTTATTGTGTTGGTGATGATCTCCCCGGGGAAAGGGGTGACGGGAAGCTGATTCCCGTTGACCACGACGGTGACGTCGCCCCGCTCCAGGCGGAGATCGATTTCCCGTATGCTCTCTGCACCTCTCAGCGAGGAGACCCCGCCGACCACGGTTCCTGCCAGAAACTGCTCGGTGAACTGGTTCAGTTCGACGGGCGTATTGTTGACTGTAAGTTCTGCACTAAGACTTGCTTCCATCTCGCACCTCTCGATCGGTAGCCCCGCTGCGCCGCCCGCCGGTTCGTCCCGTCCCTGTGTTAGCTGCGGGTTGGGTGCGGCAGACTCTGAGTTTCCCGGCTGCCGCTAGACCTCGACCATGATCCTGTCTTCTTCGACCTTCACTCTGTATACCGCGATGTCGGAGGGCCGTTTGACGACTCCCGCCATCTTCGAGACCAGTCCGCCTTTCATCCAGCGAACCACCCTGCCGCTGCCGATGTCGAACTGAGAGCCGTGACGGGGACATGTAACCACAGTTCCGTCCAGTTCTCCCCGCGACAGCTCTCCTCCCATGTGCGGACATCTGCCATCAGCGGCGTAGTAGATGTCACCTACCCTGGCCAGCAGGATCTCCCGTCCGCCAGCCTTTACGGACTTCATAGTGCCGCTCTTGAGTTCTTCTGTCTTAGCTACCTCTGTGAACTCAGCCATGAGACACCTCCTTCATGGATGCCCGATTATGCCGACGGTCGCTCCCTCCGGGCTACACGACCTTCCTGAACCTGTCCTTTGGAGCCCCGCAGATAGGACACTCGTCGGGAAGAGACCCGTCGGCGACATAGCCACAGACCTGGCAAACGTAATACTCGGTCTCCTCCTCGGCCATCATGTGGGCCAGTGCCTTCTTGTACAGCTTGGCATGGCCCTTCTCGACGTCACGGGAATAGCTGAGGACGGTTGCCACGGCGGTGTTGTCCTCCTCGTTTGCCTCCCTGATCAACTGAGGATATGTGCCGGCAGCGAGGTTCTCCTTCTCAAATGCGCTCTCGAGGTTCTCCTGCGTGCCGGAGACGGCGCCCAGAAGGCGGATATGGTTGAAGGCATGAACCGCCTCGGCCTCGGCGATAGCGCGAAACAGCCTGGCGATCTGGGAGTAACCTTCTTGCTCGGCCTTCATGGCATAGGCCAGGTTCCTGAGATGGGCCTGGGACTCTGCTATGAAGCCGAGCCTGAGGTTGCTGGGTGTCCTGGTTCCTTTGACCCCCGGAACCGTGTGCGGGACGATCTTCTCCTCTTCAGCGCCGCAGACCGGGCATTGCCCAGGCCTGTCCGTGCTGAACTCGACGTGACGGCAGTTAGTGCATTTCCACATGCTATTCTCTCCCTTGCATGAGCGGCTTCTCCTTCAGATAGTGCCTCCCATGATTCGTATCATGCATCAGTATCCTGTGTCAGGCAGGGCAGATACGCCCGGCGCGACATTGCCATGCCTCACCCGCCGGCTGGCTACCCGTGGCGGGTATAGACAGGATTCCAGCGCCGGCAGACCGTGCTACGGGTTACGCAGCGGATTCATCATCTTTGGGTCTGACCAGCAGGACAGGCACATGTGCGGAGCGTATCACCCTGTCGGCCACACTGCCGAAGACCAGGCGACTGATGCCGGATCGACCGTGTGTGGCAAGGGCTATCAAGTTCACCTCGTTGTTATGGACAAACTCGTTGATAGCCTCCGCGGCTCTGCCCGCCAGTACATGCGAACTGACCTTGAATCCCTCTGCGGCAAGCTGGGACTCTATCCTTGCCAGGTACGCCGTTGCCGCTTCCTGGTCCGCCTGCTGCAGTGCCACGACGTCTATCCCCTCGGCTCCCATGGTGGGTGGAGGCTCGACTACCCTGAGGAGAATGATCTCTCTCACGGTACATCCCTTCGCTATCGCCCTGGCATGCGGCAGGACGCACTCAGCCAGCCTCGATCCATCCAGCGGAACGAGCATCTTCTCGTACATCTCTCTGCCTCCTTGCTTCACGTCCATAAGTTCACCGTTACCCGATTGCTCACCACCTGCATTTTCGCCTCCGTATCAGCAATATGCGCCGGTCAGGCAAATCCCTGCTGCCTGTGCTTCTCGGCGATGGTGTGGGCCAGTTCGTCCAGGGCCCGGAAATCGTCCTCTCCCGGCAATCCCTTGACGATAACGGGATCCAGCAGTTCAGCCTTGAGGTTGGGTATCATGGCTTTCAGCTGGTCCGCGGCTTTGCTGCCCCAGCCGTAAGAGCCGATGATCGACACAAAGCGCAATCCCGGTCGCAGGGCATTGGCCAGAAACGCAGCATGAGCAACTGCAGGATGCGGGCCGACAAGAACGGTGGGCGTGCCTATGACCAGGGTGGCCGCGTCCACCATCGCCATGGCCAGTTTCCCGACATCGCTATCAGCCAGGTTGAACTGCCTGACCGTAACACCTTCGTCTGCGAGCACCTCGACGAAGTGGTTCACCATCATCTGGGTGCTACCGTGCATGGATACATAGGGCAGAACCACCACGTTCTTGGGCGGTTCGCATACCCAGCTTTGATAGGCGTCCACGATGAAATGAGGTCTGGCGTGAAGAGGGCCGTGGCTGGGAGCGATGACATCGATATCGTAGCCTTCCAGCCTGGCAAGGTGCTTCTCAATGCTCGCTCGGAAAGGCATCATGATCTCCGCATAGTACCTCTTGGCCGGTTCATAGATCTGGCTCTCGTCGGTTACGAACAGATCGGTGGTGGCCAGATGAGAGCCGAAGAGGTCGCAGGAGAATAGTATCCTCTCCTCCGCCAGGTATGTAAGCATCGTCTCGGGCCAGTGTACCCAGGGTGCATGTATGAACTCGAGAGTCCTGTCGCCCAGGGACAGGGTTTCGCCGTCACCCACAGTGACGAATCGCTGATCCGGCACATGTAACATGGCCATGAGTATGTCCTTGCCCTTGGGGGTCGTAACCAGTTTGGCTTCGGGGTACTTCTCCAGAACCCAGGGAATGGATCCCGAGTGATCCTGCTCACCATGGTTGGCAACAAGGTAATCGATGACAGGCACGTCCTCAAGGTGGCCGTCCAGGAGGTGTATCATGGCGGGGTCGACGGTGTCTATGAGTGCGACCTTTTCGCTACCCTGCACCAGATAGGAGTTATAGCTCGTTCCGTCGGGAAGGGGGATCAGGGCATCGAAGAGACGTCTGTCCCAATCGACCGCGCCTACCCAGTGAACACCCGGCTTAATCTGTCTTGCTCTCATTTTTGCTAAGCCTTCTCGAACTGGTCTTTGCCTGCCCCGCAGATGGGACATACCCAATCATCCGGGAGATCCTCAAAAGGCGTTCCCGCCTTTATGCCTCCGTCCGGGTCGCCCTCCTTCGGATCGTATAGATAACCGCAGACTGTGCATTCGTACTTGTCCATCTCGGACTTTGCCTCCTTTCTCTCTTCGATGTAACTGGGAGCCGTCTTGGGAGTAGTTCCTCTCTTCACCTGGTGGTAGTAGGCGTAGGTCATCGGCTCACCCTCCTCGAGGATCTCCGCTCCCACGAGCTCCCCGACAAAGATGGTGTGAGTCCCGACATCGAGTTGAGTGGTTACCCTTGCCTCGAGATACGCTAAGCTGTGGTCCAGTACGATGGGGAGGCCGGTTTCACCCGGCCTGTGCTCGATACCTTTGAACTTGTCTGTGTCCCTGCCGGAGTGAAAGCCGAAGTGACCTATGAAAGAGAGGGGGGTGTCCTGCGACAGTATCGACGCCGAAAATGCCTTACTATCCGTGACGAACTCATGGGTCAGGTTCTCCTTGTTCAGGATCACCGAGATAGTTGGCGGGTCGGACGTCGCCTGAACCACGGTGTTGGCAATCTGCCCGTTAAACCTGTCTCCCTTCCTGGAGCTTATCACGTACAGACCGTAGCTGCAGTTGCGCAGAGCCTTGAGATTCATGATGCACCTCCTCCTGGCTGGATCTACATGAGATCCTGTTCACTGGTTTCGATGGCCCTCTGCAACTCCGCGCCGAGTGCAGGGGGCAATCCCTCGATATCTACCCTTAGAAACCCTCTGACTATGGTTGCGGTAGCCTCGTCACGGGTCAGCCCCCGTGCCATCAGGTACTCGACTTCCTCCTCAGCTATCTTGCCCACTGCTGCTTCGTGGGAGAGATCGATGCCGGCTAGGGTGCCTTTCAGTTCCGGCACTGCATAGATCACGCCCTGTTCGCCGAGTATCAGTCCCCGACACTCGAGATGACCTTTGACATCGGGGGCATTGCCTTCCACGTAGCCACGGGCCACGATGTAACCGCCGGTGGTGATGGCACGCGATATTATCTCCGTCTTGGTACCCCTGCCGTTTAGTATGACGCGAGAGCCAACGTCGAGCGATGATCCGGCGTCTGCCACGAGGACACTGTTGAACCTGGCAGCGGCGTTGTCACCTTCGCATATCACGGTGGGGTTCGTCTGCAGCGAACGGACCGGTTTCATCAGCACGTAGTTGTTCAAGAACAGTCCGTCTTCCTCCACAATGGCGGCGCTACGGGGCCTGACGGCGACCTCGGGGTTCCAGTTGTGTATCATCGTGAACGTAACGCGAGCACCTCTCTTTATGTAGAATTCAGAGACGCCCAGATGCAGGCCCGCCTCTTCCTCAGAAGCGGTGGCGCAACCGGTTATGATGTGCAGTTCGGAATCCTCCTCGGCGATGATTATGTTGTGCACGTTCTGGGCAAGCCTCGCTTTTGTCAGGTATAGACATGCCTGCACAGGGTAGACGGTCTTTGATCCGGGCAGCGCCCTGATGAAGTATCCGTTGTGCTGATTCAGTTCCACGTTGGCGGTGTACTTGTCGGTGTTCACGGCCACCGCCCGCCACCAGTAGTCCGACAGCCAGTCATACTTATCCAGGGCCTGGCTGACCGGCAGAACCTCCACGCCCTCCTCTCTGATCGAACTGTGAACTGGAGCGTTGTCCATCTGGATGAAGGTGCCTGCCCTCTGGCTCGGGTCATCCAGGATCACACCCGCGTCCAGCATCTGTTGTTTGACCTTGTCCGGCAGCCTTGAGGGGTCTGCCTCGTACGGTTGCTCCTCGGCCGAACTGACGTATGTACCGAGGTCTATGTCCTCACCGAGCGCCGCAGGTTTGGCTGCTGCCGCCCGGGCTTTGTCCTTGTTTGCAGCGATCTTCTTATCAGCCACCTTTGTCCCTCCTCAGAAAGCAGGCAATACACTCCTCGTAGCCCTTCTCCCTTATCGTAGCCAGGATCTCATGAGGGTCGCCCTCGCATCCGATAACTCCGTCACACATAACATAGCCCGTGCGTGCGTTGACATAGTCCAGGATGTGGCCTGTATGCGTGATGATCAGTCCCATGCACTTCCGATCCGGTATAGGACAGTCCTTCTCCAGGAGGGTGTTGAGCAGTTCCCCGATCAGCGAAATGTTTACCAGGTCAACGCCCGATTCCGGCTCATCTATGAGCGTTAGCGCCGGCCTCTGAGCCAGCAGCTGCATTAGCTCAGACCGCTTTATCTCGCCCCCGGAGAATCCGTAGTTGATCTCACGATCCAGGAAGTCGGTCAGGTCGGCCCTCTCGGCCAGTTCACCGATGCGCTCTTCGGACTCTTTCCCTCTGAGACAGGCAGCGACCATGTCTCGTGTCTTCACTCCCCTGACTACCGGCGGCCTCTGGAAGGACATGCCGATGCCCAGCCGGGCTCTCTCGTCGGGAGGCAGCCCGGTCACGTCCTTGCCCTGAAAGACGATCTTGCCCCTTGTAATACGGTACCTGGGGAAGCCCATTATCGCCATGAGCAGGGTCGTCTTGCCGCTACCATTGGGTCCGAACAGAACGTGAGTCTCACCGAATTTCATCTGCAGGCTCACGTTATGCAGGATCTCCCTCCCCTCCACCTCGACAGCGAGTTGCTCGATGCTTAAGGCTACATCACTCATGCCAGGTCCTCCTTCCGACGGTTCACGCTCCGTCGAGCGACCAGTGCTCCGTCTTGGTGAACCAGCCGGCCGGGTCGCTGAGGTATTCATGAGCATCGGACAGCGCAAGGTAGTGCCCGCGCTCTTCGCCTGCCAGCGTCTGATAGAAGCGTCTCTCGATGGGCGAGCTGGTCTCTCCGCTACGACGGTGGTATAGATCGTATGACTTCGTCTCCATGTCCATGGCTACCTTGAGAGCCTCAAGCTCCGATCCCTCCACCTTGATCTCCTTACCGAGTTCGCTGGTGGCCTGCGCGAACAGGGACTTGAGCCCTTTTCCCTGGTCGGATTCGAGCTTGATATCCGGCCAGCTTCGTTCGGCCTTGATCGCCTCGTATATCTGCTCAAACCTCCTGTAGTGAACCTCTTCATCTCTGGCCAGGCGCTCAAACAGGTCCCGGGTCAGCTTGCTGCCCTTCTGCCCCGCCTTGGTGTAGAATTCCCGGCCGTCCGTCTCCATCTGCAGCGCGAGTTCCAGCACCTCCATTATCCTTGCCTGTTCGTTTTCCATCTGGCACACTCCTTCTCCCGGAATCATCAGACCGCAATCGGCGGTTAGTTATTGCAGCGAACACGGGCAACGATGCCCATTGCTGCTGCATAGTCACTGGCAATCAGTCGGTACAGAACCCCGGTGAGTTCATGCAATAGTATAGCAGAGCAGAATCGACCGTCAAGCATTCGGCATGTACAGGTCATCAGCTACGCTTCGGGTCACCCAAGACCGAGGCCGGGCACTACATCCATGTCGTAGTCACCAGTCTTCCCGGCCTTAAGGTTGTAGTAGCCACAGGCAGCAACCATGGCTGCGTTATCGGTGCACAGGTGAGGTGGGGGAACCAGCACGGGAACCGGCGATTCGGCGAGGAACCGTCCTGCTATCGTCCTGTTGGCTGCGACTCCGCCGCTGAGCAGAATCTGCTCAGCCTTCGACTGCTTTGCAGCCGCGATCGTCTTGGCAACCAGCACATCGGCTACGGCCAACTGGAAACTGGCAGCGGCATCGGCCACCGAGACTTCCCCCCTGTTAACGAGGTGCCACATGGCGGTCTTCACACCGCTGAAGCTGAAGTCATTGCTCCCGTTGAGCCAGGCCCTGGGTAGAGGTATGCAGGGACTTCCGGACCCGGCAGTCTTCTCGATGGCGGGCCCCCCGGGGTAACCAAGGCCGAGGATCCTGGCCGCCTTGTCGAAGGCCTCTCCGGCGGCGTCATCCCGAGTCCTGCCCAGTGCCCGGAACCGACCGTGTCCTTCCATGAGCAGTAGATCGCTGTGACCGCCGGACACGATCAGGCAGAGGCAGGGGAACTTCACCTCGCTCTCCTGACCGGAGGCGGAGAAATGCTCCAGCCAGTTGGCATAGACATGGGCCTCGAGATGGTTGATACCTGCCAAAGGCAATCCTGTAGCCAGGGCGATCGCCTTGGCCAGGTTGACCCCCACCAGCAGCGAACCCGCCAATCCCGGGCCGTGGGTAATGGCTATACCATCTATGTCGTGCCAGTCCCACCCGGTCATAGCCTCTCTGATGACCGGTATGATGGTGAGCAGGTGTTGCCTCGAGGCGACCTCGGGAACCACGCCGCCGTAGCGAGCATGTATGTCGATCTGTGAGGCAACGACATTGGAGATGATCCTGCTCCCGTTCTCCACTATCGCGGCAGCGGTCTCGTCGCAGGATGTCTCTATGCCGAGGATCTTCATATACCGTGAGTCCAGCACCGGTTGCCAGCCGGCAAGAGCAACTGGCGATAGAGGCACACGGAGACCACGAATCGTACTGGTGCTTCTCCGTCTGCTCTCGGGTTATTCTAGTCGAGCGGAGCCGGTTAGGCAAGCCTTACCAGGTTGCCTCGGGCTGCCCTGTATGATAGCGTAGCGGCGTCTACCGAGGCGGACAAGATGACTTCCATAATCCTGGCCGGCGGCAAGAGCTCAAGGCTCGGTCGGAACAAGGCCCTGCAGGTCCTTGATGGAAAGAGCCTCATCCAGCACGTAGTCGATCGCCTCAGTGTGCTGAGCGCAGAGATCATAATGGTAACGGGCGAGGGGGAGTCGATTCCGTGCTCCTCGTCGGTAATGGTCAGGACTGTACCGGATGCCTGTGTCGGCAGGGGTCCGCTGGCAGGTCTCTACTCGGGGCTGGCCGCTTCAAGAAGCAATAGTGCACTGGCTGTGGGCTGTGATATGCCTTTCCTGAGTGTTGATCTACTTGCTCACATGTACCGGATCTCGTCGGCCTTCGATGCCGTCGTCCCCCGTGTCGAGGACAAGGTAGAACCACTGTGTGCCTTCTACTCCATGAACTGCATACCCGCCATCCGGGAACTGCTGAAGCGTGACCAACTGAAGATCAACAGGCTCTTCAGTATGGTCAACGTAAGGTACGTCGGGGAGACTGAGATCGACACGTTCGATCCCGAGCACCTGACTTTCTTCAACATCAACAGCAGAGCCGACCTGGCAAAGGCGCATGAACTGCTGTACGGGAGGGATACTGGTAGTCAAAGGGCCCTGTGACGTCTGCCTTGCTTAGGTCCAGATTCTGGACAAGATAAGGGGCTGGTCGTGGATGCCTACCACTTCTCTTGTGATAATCTCGAGACAAGCCAGGTGCGCAATGGTTCGTCCAGGAAGCCCACTCTAGACTCCAGCCAGTTGACATCGCCACTGGCCAGTGCGGCTTTTGC
>PULQ01000128.1 GCA_003552465.1 Dehalococcoidia bacterium
CAACCATGTCTCTAGCATCTTCCACGGCCTGCTTTGCCTCCTGGCCATAGGAGTGAATACTCGACGGATTGCCGAAAGATTCGCCGAAAAAGGGCATCATAGCGGTGACCACCTCCGGATGAGCGGGAGTGGTCGCAGCATGGTCAAGATAAATACGTTTCACCTGTAGTTCCTCCATAGCATGGTGCGTGGCCGGGTCACCCTGACACCATTGCCGGTGACCCGCGCAGTCAGTCCATCCTTCTCCTGTATCAACTCTACGTCCCTTCTCATTCGCGGGCCAGACAGTATAACATGCCGTCCGACACCCCTTGCTCAGCGCCGCTGCCAGGACGGATCGACCTTAGCCTTTCTCAGGCGCAGCGAGTTGGTTACCACATTGAGCGAACTGGCCGTCATCGCCGCCATACCGACCATCGGGTGCAGCAGCCCCACCACTGCCATGGGGATGGCCACCGCATTGTACAACCAGGCGAAGAAGTAGTTTTGCTTGATCTTCCTGAACGTCGCCCGCGACAGGTTCACAGCCGTAACCACGGCGCTCAACTCGCCCCTCACGAGCGTTATGTCAGAAGACTCGATGGCGATATCGGTCCCTGTCCCTATAGCTATACCCACGTCGGCCTGCGTAAGCGCGGGCGCATCGTTTATACCGTCGCCCACCATGGCAACAACCCCGACCTCATCCTGCAACCGCCTGATCTCGGCGGCCTTATCCTGGGGAAGCACCTCCGCCAGCACCCGTTCGATACCCACCTGCCTGGCGATAGCGGCAGCCGTTCTCTGGTTGTCCCCGGTGATCATGGCCGTCTCCATCCCCATCTTCCTCAGTTCGGCGATGGCCTGAACTGAATCGTCTTTGAGCGTATCGGCCATGGCGATCACGCCCGCTATTCTGCCGTCCACCGCTACCAGCATGGCCGTCTTGGCCTCGTCCTCAAGTTCACCCAGTCTACCCTTGACCTCGCTGAAGTCTACCTGGAAGTCCAGCATCAGCTTCTGGTTTCCGACCAGCACATCCTTGCCGTCGACCCTGCCTCTTATGCCCTTGCCGGCAACGGCTTCGAAGTTCTCGACCCGGACAAGTTCGATGCCGCGCCCCATGGCTTCTCCCACTATGGCCTGCCCCAGTGGATGCTCCGAGCCCTGCTCCAGACCGGCGGCAAGATGGATGATCTCTTGTTCATCAAACCGCCCGTTGCAGAACACGTCGGTAACCCCAGGTTTGCCCCTGGTGATCGTCCCTGTCTTATCGAAAACGATGGTGTGCACATCGCTCATCGTCTGCAGCGCATCTCCACGACGAAAAAGCACGCCCTTGTCGGCCCCCATTCCCGTGCCCACCATCAAGGCGGTGGGCGTGCCCAGTCCCAGAGCACAGGGACAGCTTATGACCAGGACGGCGATGCTGGCGAAGATCGCCAGCGTGGCCGTCCCCAGATCCGGGTTTACCCAGGGCAGAAAGGTAGCCCCCCATGTTATGATCCTCATGAAGAAGTCGGGGAACAGCAGCCAGACTACTAGCGTTAAAAGCGCGACTCCCAATACCCCGGGCACCATGTAACCGGTCACCCTGTCGGCGAACTCCTGGATGGGCACCTTGGAGCCCTGGCATTCCTCCACCATCCTGATGACCTGAGACAGGAAGGTATCCTTGCCGACCTTCGTGGCCCGTACCTTCAGCAATCCCTGCTGGTTGATCGTCGCCCCGATCACCGTATCGTCCGTCTGCTTGCCCACCGGCATCGACTCGCCGGTAGCCATAGACTCGTCGACGGCGCTCGCGCCCTCCACTATCACGCCATCGGTGGGGATCTTCTCGCCCGGCCTCACGACCATGATGTCGCCCACCCTCACCTCTTCGATGGCGATCTCCTTCTCCTGGCCGTCCACAACTATGCGGGCCGTCTTGGCTCCCAGTTGAAGCAGTTTCTTTATCGCCTGGGAGGCCCGGCCTTTGGCCCTCGTCTCAAGGAATCTGCCAAGCAGGTGGAAGGAGACGATTCCCATCGCCATCTCTATGAATCCCGGCCCGCCCCAGATCAACGCGCCTATGCCCATGAAATAGGGCGGCACCGATCCGAGCGAGATGAGGACATCCATGTTGGCACGGCGGCCGCGGATCGCCCTTAGGGTAGCCTGGTGAGTGGGCCAACCGACCAGGAAGACGACCGGAAAGCCGAGCACCGCGATTATGATGCCGTAACCGGGAATGGCAACAGCCATAGAGAGGATCATCAGCGTCCAGGCCACACCCGACGGGATGATGGCCAGGATGAACCGCCTCTTTGCCTTCTGTACCTTCAGTACATCGTCCTCAACCTTCTCCTCTTCCTGCTTCTCCTCGGTAACCGAATAGCCCGCCGCCTCTACGGCAGACCTGAAATCGGCCATGTCCGTCTCGCCCCTGACGTACTGGACCGTCGCCTTCTCGCTGGCCAGGTTGACGCTGACCGAGATCACTCCCGGCGCCTTCGCGAGGGCCTTCTCTACATTGGCGACGCATGAGGCGCATGTCATGCCGCCCACACCGAAGGTCACCTTCTCCAGGTTCACGCCGTACCCGACATCCGAGATCGCCTTAACCAGCGCCTTGATGTCGACCTGCCGGGGATCGTACTCGACCGATACATCCTCGCTGGCCACATTGACGCTCACCCGGTGCAGGCCGGGCAACCCGGCGAGTCCCTTCTCGATGACAGCCGCACAGGACGCACAGGTCATCCCCGTGACCCTCAGAACTATCTTGCTCGTCTGTTCAGTCATATCTCGCCGCCTCTTCTATGAGGTTGGTCTCCCGTGCCTTACCCCCATGCAGTGAAGCATAGCTCAACTCGCCCTCTACGGCCATCCGGGCTCAAGCGTATCCTCATAGGCCGCGCTAAGGTCAGCCCTGCTCATCACTATGCTCCCGGCAACAGCGTCATACGCCACAGCCGCTTTCGGATAGTCGTCGCACGGCCCCCTGATCCCGTCACCCGTCCTCGCTCTGAACGTAGTTCCGCACATGTCACACACCAGGACGTCTCTGTCAAGTGAATACTCGATTCCCCAGCATGGCGGACAGACGCTGGCCCTTACATGTATCTGCCCGTTCAGCTTGTATGCCATGAAGTGCATGTCACGGTTATCGGTCTCCACTCTGAAGTGGATGTTCCGACTCCGCTCGACGTCAGCCAGCGATATGGACACGACATCGCCCTCCACGTGCGGCTCAACCCACTCTGCCTTTATCGGCCCGCCACTCAGCCCATTGCCACCCGGCTGGATCAACTGGACGACAAGCACAGCCAGCACCACTATAGCTGCTGCTATCGCCACCCACCGTATGCGGCCGGTCCTCGTGCGCCGCAGCTCGCCCTCTTCTCTTCCCTGTATGCTCATGGAGATCCTCCTTCATCGTCGATGGTTCGAACCCGCTCCCTGCCAACCCTGTTCATGATGTGCTTTCGACCCTTCCATCCTTCAAGACTATAGTCTGTCCGGCCTGCCCGGCGATCTCAGGATTATGGGTGACCATGATGATGCTGTGCCCATCTCTGTTCAATCGGGTGAACAACTCGAGTATCTCTGTCCCCGTCTTCTGATCCATGTTTCCTGTTGGCTCATCGGCCAGTATGAGCGACGGGTCACCGACCAGCGCCCGGGCAATCGCTACCCTCTGTTGCTCACCACCGCTCAGTTGGCCCGGCTTGTGATCCGCCCTCTTCTCCAGCCCGACTCTTCTCAGCATATCCATTGCCTTCTTCGGTCGGGTATCGCCCCCTCGGAATAGCAACGGCAGGAGCACATTCTCGATGGCGGTGAGAGAAGGCAGCAGGTGATATTGCTGAAAGACATAGGCGATGTCTCCTCTCCTGATGTCCACCAGCGCGTTCTCGTCAAGATCGTCAATGCGCCTGCCATCCAGGATCACCTCTCCCCGAGAAGGCTGGTCCAGTCCCCCGATGATGTTCAACAGCGTCGATTTCCCGCTGCCTGATGGCCCCATCACTGCGATGAAGTCGCCATCATCCACGCGTAGTGAAACGTCGTCCAAAGCGACCACCCTGGTCGTGCCCTCGCCGTAGAATTTCGATACACACTTCACTTCCAGCATGCAGCACCTCACAGCGACCTGAAGGAATCGGCAACCCTGACTCTGGTCGCACGGAAAGCGGGGTACAGAGTCGCGACCACAGCGACAACAATCGCCAGAACCAGCGACAG
>PULQ01000063.1 GCA_003552465.1 Dehalococcoidia bacterium
CCGATAGCATATGCACCTATTGCCATGCCTTCGACTATCGAGTGGGGGTTACCCTCGAGAACGGCACGGTTCATATAGGCTCCGGGGTCGCCCTCGTCACCGTTGCAGACGACGAACTTCTCATTGCCCTGAGCGTTGCGGACAAACGTCCACTTCGTACCTGTGGGGAACCCCGCCCCTCCCCGACC
Organism: Dehalococcoidia bacterium; assembly: GCA_003552465.1. Taxonomy (GTDB): domain Bacteria; phylum Chloroflexota; class Dehalococcoidia; order GIF9; family AB-539-J10; genus RBG-13-51-36. Next base: position 189 of record PULQ01000063.1, read on the forward strand.
TCTCAGACCGGCCTTGCTTATCTCTGCGATGACCTCGTCCGGTTTCATCTGCGTTAGTGCCTTGGCCAGCGCCTGATAGCCGTCTCTGGCTATATACCCCTCGATGCTCATCGGATCCAGGTCCTGGTTATGCATGACCCGGATCTCCTGTAGGTTGAGCAGAGGGTCATCCGGGTTCAGGACCCAGTCGCCCAGCACCTTTCCCTTGACGAGGTGTTGCTCTACAAGCTGTGGGACCCGGTCGGCGGAGATGTCGTGGTAGGTAGTCTCTCCTCCCGCCGTATCCAGAACCGTAATTACCGGCTCTCGATCACACAGGCCGATGCAGGCTGCCTTCAGCACCTCTACATTAGCCAGTTTGCGGTCTGCGACCTCCCGTTGAACAGCTTCCAGAACGGTGTTCGCGCCTGAGGATATACCGCAAGTTCCAAGATGCACCTTCACCCTGGTCTTCTTCTCCTGCCGGGTCAGTCCATCCCGGATCTGATCTCTAAGCTTCGTTAACTCATCTGCTGACGCAAGTCGTTTCATAGCACTCTCCTATTGATACGAACTCAGAATATCCTTGAGCTGGCTCGGCTTCACCCTCCTGTGTATGTCCTCATTGATGGCGAGCACCGGAGACAGACCACAGCAACCGATGCATCGTACTGTCTCGAGAGAGAACCTGCGGTCTTCTGTGGTTCCGCCCGACTCAAGCCCGAGATCCTTGTTCAGGGTGTCGATTATCCGCTGTCCTCCCTTAACGTAGCAGCTCGTTCCCAGGCACACCTGTATCACAAACCTGCCTTTGGGAACCATAGTGAAGAACGAGTAGAAGCTGGTGATCCCGTACAGCTCACTGAGCGGGATTCTCATCTCCGTGGATATGGTCTGCAGGACTTCGTGCGGTAGATAGCCGACCAGCCCCTGCACCTGCTGCAGCACCCGGATCGGCGCTCCGGCCTGTCCATTAGTGGCCTGAACTATCTTCTTGATCTGCTGGCGGGTCTTGCTGTCTATGGCTTTGTTCGCCTCACTCTTGGTTGATATGGTCTCTGCCGGTTGGTTCAAGATCACCTCCTCAAATACTACGAATTCATCGCATAGAACAGTCAAACAACGGTGGACTGGATATGTTCCGGAAATCGGCTCCCATGTTGGGAAGATCTGGATTAGCCAAGTGAAGTGTCATGCGTAGTTGGTCCTGACCAAACCCCAACATAGTATCACCTAATCCTGCTCGGCGCAAGCATAGTGAGATATATGGTCACGAAATTCTTGCAACCCTCATGGCATGTGATCGTCGCTGAACATGCCCTGATGCTGTCTCCTAGAGGGCCGACAGCACCACGACGATCGTCAGGAACACCGCGACGAACAGCGCCCCCAGCGCGATGTCGCGGGAGTAATCAGTCAAGTGCGGGAGCATCTTCCGGTAGGGCCTGTCAAACCTTGATAGCAAGTGTTGATAAGCGATCGTCGGCATCCTCGGATAGAGATCCCATAGCTGGCGCCATCTCGACACTATCTGAAGGCGTGAGGCCAACCCGTAGGCCAGTGTTGGGAGCCTTCGATAGAACCAATCCACATCCAGGGTGATCGTATCTCTGCCACCCAGCCTGTGAGCCAGCAACCAGAAACCCAGTCCGGTGAGTATCAGGATCTGCAGGGTCCCTGCTATGTTGGCCGCGGTATAGGGCTGGTAGTCTACGGCAAAGGGCAGGATGTTGTAGAGCAGTGACGGATACACTCCGATAGCGATACAGAGTCCGGCGGCCAGCGCCATGCCAACATACATACCGGTCGGAGCTCTAGGAGGCTCAAGTGACCGGGCGGGACCGAACCAGGTGAAATAGGTGAGCTTGAGTCCGACGCTGAGGAACGTGCCGATGGAAACCAGGTACAGGAGAAGAACAACCGCCTCCATGTTGCTGATACCTGCCGCGGAGACCACCATCGACTTGCTCACAAAGCCGCTGAACAGCGGAAAACCGGATACGGAGAGGGCACCGATGCCATACAGGACAAGAACTAGAGGCATCGAGCGGGCCAGGCCGCCGAGTTCGGTCAGCTTGCTGCGACCTGTTACATGAAGGACTGCCCCTGCTCCCATGAACAGCAGTGCCTTATACAGTATGTGTGTGAACGCATGAGCGCTGGCGCTGTTCAGAGACAGCTCTGTTCCTATTCCCACGGCAGCCACCATGTATCCAACCTGGCTGATGATGCTGTAAGAGAGCAGGCGACGGATATCGTTCTGAAGAATGGCGAACACCACACCGTAGATGGCCATAGCGACTCCCACCCAGATGAGCGGCTCGAAACCGGCGTAGCAGCGGATCAGAGCGTAGACTGCCACCTTGGTTGTGAACACACTCAGGAACACGCTGCCGGTCGGTGACGCTTCGGGATATGCATCGGGCAGCCACGCGTGCAGGGGGGGCACTGCTGCATTCAGGGCGAAACCTGCGATGATAAGATAAGAGGCGGCGCCGCCCTTGAACAGCTCGATCGATAGGGACCCCGTGCCCTGTTGATGAAGCAAGATGCCGGCCAGCAACAGGAGACCCCCCACGAGGTGCACCATGAAGTAGCGCATTCCAGCCTGTCCGGAAGTCCTGGTGTGGCGTGACCAGATGATCCAGGATGATCCCACCATCATTATCTCCCAGAATATGAACAGAGTAAGCAGGTCCCCGGCAAAGACCACTCCCAGGGCGCTACCGGCGTACAGCAGTGCTGCGACCTGTTCTCCCGTATTCTTCACATGCAGGCCGTAGATACCGCCCACCAGCGCACTGATGGCGAAGACGTATCCGAATATCAGGCTGAGTCGGTCAACCTGCAGAGGAACAAGCTCATAGTTGAGAACAGGGACAGTGATGGTTGCCCCGACATCCAGGTTCGCTATGAGCACAAGGGCAAGAAGTGGAAACAGGAGGAAGGCCCCCGACCGAAGCCGACGGGGCAGCAGTGGCAGGACAGCAGCCCCAAGGAGGAAGACCAGAGCCGGTGGAAGACTACTCATCGTCGCTCTTCCTGTCGTAATAGCCGGCGTCCCTCTCAAGGCAGTGATGGGCGAGTAACCTCGAGACAAGGACGATGGCAACACAGCCGATTACCCCGAACAGGGCGTAGAATGCAGGGATATCAGACCAGCGATAGTGGTTGGATCTGTCGCGCCACAGGAAATCAACCAGGACGAACAGAACGAGAACCGTGACGATTGCGATGAGTATGCGTTTCATCCACCGACTCAATGCTGCCTGACCCGACCGGGCCTGTCCACCGGAGTTGCTGCGTCGACCGGCCCGTATTCTATCATGATGCCGATGCACCGGGTTGTCGACGGCTTGATGACGTCACGCCGGGTTCATAACTTCGATTTTCTGTCTCAAGCGAATAGCCTCCCCGCCACCATACTGACAAGCGAATGGGGAAACCCCGGAAGCGTAATCCACACTCCGGCCAGGATGACCAGCACAGTGAGTATTACTACCGGCCATAGCATGGCGGGGTTGGCTTCGAACCTGAACCCGGGTGTCCTGGATGTACTGCTGTCTCCCGGTGGTTTGAAGAACGCGGTATGGATGATGGGAAGGTAGTACGCGGCACTGAGAAGGGCACTGAGAAGCAACACTGCAAGGAAGACAGGTCTACCGGCTTGAAGTGCGGCGCTGCCCAGTAGCCACTTGGAAACGAAGCCGACGGTGAGAGGTGTTCCAATGATGGCAAGAGAGCAGACCGAAAAACAGATCATGGTAAGCGGGATCTGGTGTCCGACACCGGCCATCTCGCTGACGTTTGCCTTCCCCGTCTTCCTCAGGATTATGCCGCTGCACATGAAGAGGCCGGCCTTCATCAGGGCATGATGCGCAAGGTGCATCATGCCGCCCAGGACTCCGAGGTAAGTAGCCAGAGCAGTGCCCAGCAGAATGTAGGAGACCTGTCCGACGCTGGAGTAGGCGAGACGC
>PULQ01000053.1 GCA_003552465.1 Dehalococcoidia bacterium
ACGATTCAAAACACCTAGTTCAGACAGTTCACCGATAAGGGTAGCAGACAATACTGGTCCCACTCCGGGCACGCTCTGCAAGAGCTTGTCCTTTGCATGCCATGCCGGATTTTCCTTTATCATCCGCCCAATATCCTTATCTACGTTGGCAAGCTCCTCCTGCAACCACTCAATGTGGACATGGATCCGCTGCTTCATAGCCTTATCGCTGGTGGCTTGAGAACGGTTAGTCTCCGCTGTTATCATCTCTCCTAGCTGACGCCGGCGTGTAACCAGTGTCCTGAGCTGACGGGTTTCCTCGTCGGGCAAGGCCCGTGCTTCCGGCTGTACTGTCGCAGCGTAGCGAGCCAGGACTTTGGCGTCCACTCTATCGGTCTTTGCCAGTATACCCATGGACTTGGCAAAATGCCTGATCTGCCGGGGGTTGATCACCGCCACTGGAAGCTTGCCTTCCTGCAAGGCAACGTAAAGAGATACTTCCATGCCTCCGGTTGCTTCCATTACTATGATCGCGGGACTTACCTGCTTCAGCCAGGTCGTAGCCTTAGCAATGCCTGCATCGTCGTTGCCAAAGCTCTGCATCTCACCTGTGGAATACACCACCATGTCCAGACTCTCCTTGGATACGTCAACACCTACATACTCTTCGCCCTTTTGCATCTCACACTCCTTTCTCTCCTGATCGGCCCATCCTCGCAGAGTGATCCGGGCTCATATTGCTCATATGGCCCTGGCAACTGTTCGGGCTCTTGGAGAGCCGAGGCGAGACGACCATGCTTAAGAACGGTCTTCTCAGACCCGAGGGGGAACGGCCTGCCTCGCCCGTCTTCAGTAGTAGAATACCATATTGGCAAGATACGAGGGGGAGTGAGGGCTGATAGCGGAATGCGACTGCTGGCAGCGCAACCGGATTGCTTCGTCGTCCCGACACGTCGGGACTCCTCGCAATGACGCGGTAGAGTGTTGCCGCACGAGGCTAAAGCCTCGTACTACATCTGAGCGAGGCGTTGATCTCTGACCGCTGATGGCTGAAGGCCTATCCTCAGTCTCGTAACTCCTGCCGATTTCATCGAGCATCCTCGACGGAGTCGGGACCCAAACCCACTCTTGTTCCTTTACTTCGTTCAAGGACAGGCCTAAGAGGGCGGGCCAGATTCTTCGCCCCGACAAGTCCGGGCTCAGAATGACAGGGGGAGGCGACAAGTCGGGACCCTAGCCCCCTCCTATTCCTTCACTTCGTTCAAGGACAGGCCTGAGAGGGGGGACTCGATGCTGGGCTGTCATCCTACGAGGGGAAACCAGCGTTGCGGTCTGAAATCTGAAGGCTGACTGCCGCCCCTGTCATCGCGAACACCCGCGGCTCTGCAGAGGGTGTGCGGCGATCTCGACGATCCGCGGGATTGCTTCGTTGTCCCGACGGGCCGGAGTTCGGGGTCAAGCCGGGACCTATTCCCGGTCTTTCAGCAGGAAGAGCCACCTGCCGGGATCGTCGGGGTAGTAGTCGAACGCGCGGAGTCTGATCCACCCGGAAGAACCGAAACTGAAGTCATCCAGGTAGTAGGAACCGTCGCCCACCCAGAGGTGGTTCTTCTCGTTCACCCAGTCTTTCAGGTTGTCCATGCGCGGGCCGACCTCGTCAGCGAAGCTGCCCAGGCCTGCGCCGGAGTACTGCGCGTCGATGAACTCGTAGTAAGGAACGCTGGCGTCCTCGTAGTCACCGGGGTCGAGAGCGCGTATGCCCTCCAGGTGGCCCGCCAGCGCGCCCAGTTGGACGTCCCTGTCGAGGAAGTCGGTCCAGCCCAGATCCGTTCCCTGGGCCTTGGTCTCACCGAAGGCCATGCTTCCGGCCCTCTCACCCCTTATGCCGAGGGCGATGGTGTGCCAGAAGCCGTTGCCCGGTGCGTAGTTCGGGTAACCGGTGCCGACCATGCGCTCGGCGTCCATCTCCGGCGAGGTCTCGACCTTCTTCGACCAGGTCTCGACCTTCAGTCCGACATCATCCTCAGGGTTGACCGTGAACCTGACACCGATGGTGGTCTCGTATGTGGAGGCAATCTGCGATGCTGCTCCAGGATCATACATCGGGTTCACGCCCTCGCCCCGGGCGCGGTCATAGGGCAGGATCCAGCCGTAGAGGAAGTCGGCGAAGGAGAGCGTGCTCCCATCGTGCAGCGGGTGGCCCCAGATGTCCCGGGGGTAGTAGGCGACCGAGTAGCAGTCGACAAGCGTATCGTCAAGTGCCCACGGCTCGCCCTCATTGCCCGCGTCCAGCGCGTCGCCCACGGTTATCACCGACTGCGTCTCCCAGTCCCAGGCACGCCAGGCATCAACGGGAGCGCTGATATTGCCCGCGAAGTCCAGCGTCACCCAGTCGTGAGTGGCGGTTGCCGGAAAACCGGCCGTTACGGTTACCTCCGCCCTGTCGATGCGTCCCGGCCAGCACAGTCCGTCGCGCACGTCGGGGTGGGTGCCCCTGTCGCCGGTGGCCCGGACGGGGAACATGTCGTAGACGGTGTTGGAGCCGGCAACCGGGTTCCAGGGCTCGACCAGCAGGTCGTGCATGGCTACCCTGAGGTTTCCGCCGAACATCGGGTTGCCCGCGCCGTCGCGAAAGTGCGCCGTCAGGGCCCACATCCAGGAGCCGGGTATGCCGCCCTCGGTGCCGGCCGCCAGGTCCACGTTCGTCCTCAGCGGCGAGTATTCCATGTTGTCAACGAGGTAGAACATGCCCCACTTCATGTGCGCCGGCAGGCAGATCTCGTACAGTGCATCGCGCTCGGCAAGGCTTGAGAACTCAAGAAAGGCCAGGTCGAAGGCTGCGTCATAGAACCAGCCCGGGACGTCCAGGTACTTGTAAGCCACTATTCCTGAATGCCAGAAATCGGTGTGGAAGTAGAGGTACCAGTACCCCGAGTCGCGGGAGAGCTCGGAGGACATCCAGCCCCCCGTGTAAAGGTTCCAGCCGCCGCTGATGATCTCCGCCTCATCGTTGTGCGGAGGAGGACCGAACCAGCCTTCCCAATACCGGGGCGTAAAGACGAAGCCCATCCTCTCGATCTGCTCACCCACGTACTCACCGATGGCCGTGCGCACCGGATCCCACGAGGTGTAGAAAAGGCCTGTTAACTCGATCGGCTCGCCATCGTAGAGCCATCCGGTGGCGGCATCACCGGTGATGTCGCCGGGAACAAGTTCATCTATAGCGGACATCGTCTCGTTCAGCCAGAGCAGGCCGGTAACCTCATCGTATCCGTACTCGTCCTCTAGATACCGGATGCCGGACTTCCCGGCGATGTGCGTGCCATCGTAGTACCTGGCGTAGTCCGGAAGCTGAGTGTGCTGAGACGTGAACTTCGGCCAGGCCAGGCCGCCCGCGATGACACCGGCTATGTGCTCGCGGTCGATGAACTTGTTCAGGACCTCGTTCATCGTGCGCACGCCCTCAGGGAAGTCGAACAGGTAGAAGGGGTTCAACGTTTCATCGGTGAAGGTGGGGCCATAGGGGTTGATGTGCAGGGTGTTGAACGAGCATATGCTGCTCTTGTACCACAGGTCGGGGTCATCGTCCACGATTTCGAAGAGCTCTTGCGAGTCAAGGGTGTGTGCATAGACATCGAAGTCGCCCGCCTGCAGCCGCAGCACTGCCGACGTACCGTCCGGTTCCCTCTCGATCAGAATCTCGTCCAGCCAGAAGACACGACTCGCCGCAAAGCTGGCTGTAACCGTCACAGCTGACGCGGGCATGGTGAAGCCGGTTGTCGGCGAATGAGCGTCGTCGAACGCCACCGCAGGACTGGAGGTCCACTTGACGAACCTGAAGCAGCGCTCTCCATCTACCGTGATGTTGACCGTAGCACCAGGGGCGTAGCTCGGACCACCATCCACAAGAGATGCTGTGCCGGCTCCGGCGGGAGATACCTGCAGCGTAACCCTGTAGGAAGGGGCACCACAGCCCGGCACGACCATCGCCGTGACGATGCCCCCGGCAATCAAACCCACCAGGAGCTTCCGCAGGACGCTCCCCGCGAGGTACCGGCATGAGCGCGAACCAGAAGTTCTCTCCATCTCCCACCCCCGGGCCCTCCCCTCACCACGGGCAGACCGCGACAGGAGTTACTACCCTGCCTCCTTCAAGATGCCGTCTGTCCGGCCGGTCAGCGGCCTCAGCGGTGCGACACTACACGGTCTCCGCCCTGGCCTGGAGGAGTCGCGACCGGACTGCTCCATCCTGTACGACAGTATGACACAAAAATGTTAGAATCCTGTTAACTTCCGGGGCCGACGCCGGAGAATGCCCCGCGACGGCAGGATGTGGTACGAGGGCGCACTCGAAGGCAGTCACCTCCGGCTGGCCATGTACATCCCTACGCCCGCCAGCCCCAGCACCAGGCCGGAGATCTGAGCCACGATAGCCACACCGTTCCAGAACCACGTTGTCTCAAGGACGCCGGTGATCATCAGTAACGGCACGATGACGCCTATGACGAGCAGGATGAACCCGATGATCATCAGGTAAACCGGTCTTTCCATTATCTTGCAGCCCTCCGCGGGCATCAGGATTATTCTAGCCTTCACGGTGCCGTCAAGGCAAGTCGGCCATCGGCCATGCCATGTCGCAGGGCAAATCGCTGATTCGTGACGATGGGGGAGTGGCAGTCCCACAGACCGAAGCTCAAATATCAAAATCCAAATGCCAAAGGAATGCCAAACACAAAGCTCAAATGCCAGACAGAATCAGCGGTCCTGCGTATCAAGGCCGGGTTGTTATCCTGAGAGGGGGCTAGATTCTTCGCCCCGACAGGTCGGGGCTCAGAATGACAGGAGAGGAGAGAGGTCGGGACTCCTCGCAATGACGCGGTAGAGGGTTGCCGCACGAGGTGCCGATGTAATCGGGTGCCGACTGTCTCGAGCATCCTCGACGAAGTCGGGACTAAAGCCTCGTGCTACATCTGAGCAAGGCGTTGATCTCTGACCGCTGATGGCTGAAGGCTTGGCCTGACTATCGTAACTCCCCCTAACCCCCTCTTATCCTAAGAGGGGGGACTAATAGCTGAAGGCTGAGTGCTGATGGCTGGGGGCTGAGTGCTGATAGCCGAAAGATGACTGCTGACCGCCTGCTACGCGGCGCGGTCGCCATCCTTATACAGCCAGCATTCGACGAAGTGGTTGGGTCTGGGCTCGAACTCGGGGGGTTCCTCCGTGTCGCAGAGCCCGTCGATCTTGCGTGTGCAACGGGGGTGGAAGCGGCAGCCCGGCGGGGGCTTTATCAGGCTGGGCGGCTCACCGGAGGGTATCTCCTTGAACTTCCCCACATTCTCGGGCTCAGGGTCGGGGATGGCATTGAGCAGCACCTGTGTGTAGGGATGCTGCGGGTTGTTCACTATCTCATTGACATCCGCCTTCTCCACCAGCTTGGCGGCATACATAACGAAGGCGCGCTGGGAGAAGTAGCGCACCGAGGAGAGGTCGTGGGTGATGTAGATGACGCCCAGATTGTGGGTCTCCTGGATCTTGCCCATCAACTCCAGGACCTCGACGCGCACGGAGGCGTCGAGCATGGACACGGGCTCGTCGGCCACGATGAGCATGGGGCGCAAGAGCAGGGCCCTGGCCACCACCAGCCGCTGTTGCTGCCCGCCCGAGAGCATGTGGGGATACTTGTGAAGGAAGTCATCGACGGGGATCAACCTGACCTCATCCAGCGCCTCCCGGATCCGCTGCTCCCGCTCGATCTTGGGCACCTTGTTGACGATGAGGGGCTCCGACAGAATCCTGTGCACGCTCATGAAGGGAGCAGTTGCTCCATAGGGGTCCTGCTGTACGAAGCCGACCTGCCAGCGCAGCCAGGTGAGGTCACGCGAGTTGTTGTAGTCAAGATTCCTACCGCCGAAGATCATCTCACCATCGGTGATCTTGGCCAGGCCCAGGATGGTACGCAGCAGGGTCGTCTTGCCCGAGCCGCTCTCTCCCACTATGGTGACCGCCTCTCCGCGCGCGAGGTCGAAGCTGACCCCGTCGACGGCCCGCACATACCCGGCGTGCATGAAACCCCACCGTTTCAACTCGAAATAGGTGCGCACCCCGTTGAGCGACAGAATCTTGCTGTTATCCATAACGTCAGCCCGTCTCATACAGCCAGCACTTCACCGTCTCCTCCCCGTGCTCAAAGAGCGGCGGCTCTTCGTCGCATCTTTCAAACCGCCTGTGACAGCGGGCGGCGAACCGGCACCCTGTGGGCGGGTTGATCAGGCTTGGCGGCTGGCCGGGGATGAACTCGGGCTTCTTCTCAATGTGCAGGGTGGGCACGCTGGCCATGAGTTTCTGAGAGTAGGGGTGAAGGGGCTCCCGGTAGAACCTCTGGCCATCGCTATGCTCTACCAGCTGCCCGGCGTACATGCAGATCCCCTCGTCGGCCAGTTCGCTTGAGGTGGCTATATCGTGGGTGATGAGCATGAAGCTCAACCCCAGGTCCTGCTTGATCTTCTTGAGTGTGTTCATTATATTGGCCTGTGTCAGGACGTCCAGTGCCGAAGTCGGCTCATCGAGTATGACGATATCGGGGTCGGTTATCAGGGCCATGGCCAGGATCGCCCGCTGGCGCATTCCGCCGGAGAGCTCGAAGGCATAGCGATCCATGAACGCCTCGGGAACTCCCACCAGATTGAAGACCTCCCTCGCCTTCCGGTAGGCCTCCTTCTTGCCCACGTGGTCGAGCATCAGGGGCTCGGCCACCTGGTACCCCACCTTGACGACGGGGGTGAGAGCGTTCATGGCCGCCTGCGAGACCATCGACATCCTGGTCCACCTCACATCTTTACGGAAGCGTTCATCGCCGAACTTCATCACGTCAACGCCGTTGAGGAAGACGCGCCCCCTGTATGTATGCACGTTCTTGGGGAGCAGTCTCAAGATGGCACGCGCCAGCGATGTCTTGCCGCAGCCCGACTCGCCGATGATGGTGAGCGAACGTCCCCGGACCAGTTCGAAGCTCACACCCTCGACCGCCTGCACCACCCCTGCGGTGGAGCGGAAGTAGAGGGTCAGGTCCTCGACCTTAAGACCGGGGCCTTCTGTCCGGTCCGGACTCCGGCCCCTCTCAGCCACTGCCTGTTTCCGTCTTCTCATACCGATCATCTATTTCCTTATCACAGCTCCCTGAGCCTGGGGTTGAAGATGCGGTCGAGGGCGTACCCGACCAGGGCGAAGCCGAAGCCCAGTCCCATAAGCAGAATCGCGGGCTGCACTATCCAGTAGTAATGCCCCATTTGCAGGGCACCCTGATTATACCCGTCGTTTATCATCTTGCCCCAGGTGGGCAGATAAGGGTCGCCGAGCCCGAGCACTGACAGCGTGGCCTCAAGAAACACAAACGTAGGAACTATCATCACGAATTGAGGGAGCAGTGTCGGCGCTATTCTGGGCAGTAGGTAGCGAAAGATGATGCGGAAGTTACCAGCACCGTAGGCCTGGGCCGACTCGAAGTAGGGAGACTCCTTCAACTGCAGGAACATCGCCCGGTAGCCGAACATCGAGCCACTGAAGATGTTAAGCGCGATGACCAGTCCCAGGATGGTCCATATCCTCGGAGAGTACAGGTGGCTGATCATGATGAGGATGGGGAGCATCGGTAGGATGATATTCACCTGGGTGATCCAGAGGAAGGCCCTCTCCAGCTTGCCGCCGAACCAGGTGCCGATGCCGGCCAGGACGAAGGTGCTCATCTGGGCACCGATGGCAGCCAGTATGCCAAAGGTGAGTCCAATAGGCGCCCCCCAGAGGATGGGCAGCAGGAGGTCGCGCCGCCTGTGGTCGGTCCCTGCCGCGCCGTGCACCCGCCCGTAGACGGTCAAGCTAACATCGTCCAGGCTGTGCCCCTCTCTCATCTCGCCCTGTACGATTAGCTCGTAAGTGCCCTGCATCGCCTCTCTCTCTTCCCTGGGGACGGTGCGGTCTACCGCGAACAGGCCGAAGCGGGGCCGCATTTCCAGCCTTGCGTTGAGCTCTTCCAGCGTCTCGATATAGACGGTCTGCGCTCCACGGGTACGGACATCCTCGGTAATCAGGATAAGCTCCCCGTCCGGCTTACGCCAGTATACCGACACCAGCGGTCGCGGAACATCGGGCTCGAAAGACCATCCCATGGTCATCCGGAGCTCGCTGGGAAAGCCATCGTAGTGGTACTCGATGGGAATCACGGCCTCCACCCTCTTCATGCCGTCTTCCAGCGGTTCCTCGGTCAGAGTGGCCTCCTCGTCTGCCAAACCAGCCACGATGGTGCGGGGCAGTCTCTCGGAGGTGAACCAGTCGAACCACACCGGCCGGGCTAACCTGGGGGTAGCAAGACGCTCGCCGTGGTCGCTCCAGATCCTGACCGCCTCGCTGTAGGGGACGGTGATAACGGCGTAGAGTGAGAGCACCACAAAGAAGAATATCAGCACAACCCCGCCTAGCGCCGAGGGGTAACGCCTGAGTTGCCTTAGTGACGACAAAAGCGTTTTCACCTGCTACCTTCCTCCCCCAATTCCCACGCGGACGCGCGGATCGAGAATGGCGTAAAGGAAATCGAGGATGAACACGGTGGCGCAGAGCAGGTATCCGAAGACGACGATAACGCCGACGATGACCGCCGTCTCATTCATGACTATCGCCTGGTAGAACACCTGTCCCAGGCCCGGCCAGTTGAAGACCGTCTCGAGGACGATCTGCCCCATCCACATGCTGATCAACAGCATCAGGAAACCGGTGATGATGGGCGGCAAGGTGGGCCTCAGGATGTACTTCCGCTCTATCCCCCGGGAGGACAGGCCCTTGGCCTTGGCCAGTTCAACGTGGTCCTCCATAGAGTAGATGAGGAAGAAGGTGCGCGAGCTGTAGACGCCTGCGAACACGGCGCTCAGGAGTATGGCGGTCACAGGCAGGATCATATGCCTGAGCAGTTGCGACACGAACTCCCAGTTGAACCCCATCTGGACCCCCGACGGTGCCATGCCGCCCCAGGGCAGCACCCTGAGGGCCGCCGCGAAGATCATGATCAGGAATATGCCGTAGAACCAGCCCGGCGCGGCCGAGGTCGGGGCCAGGGATATGAAGAGCTTGTCGAGAACACTCCCGTACCGCCGCGACAGGAACAGCGCCATGAGCAGCGTGAAGAAGAAAAGGAGGATTTCTGCTGTGCCGAACAGGATCAGGGTTGCGGGCAACCGCTCCAGTATGATGGCCGACACCTGAAACGAGTGAGTGTCGCTGGTTATCAGCCGCGCCCGCCCCAGTTGCAGCGACAGTGCCTCCCCCAGGAAATCCAGACTGCGCTGGGGGAAGAAGGGCCGGTCCATACCTCGTTTCCTGAGCTCCAGCTCGATCGTCTCATCGATCATCGCCTGGCGCTGATCCGGTGGCAGCCTCTGCAACTCCGGATCCAGGGCGTACTGGAGGTTGACCTCGTGCCTTATCTGGGCCTCCACGATGCGGTCCAACTCCCCGCCCATGTTGGCGATGATGACGGTGAGATAAACGGCGACAACAACGGACAGTAACAGAAAAACCAGTCTCATGCCCGTGTACTTGCCCAGCCTGCTTAGAGCACCCTTCATGGCAATCTGTCCTCCCTCTGAACTGCCGGAGAACCATCTCCCGCAGGTTCAGAGCGTTTTCAATAATCTAGCACCCTCGCGGAGTAGTGTCAAATCAGCCAGCAGCCTCTTGCAGCCCCGATCCTCATGCTGAAGTATGGGCCGAAAACCCGGCGCGGGCTGGAGGGGGGTCGCAGGTTGACCCTGCGCCCCCCTGCATCATCTTGCCCCGGCTTTCCGGGTCAAGCTGAGAGCTACGCTCTAGTCAAGGTCTTCCAGCAGGAAGAACCATCGGTCTCTCTCGTCGGGGTAGGCCTCGAACGCGGCCAGCCTGACCCAGTTGAGGGCGAAGCTGTAGTCGTCCAGGTAGTAGGGACCGGCGCCGACCCACAGGTGGTTCAACTCGCCGACGAAGTCCTTCAGGTTGTCCATGCGCACGTCGACCTCGGCAGCGAAGCTGCCCAGGCCTGCAGCGCCATACTGGGCGTTGATGAACTCGTAGTACGGCACATTATCGTCGGAGTAGGCAGTGGCAGCGCGTATGCCGTCGAGGGAGCCGACCAACGCGCCCAACTGGACGTCCCTGTTAAGGAAGTTAATCCAGCCGAGAGGCAGAGGCTGGCCCTTCAGCTCACCGAAGGCCATCTCGCCGGCGCGCTCGCCGCGGATACCGAGGGCAAGGGTATGCCAGTAGCCGTTACCCTGCGCGTAGTTGGGGTACATGTTGGTGACCATGCGCTCGGCGTCCATCTCCCAGAGCTTGGACCAGGTCTCGACCTTCAGGCCGAAGTCATCCGCCGCCCCACCCACGGTGAACTTGATCCCGATGGTGTTGGCGTAGGTGCTGGCCAGAGCGGTTCTTGCTGCCGAATCAAACATCGGGTTCACGTCCTCGCCCTGACCGCGGTCGAAGGGGATAATATAGCCGTAGAGGAAGTCGGCGTAGGAGAGCGGGCTGCCGCAGTGCAGCGGGTGGTCCCAGATGTCCTCAGGGAAGTAGGCGACCGAGTAGCGGTCGACCACTGCTGTGTCGAGGCCCCACTCCGCATCGGGATCGGCAAGCGCCTCAGCCACGGTGACGATCGACTGCGTCTCCCAGTCCCAGGCACGCCAGGCGTCGTCGGGAGCGGTGATGGTTTCCTCGAAGTCCAGCGTCACCCAGGGATTGGTCTGGATGGCGGGCAGACCCTCGGTGATGGTAACCTCGGCACGGTCGATGCGTCCATCCCAGCGCAGTCCGTCGCGCGGGTCGGGGTGCGTGCCCATGTCGCCGGTGGCCCTGATCGGGAACATGTCGTAGACGGTGTTGGAGCCGGCGATCGGGTTCCAGGGCTCGACCAGCAGGTCGTGCATGCCTACCCGCATATGTCCGCCGAAGACGGGGCTGCTTTCGCGGAAGTGCGCGGTCAGGGCCCACGTCCAGGAACCGTAGATGCCGCCCGCGCCGTCCGCCGCCAGATCAACATTGGTCCTGAGCGGCGAGAAGCCGCGGGTGTCGGTCAGCTGGATCATGCCGTACTTCATGTGTGTCGGCAGGGCTATCTCGTACAGCGCGTCGCGCTCCTCAAAGCTGGTAAACAGAAGCCAAGCGAGCGCCCAGGCTGCATCGTAGTAGTCGTCTGGAACCTCGAGGTACTTGAAGGCCGGAATACCGGCTTCCCAGAAGGGGCTGTTGAAGTAGAGGAACCAGTAACCCGAGTCACGGGCGAGCACGGTGGATACCCACCCGCCGGTGTACATGCTCCAGTCACCACCCTGAATAGCCGACTCGACGTTGGCCAGACCGGACAGAGTGGCTGCCATGTCGCCCTTGAAGGGGGGGGCATCGAAGCCCATGGTCCGGAGTTGGGCCACGACATAGTCACCTATCTCGTCGCGAATGGGGTCGTCGTCCCTGATGGCGATTATCATGCGGATCGGCTCGCCGTCGTAGAGCCACCCGTCATCGGCACTGCCGGTGATGTCGCCGGGAGCGATTTCGTCGATCGCGGCCATCGTTGCGTTGAGCCAGTCCATGCCCTCTACCGGGTCGTACTCATACAGGTCCTCGAGGGCAGCGATGCTGGCATCCGCGGAGATGTAGGTGTCGTCGTAGTACCTGGCGTAGTCCGCAAGCTGGGTGTGCTGGCTGGTGTACCTCGGCCAGGCCAGGCCGGCCATAATCTCGCTGGCGATGAACTCGCGGTCGATGAACTTGTTAAAGACCTCGTTCATCGTGCGCACGCCCTCCGGGAAGTCGAACGAGTAGAAGGGGTTGACCATGCCATCGGTGAACTCAGGTCCGTAGGTGTTCGGCCGCATCGTATTGAACGAGCCGATGCTGCTCTTGAAGTAGAGATCCGGGTCCGCCTCCACCATTTCGAAGAGCTCCACATCGTCGAGGGTGTGGGCGTACACGTCATAATCGCCCGCCTGCAGCCTCAAAATTGCTGTGGACCCTAACGGCTGCTTCTCGATGGTTATGTAGTCGAGCCAGAATCCTTCGGTCCTCTCTTCCACGAAGTTGGCGGTGATGGTGGCGTCGCGGCTCGGCATGATGAAGGTGGCGCTTGCGCTGAACGCGTCAGGCTCGAAGAAGCCTGCAGTCGCGGTCCACCTGTCGAACGACCAGCCTTCGTTGGCTGTCGCCTGCACCGGGACCTCCTCATCCGGTTCGAAGGGCGATGTACCGGTGATGGACACCGTTCCCGCGCCCTCGGGCTCCACCGCGGTGGTCAGCTCAAAGGGACCTTCCACCTCGGGGGCACAGCCCGGGATCACCATTGCAGCTATGATTATCGCTGCAAGGAGAGGCATTAAAAACCTCTTTGCCATTGTCTTTTTACCTCCTATAGTATTGGTTTCTTTCTTCTCTCATCACAAACGAACTCTATCGTATGCTCCCACCTCCCTTTCTCATTCTTCTGCGCAGTTGCCCGACCTGCCGGCGCTTATCTTCCTGCCCGCTGCCGGCTTTCTCAACCGGATTGCTTCGTCCCGATGTCATCGGGACTCGCAATGGCGGGCGGCGGGCCCGACAGGGCCGGCGACCGCTCTACTGATCCTTCTTTCACTTCTGTGGAACCGGGTGGCCTCTCACCTCTCCCGGCAACCTCTAGCTGGAGAGTACTCTGCACCGGGTTCGGTTCCCGGCCCGGCCCTGCTCCGGCAGAAGCTTCCGAAAGACCTCGACCTCACGATAACGGTAACATACAAATGTTAAAATCCTGTTAATTTTTGGGGATCTCACGAAAAACCGCCTGGCTCTAGCAACCACATCTTCTGTTCCGCAGCCCTCCGCTGTAAGGAGGGTCCCTCTTCGGGACTGATGATTATGCACAGCCGCCGTTTTTCTGTCAAGTCCGGTGCCGTCGCGCAGGCCCTACCGCACCAGGTCGGCGGACGGACCCTATCCTTTGCGGCTGCCTCGCGGGGGCACCGGACACCTCGCCGCAACCCCCTGCCTGCTAGGAACGGGGCTGCCAGCTAAGGAAGGGATAGGTCTCGCCCTCGACCATGTTCCATGTATATGCCGTGTTGCGGCGGCCGGGGCCGTCCACGGCTCTTATGCTCCAGCCCTCGTAGGTGGCGGGATCCATCATCTCGGCCGTGGTGAGCCCGGTGGCATCTCCCGCCGTGCCACCCTGCCCGCTGGTCTCGACGTCCCAGTAGTTGCCGGTCATCTTGTAGCCACCATCGGTGACCACGCTTCCCGCAAAGCCGTGTTCGGCAGGACCCTCCTCATCCGGGAAGTGCACGCTCCCGGTCGAGTAGCAGTTCACTATCATCCCTTCGAGGTTTCTCCCGACGAACCCGCCGAAATTTACGTTGCGGCCACGGGCACGGGTGACGCTGCCGGTGGCATACGAATCTCTAACCGTTGCGTGG
Organism: Dehalococcoidia bacterium; assembly: GCA_003552465.1. Classification (GTDB taxonomy): domain Bacteria; phylum Chloroflexota; class Dehalococcoidia; order GIF9; family AB-539-J10; genus RBG-13-51-36. The sequence continues at coordinate 13,437 of PULQ01000053.1, forward strand.
CCATTCATTCCGACCAGGCCGCCCGCAACCATGACACCGGTGACGCTGGCGTCGGAATAGGAGTTGCTGACGGTGGCACCATAGCCATTGCCGCCGAGCAGTCCGCCCACGCCGGAGTGACCGATAACGCTGCCGGTCGAGTAGGAGTTGCTAACGCTACCCAGGTTCATGGAGGCCAGCACACCGACGCTGAAATGACCGGTCACGTTGGCGCCCACGATACCGAGATCGCGGACCGCCGCTCCCTCGCCCACGATGCCGAAGAGCCCGACCGTGTTCTCATCGGAGCGGCCTATGAACAGGTCCCTGATCTCGTGACCGCCTCCGTCGAACGTCCCGTCAAACGGTTCGCCGACGATCCCTTCCTCCAAAAAATGCGCCTGCCCGATCGGTTCCCAGCCCCTTCCGTCGTTGGCGGTGGGGCCGGCCACTTCATCGTAGCCGGCAGTGGTTGAGTCGAGATCCTGAACAAGCAGATAACTGCCGGCCAGGTCGTCTCTAACCCGGTTCAGGTCATGCCAGTCCCGGATCCTGACGGTGTCGCTATCAACCAGTTGCGGGACGAGCACGGCGGCTACGACGACCACCGCGGCACAGGCGGCGATGATCCCGACCAGCCTCTTCTTGCTTCTCTTGCTGTCTCTGCGTGTTTCCCTTTTCTTCATAAACCCTTCTATCAACGAGCCTTCGCAGCCGACACTGGAGACTTCCCCTCAACCAGGCCCGCAAACATACCTTAACTTATCAGGCAGCCCGAGTCAACCGCGCGCTCCGCACCGCCCGCGGGGGGAGCGAGACCCCGGCGCCAGTCAGGGCGATGGTTGAGGCCGCTGATCGAGTTCGCCGCCCGCGGATGTGGCTAGAAACTCGAGTTCCGGCGGGCAGAAATCGCCCCGCCAGTTGTTATCAAAGACGTTGTCCTTGCCGGATATGTGCCCGCCGAAGGGCAGGAATACCCCCGTGAAACAGCGGTGCGAGTATACGGCCACGCCGTATCCCCTGTTGCCCGAGATCTCGTTGCCCTCCAATACCGCCTGAGACGAGTCCCAGAGGACGATCCCTCCATCCAACCGGCTCCCGGTAACGTAGCTGTCGACAACCGTGAGATATGCCGAGTTTGCAGCCACGATCCCATAGTCAACATGATCCATCACCAGGCAGCCGGTGACCGTCGCACTGGACGCACCGCCAACAAATAACCCGCTACGGGCGTTACCCACGATGCTGCAATCGGTCATCTCGACCGAGGATGAATAGGACAGGTGCAGACCCTGAGTGTTTCCGGTGATGGTACAACCGACCAGTTCGGCCCTGGCTCCGGCAGCGAGCGACAAGCCGGTGGAGCCGCCGCTAACGGTGACCCCCTCCAGGCGAAGGTCGGCCCCGTCGACCAGCGAGAGGACGGGCAGCGTCTCTCTACTACCGATGATGTTGACATCGCCCTGCAAGGCCTCGAAGGCGACCCCGGTTGTTATCGTCAGACCTGCATCATAGTTCCCGGGTTCGAGCCTGAGGCTGCCTCCCGGGAGCAGCGCATCGACGGCCTCCTGGAGAGAGGCGAAGCGTTCATCGGGCCAGTCTATAACGTCTTCCACGGGCTCCACGAGCGGGAGCCGGAGAGCCCCGGGCACGTTTCCCCCGAGATCGATAGCGTTATCGAGGAACCGGTTGCCCTGACCGGTGACCTCGCCGGTCGAACCGGAGAACACCCCGTAATCCTCGCTGTTCTCGACCCGGCAACCTTCTACCTGCGCGGTCGCGGCACCGCGAAGGTTAATGCCGCGCCTGTTGAATGCCAGCAGGGAGTCGGTAGCGGTGGCGTGGGCGGAGTCTTCGACCCTGATTCCGTCAAACCTGTTTCTCGATATCTCGCCATCGTTAACCGTCGCGCGGGCCGAAGCTGTGAGTACGATCCCCTGCCAGTTCGCTATGACCTGGCTCCGGGCAAGCTCCACCGTAGCCAGGTCCTCGACCCTGATGCCATGGGCGCTGTTCCGGGCCACCTCGCTCCTCAGCAACTGCGCCTGGCTCTGACCGGACAGCGACAGCCCGGCTATCCCGTTGTTGGAGATAGAGCCGTCGATGACGGTGACACGGGTATCATCTCGCAGGAACAGACCGTGCCCGCCATTGCGGGAGACCTGGCTATCGCGGAGCGTTATCTCCACAGAGTCGGAGGCCCAGATACCTAACCCCCTGTTCTCCGACACGCGCGAGTCATCAACCTCGACCCGGGCCGAGTCGAGCAGGACCATGGCCCTCTGCCGGCAATCGAAGATCGAGGAGTTACTGAGAGTCAGATGGGCCGAATCAGAGACCTGTATCCCGTACAGCATCCCTGAGACGCGACATTCACTGAGTTCCACAGCAGCCGTACCGCCGATGGTAATCCCGGTGTGCCCCAAATCCCCCGAAACACTCAGTCTCTTCAACTGCACCGTGATCGACTGGTCATTCACGCCGGTTATGTCTACTGCGGGCAGGTGGAATTGATCCTGTGCTATGGCAGTTCTTCCGGAACCCCGCCCGACCAGCGTGAGCGATTTGGTGATGACAAGGCTCTCGGTCCACTCACCCCGGTCGAGGCAGATAACATCTCCCGCCCGGGCGGCGTCGATCGCGGCCTGGATCGACTCGCCGGGCCGGACGATTGCCACGCAGTCGGGATGGGGGTCCTGCCAGGGGCGTGAGGCGAGAAGTCCGGCAGCAAGCCCGATGACCAGCACCACTGCCACGATGCGCCACAGGCGCGGCCTGCGTTGCGCCGGAGGTGTAGGTCTCTCTTCCATCCAGTCTATGACTCCTGAGACTCCGGCCTGCGAGCTAATGCGGGCGACTTACCGGAATCAACATACTTCTCTATCGTTACGCCGGTTAGACACGGCCTAAACGACACAGAATTATAGCATCCCACACAGGCGGCGGGCCAAAAGCCATATCATGTTATGAGTAAGCGAGGTTTATCACCACCGGGCGAAACTGGTAGAATATCAGATAGAGGAGACCTGCAGTATATGAGCAAGAGCAAGAGAAGAGCACCTGCGCGCAGAGCGAAGCCTGAGGCGCCAAGATTCAGGAACCGGAGGGTAATCGCGATCATCGCGGGCACGGCAGCCGTGGCGATTCTGGCGGTGGTGCTGGTTCTGGCCAATTCCGATGTACCGGAGGACGATGTCGTGGCGACGGTCAACGGTCACCCGATAACAGTTTCGGACGTGGAGCACAGGCAGGCGAGGCACAAAATGCTCTTTGACGAGCAGATCGATTCCGACCGGGCCCTTGAACTGCTGATTGACGAGGAGCTGGCCCATCAGCAGGCCGTGCCGGACTACTCGGTGGACCGCGCCGAGGCGGAGCGTGAACTGGAGGCCGACCTCGATAGAGATGACTTAACGCTGCCGTGGCTCAAGGCACAGCTTGAGGAGAGCGGCATCGTCTACGACGACTACCTTGAGACATTCCGGAGGGACATGGTGATCAGCATGTATCTCGAAGATGCCATTGCCGTGACGGAGGAAGAGGCAATGGCAGGTTACGAGCAGTATGCCAGAGAATACGAGATGGCCACCGGTATGGAGCCCCCGCCATACGAGGAGGTGAGGGCTCAGATCATCGCCGAGCTGGAGCGGCAGAACCTCGGCATTCTTGTAAGCAGGCTCAGGCAAGAGGCCGATATCGTGAGATACACGGAATGAGGACGGCCGCACTGCCCGGTTGAGAGCGCACGGGCACCTGTCCGCTACATGGCTCGTCCAGGGCGAGTCGTTGTTTGACCGGGAAGGCGGAGTTCAAATTTCAAAATCCAAATGCCAAACAAAGTCCAAATGACTGAATATCAAAGCTAATCCTTCCTGGACAGCAGAATCGACGAGAATATCAGACTCAGTTCCTGGGCCTCCTGCAACAACCGCAGACATTCGTCGCGCGTACCTGGATTCGCGTTGGCAAGCATCCTGAGCCAGTGCTTCGTCTCCTTCGACTCCTTCTTGCAGAGAGCGATCTTGTGCCGGAAGTCTTTCCTGGATTGCGCTCCGTCTGCCTCCATGTAGTTTGCACCGACGCTGGTCCCGGCCCGTACTAACTGGCCGATAAGTGGAGTGTTGACCGCATCCTGGCGGAGGCCTCTCACAAGCTGGATTATCGCTTCACCGAATCGGGCAGTTCGCTCCTCAAGATCGTACTCCCTTTTCTCATTTGGATTTTGACATTTGTTTGGCATTTGAGCTTTGTCATTTGTCATTCCCGTTATCCTCCGCAGATCCGGCAGCTATGCCTGCCGATCGCTGGCCTCCGCAGCCCCGAAGAAGAGGCCAACTACCTTGTTACATGCCCGGGTCAAAACCCCTGCGGGATGAAGAACACCGACTCCTGTGCTCCCCCGTCCCTCATCACCCTCCCTTCCTCCTCGAGGTACTTGAGGTGGGCGGCGGCCTCGCCGAAGGCGAACCATTTTTGCGCCACGGGGAACGACTCCCAGGAATCGAAGTCGATGTCCCAGGTCATCTGCGATGCGACCTGGAAGACGTTCTGCCTGCCCTTCTCCAGTATTGAGAGCACCTCGTCCAGCCTGGCCCGGTGGTGCCGGCGCAGTTCGTCGATCCTCGCCCGGTGGTCGCGGATGACGCTGCGGTGGCCGGGCAGCACGAGTTCGACGTCCAGGTCGTAGACCCTGTCCAGGCTGGCCAGGTATTCGCGCAAGGGATTTCTCCTGTCCGACCAGAGCGATATGTTGGGGGTTATGTCGCCGAGGATGTGGGAAAACCGTGCTATCCACTAACGATGACTGACAGTTATGGCCGTTGTGTGTTGTGTTGCTGGGGATTGAGCCATCCTACCCGTGATCAGGCTGAACTCTGCAGAGGAGTATGCAAGAGCAGTACCAGGCTCTTGATGGGTTTACTCAGTGAGCAAAAGTGGCGCGGTGAGTTGATCTGTGCATGAGCTAACCAACAAGATCGAACCTGTACCCAGCAAGAAGGCGGGAGAAGTGTTAACCATGTGCCCGGTCTAAGGCGTGACGCATGTCCCCGGTTGCGTACATGTCGCGACTCCGATCGAGTCGGAGATCGAGGTGAGGGTGAGCCCCAACTCGCTCCCACCCCCGTGCCCACCCCAGACATCCACACCGGGCCTGCGACCCCCTAAAGACCAGGCACTCCCGAAAGAAGTCGCCTTCACCTTAACAACTGAGTCTTGATTGCTGTATAATTTGCTGGCAGCAAACACTGAAAGGAGGTGCTTCATGGACAGACTCAAGCAGGCATACATGGATTATGTGGAGGCATGGAAGAATCATCGCAAGAAACAGAGCGAGTACAGTGATGTGCAGCCGCTTGGCTCTCCAGAGCCATTTGATGAGTATCACGGTCCCGTGCCAGTCACGGAGGCCGCCGCAGCGGAATTGCTAAAACTCTCCAGAGAGGCACAGCAGAAATACGAGGCTTACCTTGATCTTCTACGTTCGGAATGAACCCGGGCTGGATACATCTGCTAGGAGTCTAACAGGAGAACGCCAGTTCCAGGCTCTGGGAGCGACACTACAGCGGTCTGTGCCTCAAACACTCAACAAGCTCCCTGTATCCACCCTACACGCAGACCGGGCCTCTGAACCACCAGGAAAACCCCGCACTGCCCGAAACGAATGGCCCGTCACTCCTGTAGTGCGAGGCTTCAGCCTCGCGCCACCCCCCCGAAACGAATCCCTCGTGTTCTAGCAACCGAACGGGCTCCCCGCACCCACCCCACACACGAAAAACGGGACTTTGAACCTCCCAAAAAAACGCAATGCACAAAACGAATCAGCCCCCCCGTGTAGTGCGAGGCTTCAGCCTCGCGCCACCCCCTTCACTCATCACCGTCCCCGCACCCGTTCCTGCTGTCATCGAGAGCCCCAGCATACCCCCCTCTTGTCATCGCGAGGACAGACCTCCCGACTCCGACTTGAGCCGGGGTCGAAGATGCTCGATGAAGTCGGCACTCGTTGTAATCGGCACAGTCTGGCCGTGGCGACCCCGCCTCTTCACCACTCACCATTAACCCTCCGCATCCTGCCCGGCGTGGGTTGCAGCGCCCCTGTTATGCCCATGAACGTCAGTCTACGAAGGCGTGTAGTACATCGGACGGCCAGATTCGGACCCCTTCACCGGCGGAGACCTCTGTCTAGCGCTGGATCACCCTGTACCCGACGAATATGCGGCCGTCGGGGCAGGTCCGGCTTTCGATGGCCTCCAGCGACACCGGGGGTTCGTCATATCTGAGGTCGGGCGATGCGAACAGCACGGGGGTGTCGAACCCGCCGATGATCACCGGGTTGAAGCGTATATGGACCTCGTCGAGCAGGCCGAGCTTGAGCAGCGCGCCGGCCAGCCTGCCGCCGGAGCTGGTGAGGACGGTCCTGACTCCGAGCTCCTCCTTCATCTTGGTCAGCGCCAGCGCCAGGTCTACCCTCTTCTCGCCGGCGACCAGGTACGGGATGCCGGCCCTGCGCAGGAACCCCAGGTACTCGGGACACACGGCGCGGGACACAAGATGCATCAAGGGCCTGTCTTCCTCTCCGGTATAGCCGCTCCTCAACCTGCCCCGCCCGTCCACCGCCGCCAGCCAGCCTTTCCGGCCCGGCTTTTCGATCACCTCCCGGGGCAGGTGGTCCCGGTAGAGATCTTCGGGATCGCCGTCATACGGGGCGAGTCTCCGAAGCTCGGCGCCCTCCCTGACGATCATGCTGCTCCCCTCCATGTAGACGTCGGGTTGATAGCGTTCCTCGAAGCTGCCGTAGAACTGCTCCCACTCTTCGCGAGTACCCAGCACCTCGTCCCGTTTGTCGAGGTCGAACATTGTCCTGTTCGGCCCGAGCGAGATACGCCCGTCTATGGAAGCGGATACACACAGGATCACGTACGGTCTATCCATGTAAGTTCACCAGAGGGATATTGCTGCTCGTCGGTCTATGCTCTTCGGCGAGTGCCGATTCTAATGCCTGTGGCTCGAACGTGTCAAACGATCCTGCAGCCGGAAAGAGGGGTGGTGGATGCCGCCTCACGCCCTTTCTCGGTCCCGCAGTACCGAGCGGAGCAGCTTGCCCACAGGCGTTTTCGGTATCTCGTCGATGAACTCGACTTCCCGTATGCGCTTGTACGGAGATACCCTCTCAGCGCAGACCTCGATGAGCTCGGTCGCTGTGGCGGTGGAGCCGGCCTTCAGCACTACATACGCCTTGGGTATTTCGCCCGCCAGGTCATCGGGCCTCGCCACCACCGCACACTCCCTGACGGCGGAGTGTTCGTAGAGAACGGCTTCCACCTCGGCCGGAGCGATTGTGTGGCCCTTGTACTTGATGGTCTCCTTCTTCCTGTCCAGGATACGGAAGTAGCCCGATTCGTCCATCACGGCCAGGTCGCCCGTGTGTAGCCAGCCATCGCGTAGCGCCTCACGGGTGTCCTCGAACCGGTTAAGGTACCCTTTCATCACCTGCGGCCCCTTCACTACCAGCTCGCCCCGCTGGCCCGTAGGTAGCGCAACCCGGCCGGTCTCCTCGTCGACAATGCGGGCATCGGTGTCGATGCCCGGTACACCGATCGTACCCGGTATTATCTTCCCCGGGGGTGAATTGTGGGTCTCAGGCGATGCCTCGCTCAGACCATAGCCGAGGACCATCGTGACACCGGTCAATCGCTGCCACCTGTCGGCGATCTCGGGCGATATCGGCATGGCACCGCTCTTGACATATCTCAGGCCGGAGAGGTTGTATCGGGATACATCGGGACTGTTGACAAGCGAGTTGAACATGGACGCAGCGCCGTACATCACCGTTGCTCTCTCCCTCTCTATCGTTGCCAGGAGTTCCCCGGCCTGGAAGTGGGGTACGATTATCACTTCGGCACCGCTCCAGATAGGCGAGTTTAGGCAGGCGCAACCTCCCCAGCTGTGGCAGAAGGGAAGCACCCCGATGATCCTGTCTTCATGGCTCCAGCCGAACCAGGCGGCGTTCTGCATGGCATTGGCTATCAGGTTGGAGTGGGTGAGCATGACCCCTTTGGGCAGGCCGGTGGTTCCTCCGGTGTATACTACAACGGCCACGTCCTTCTCTGGATCTATGGACGGCCGTGGTGGCTCGCCCGTACTGCTCTCCAGCATGCTCCTGAGCGAGACCGTCCCAGGTGCCTCTCCTCCATCGGCCAGGACCACCGTCTTCAGCGACGTTCCCGGCTGCGCCTCTTTGACCACTGAATAGTGGTCGTTGCAGGTGATCAGTATGGTGGCTCCGCTGTCGCTCAGGGCATGTCTCAACTCCGTCTGCCTGGACAGCGGGTTCACGGCGGTGACTGTGCAGCCGGCCTTCAGTATTCCGTAGTACGCGACGACGAAGTCAAGACCGTTGGGCAGCAGGAGCACCACCGTATTGCCGCTCGTTACTCCGAGGGAGTGGAGGCCGGCGGCCAGCCGGTCCGTAACATCGTCAAGCTCCCGGTAGCTGAAACTCTGCTTGCCGCAGGCAAAGGCTGTGCTCCCGGGCCACTTCGCCGCCGCCGCGGTCAACAGGCCATAGAGGGGCATCGACGGGTAGTCAAGTGTCCTGGGAACGCCTTCCGGCCATGAACTGAACCATGGCCTGTCGGCTTCTATCGAGTATTCTGTCATGTCGATGCCGGACCGGTGCCCGACCGCCCAATATCATAGCACGTTCGGACCGTCCGAACCGGGGTGGCTGTTCCTTTCCGGATGCGTGCATGCGAACAGCGGGACGGCGGACGGTACGTGGGTTCCTGCGCCGAGCAGCTATCATCGGCGGCCGTGCCCTTCGTGGGGATTCCCCTGTCAGGGCAGCAGCATGGAGCGAGAGAGCTCCTGCTCGAATCCAGGGTGAAGGGCCAGCTCGATGTATCTGACGCTGCGGGCGATATCCAGGGCCACGCCCCGGTGCTTCTTGGAGAGGAGCGCCAGCCTGGCGCCCACGCCGGCCGCGTTTCCGACCTGCCTGAACTTATCAAGCGGCAGCGCAGGGAGCATGCCTATGAGGATGGCGCTGCGGACGTCGATGTAGCTCCCGAATGCGCCGGCAATCACCACTTCCTCGATCTCATCCTCCGATATGCCGGCTTCGTGGAGCAACGTGTTGATGCCGGTGCGGATGGCCGCCTTGGCGAGTTGGACCTGCGCGATGTCGCCCTGGCTCAGGACTATGTCCTTACCTGTGCCGCTCGCGTCGGCGTTCGCTATGAGGAACTCCCGCCCATTGTCGCCCCGGCGGACCAGCGGGTGATCATGCAGCCTCGCCCGCTGATCCATGATCTCATTCCTCCGCAGCTCTGCGACGGTGTCCAGGATGCCGGAACCGCAGATACCGATGGGCGGAGCATCGTCGATAACTCCCAGTTCAACGCCCTTGCCGGTGATCTTCACGCTCTCAATGGCGCCGGCCGCCGCCTTCATGCCATGCCTGATGTGCGCGCCCTCGAGCGCAGGACCGGACGCGCAGGAGAGGCTGACGATGGCTCCTTCTCTGGCCAGCGATACCTCTGTGTTCGTCCCGATATCGATGCCCAGTACGGTGTCACCGGACTTCCAGATGCCCGCCGCCATGAGCATGGCCACGTGGTCGCTTCCCACAAAGCCGGCTATGTTGGGCAGCAGGTATACGTATGCGCCCGGCGCTATATGAAGCCCCAGGTCGCGCGCCCTGATATCCAGCGAGCTGCACACCGCCGGCACATATGGAGACTGACCCAGCTGGCGTACGGGCAACCCCAGGAACAGGTGGTGCATGGCCGTGTTACCGGCCAGGGTCATCTCCACTATCTGCCCGAGATCCGTGGTCATCTCCCCGAGTATCTCATTTAGGGTGTCGGTCACGCTCTCACGCAGTTCAGGTCCACTGCCTTCCATGGCGGAGCTGATCCGGCTCATCACGTCCTCTCCGTAGGCGACCTGAGGGTTCGTCGCCCCCTGTGCGGCGACCGGCTCGCCGGTTCGCAGATCGACCAGGTGGACTGCTATCTTGCTGGTGCCGAGGTCGACCGCGGCTCCGAGCAGAGGCCGGTCGGCCGGGTATACGTCGATGGCCTCGCCGTTCCTGATGGCGATGCCGACTGCAGGTCCCGACGATCTAAACACTTCGGGCAGATGTCGAAGCAGGGGTAGATCGGGGCGAATGCGCTCCAGTCCCGCTCCCTTTACCAGGCTCTCATCCATGTTCTCCCAGTCCGGCAGCGGATTCTCCAGCGACGGCTCGGGCAGGTGTACCTCGTATTCGCGCACCGCGGGGTCCAGTTCGCTGTGCTCGTCCGTGCCCAGCAGTTGCAGCTTCTGCCCGGTGGCCATCGAAGCCGGAGGGACGTATACCTTGAGATCGCTCAGTGGACGGGCCTGGCAGGCCAGCCGGAGACCATCGGCGATATCATCTTCGTTCAGGTTGGCCTTCTCCCTGTCGCTCAGGGGCGAGACTTCGCCCTTGAGCACGCGGATGCGGCATTGACCGCACGTGCCCCGGCCACCGCAGATGGAGTTCAACGCAATGCCGGCATTCCTGGCTGCTTCGAAGATGGTGGTTCCATCACTGGATGTGACCCGCAGCCCGAGCGGCTCGAACCATATCTTGTGCTCCAACTGTACACCTCCCGTGCCGGCTGTCCAGGCGGTGATCGCCCGCCCTTGTGATAGGGATGACCCGTCCGCGGGCCAGGTCGGGACTCGACCTGCGCCAGTGTCGATACCGGTATGGGTGCGCGGCTAGTATAGTTCAGGGCAACGCCCGTAGTAAAGCCCGGCCGCCTCCCTCGAGAACCAGAAGCCTGCTATGGTGTCCAACACCCTGTCCCTGTTGCTCGACACGATGAACAGGTCGATGTCGCTCTCGGGAACATCTGTCCCCCGCACGCAGCGCCCGGACAATACTACGCGTTCGGAAATCCTCTTCAGTGCCTCCACGAGCGGCTCGATTAGCAGTAGGTGCATCGGCTTCATGAACCCGGTGAGCAACCCATCAGAGCGATGAACAGAGTAGGAGTACATCTTGCCCTGTTGCCAGTGCAGTAAGACTCCGGACGCGAACAACTCATTCAATGCTTTGCTGGCCGAACCTGTGGATACTCCCGATCTGCAGGATAACTCGCGCTAATAGAATCCGCTGTCCGAGAACCTCACAGGCAGACTGAGCACTTTCTGCTGTGTCGTGCTGATCAAGTGTGGCTGGATCATCCTGTGTCTGCTCGAAATGTTCAGTATGTGCTCATTATGAGGAGCGACACTCCGGAACTCAAGGCACTGAAACTCCAGGGATGCGACCCTGATCGGCGATGCTGTCCACGATGTCGATGTAATGCGGGAATGTGCCCCGATGTTGACAGGTTGACAGGGCGGGTATGAGTTTGCCGAATGGAGCGGAGACCTGGATACCGTCGCCGACCCGGATGCGGCCTCGACCAACATCACCATGGAAGGTGACTACACGGTAACTGCTCAGTTCAAGGCCGAGGAGATACCGGTTGTCGAGTACACAATGGTGACGACCTGGTACGACCTGCATGATGTCAGGGACAACTTGAGCGGCAACTACCGCCTCGCCAACGACCTGCATTTGGGCATGGCGGACTATGCGGAACTGGCGGGTACGGGAGCCGACGCCGGCAAGGGCTGGCAGCCCATCGGTAACTGGGAGGTCAAGTTCACCGGCACTTTCGACGGGCAGGGATACTCGATCAGCGGCCTGTTCATCGACCGCCCCGACCTGATCTACGTAGGGCTCTTCGGCTATGTCAGTCCTGGAGGGGTCATCGCGGGTGTGGACCTGGCTCACACAGGTGTCATCGGTCATGAGATGGTGGGTGGCCTGGTCGGGCGCAATGAGGGCATGGTGGTCAACTGCGCTGCCATGGGCAGCGTCGAGGGCAGGAACTACGTCGGAGGGCTCATAGGGACCAACTTTGGAGGCGAGGTGAACAACTCTCATTCCAATGGCAGTGCGAGAAACACCAATAACTACCGTCTCGGAGGCCTGGTGGGATGGAACACGGGAACTGTGAGCAACTGCTCCTCCCTCGTGAGCGTAACCGGCTACAACCTGATCGGCGGACTGGTGGGCAACAACGAAGGCACCATCACCAACTCGTTCTCTGCGGGCACCGTGACCGGCATCGGGCAGTACCTTGAGGGCTACCCCTCGGTCGGAGGCCTTGTGGGCGTGAACGAGGAGGGCGGAGTGGTAAGTGATTCCTTCTGGGACGTCGAAACCTCAGAGATCGATGAGAGCCACGGAGGGACGGGCAAGAGCACGGCTGAACTGTCGGACATCCTGACCTTCACGGATACGGCGACGGAAGGACTGGACTCTCCCTGGAACATAATTGCCGTCGATGACTTCGATGAACGCGATACCGGCTTCATCTGGAACATCGTCGATGGCGTCGCCTGGCCCTTCCATAGCTGGCGTACGATCATGATCTAGGCCGCTCGGAGCCACGAAGGTGGGTGCAGGCCGGTGTTACCCGGGTTGTGGTGGGGCCGGTAAGCAGAGTGCTGGCCGGTTCTAGCCAGGGAGGTCACGGTAGGTCTGCTGGAGGAGCAGGGCGTCCTGCTCCAGGTAAGGGGTGCTCTCGCAGATGACGACGCCCCTTGCCCCGCGTTCTTTGAGCGCCCTGAGTAGCTCGACATAATGGAAGTCCGAATCCTCGAGCATCATGTGCTTGATCTCTCCCTTCAGGCCGTAGGCGATGCCCGAGACGTGTATATGCATATCGTCCAGTGCCCGCCTGCCCAGCCCGGCCTCGACCCGGTCGAGTATCTCCAGGAACTCCGGGTACGAGTTAGCCTGCCCTGTCCGGGCATGCCAGTGTGAAAAGTCGATACAGGGGGCAACTCCCTCCAGTTCTGAGCTGAGCTGAAGCAGTTCATCCACCGTCCCAAACTGGGAGGACTTCCCCGCTACCTCGGGGCGGATCATTACCGTGTTGCCCTCGTCTCTGAGAATGTCCATCACCTTCTGCAGCTGCCTCTTGACTGCCGTGTAGGTATCGGCAGGGCTGTCTGCCAGGTAGAAGGCGGCGTGAAACGTGATGCTCCTCGCGCCGAGAAGGGCTGCGATGCGGGCGGTCTGAAGAATCCTCTCTTTGCTCATGTGTACCTTCTGCCTCTCCACGGAGTTGAGGGTGATGTAATAGGGCGCGTGGGCGGTGAGCACGATCTGCTTCCCGGCGGCCAGTCCTCCCGCGGCAGCTGCGACCTCCGGGCTCATCTTTACACCCTGGACGAACTCGACCTCCATGCAGCCGAGGCCGAGTTCGGCGATCCGCTTTATGCCGGCCTCTGTGGAGCGCGACTCAGCGCTCGCGGGCACTCCTCCCGTGCCGAAGAGCAGACCGTCGAGTGCTTGCGTAGTCATACCATATCCTTCCGCTCACCAGCACCGTGCAGGTTGATTCGGTAGACGAGGGTCATCGTGTCTCCTCCTTCACCAGTTCTTTGTATGCTGCGTGCAACGCCTCCGTCACAGGCCCCGGCTTGCCGGTGGCGACGGGCTTGCCCTCAAAGCGTGTCAGGGGCATGAGTTCCAGTATGGAGTTGGTGAGGAAGGCCTCCTCGGCCCCGACCAGTTCTGTCAACTCCACCTGCCTTTCCTGTATCTCGATGTGCAGAGCCCGGGCGATCTCGAGCACAGCCTCGCGTGTGATGCCGGGCAGCACGCCGCTGTCTATCGAGGCGGTGATTAGCACCGTCACCCGGTCGCTCGCTTCAAGGGAGGGGGACTCCCTGACCATGAATACATTGGTCATGGCGCCCTCGGCGATATCGCCTCTCTCATTGAGCAGGATGGCCTCGTCGCACTCCGCGTCCTTCGCCTCCATACGGGCCAGGATGTTCTCCACGTAGCAGGTCGACTTGATCCGGGATAGAGGAGACTGGCTGTTGCGACGCAGTGACGAGAGCATAGCCGTGTAACCTGACTCATAGCTCGCTGCCGGCTGGGGAACCAGATGCCTGGCGGTGACCAGTACGGTGGGCTCCCGGCATGTGTCCGGATCGGGAGTCATCTCGCCTTCACCGGCCGTAACGGTGAGCCTGATCCGGGCGTCCTTGAGCTTGTTGGCCTCGAGTGTGCTGTGACATGCGGCCTCCAGCGACTGCTTTTTGGTTGCCAGGTCCAGGGCGGTGATGATGTCGTCTGGCAGGCAGAGGCTGCGTAAAGAGCTTCGCAGGCGGGCCAGGTGGCGGTCGAGCCGGAAGATGCACCCCCCGTAGGAACGCATGGTCTCGAACAGCCCGTACCCGTAGAGGAAGCCGTGGTCGAACGGAGATAGCCGTGCTTCGGAGCGGGTAAGCAGCCGGCCGTTGATGTAGATGATTTCTTCGGTCATGTCGCCTCTACCCTTGCTTCCCACGCCGGCTTGGAGAAGCGAAGGAAGTTCCTCAGGATGTCATGTCCCACCTCGGTGAGGATGGACTCGGGATGAAACTGGACCCCCTCGACCACGTGGTCGAGGTGCCTCACACCCATGATCGTGTCCTCGGCCGTCCTGGCGGTGACTTCAAGACAGGAAGGGAAGCCTTCGTCCTCGATGATCAATGAATGGTAGCGGGTAGCGGGGAAGGGATTGGGCAGGCCCTCGTAGATGGTCCTGCCGTCGTGATGGATGATCGAGGTCTTGCCGTGCATCGGCGGGCTCCGGCCGACGCTGCCCCCGTAGACATGGCCGATGCACTGGTGTCCCAGGCACACCCCCAGTATGGGGATCCTGCCTCCGAAATGCCTGATCACGTCGTTGGAGACGCCCGCTTCCAGAGGGGTGCCCGGCCCGGGCGAGATGATTATGTGAGTGGGGGCCATTTCCTCGATCTGGCCCGGAGTTATGCGGTTGTTGCGGTGGACGTCGGGCTCCCGCCCCAACTCGCCCAGGTACTGGGCCAGGTTGTATACGAACGAGTCGTAGTTGTCTATTACCAGTACCATCCTCCGAGATTGCATCAAGGGGAGCGTACTCTCTGTCCCGTCTCTGTCCCGTGGGTCATTGCCCGTAGCTTGCGGTCTTTCTGGCGCAGGCACAATCTGATATATTATAGCTGAAGCGACTCTGCTTAGCTATGGGGTATGTTCGTGTACTGGCGCGTGGGTTGGAAGTGGGATCACGCCGTAAAGCTGCTATGCCGGGGGAGACTCCGAACAGGGAGGTGTTGATTTGAGCCCTTTGCTGGAGACGATACTGAGACTACTGCTGGCTACCGCCCTGGGAGCCGGCATAGGATTTCAGCGCGAGAAGGCAGGGAAGAAAGCAGGAGTCCGCACCCACACACTGGTGAGTGCGGGGTCGGCCCTTTTTACCCTGGCGTCGATATACGGGTTCGGCGTTGGCGAGGCCGATGTGTCACGCGTAGCCGCAGGAGTCGTTGTCGGCGTCGGTTTCATCGGTGGTGGGGTCATACTACGCGGCGCGCGTGAGGAGGAAGTGGTGGGGCTCACCACCGCGGCTACAATCTGGGTCACCGCCGCAATAGGTCTCTGTGCTGGGGCGGGCATGTACCTGCTCTCGGTCGTGGCCACCGCGGTCATCCTGGGCGTCCTGCTACTGTCCAGGCTTCGCGGTCACGACAGTCATCATTAGCTGAAGCCGCATCTAACTGCTGGGTTAGGTGGTCCGGGTGAGGATAGAGACCCGGGGATGTTGACGGACTCTCTGAACAGAGGGCAACCGATATGCTGAAGATTCTACACACGTCGGATATCCACCTGGGGGCAAGGTTTGCGGGTATGGCGGATAGAGGCGCCGCCCAGAGAGAGCAGCTGAGGACGACCTTCAAGAAGGTCATAGCCACGGCCCTGGAGGAACGTGTCGGGATCGTGCTTATCGCTGGTGACCTCTTCGACTCCAACCAGCAGCCCCAGAGGAACGTCGACCTGGTTATCGAACAGTTCTTGGTGCTCAACAAAAACAGCATCCCGGTCTGCATAGTTCCTGGCACGCACGATTCTCTCGATTCCTCGTCGATCTACAGGAAGGTCGACTTCGACAAACGGTGTCCGAACCTTACCGTCTTCGCTGGCGAGGAGATGTCTTTCGTAGAGTATCCTGACCTCGACCTCACTGTATACGGCAGGCCTAATCTCAGCAACCGTTCCTACGCAAGTCCACTTAAGGGCATCCATCGTACCACCTCCAGTAGGTTTCATGTCGCCATGGCCCACGGGTCATTCTACATCCCGGAGAAGACGGCGGAGGACGACCACGTCTTCAGGCTGGAGGAGATTCGCGAGAGCGGGATGGATTATCTGGCACTCGGGCACTGGCATCGTGCATGGAGTTGCTGCGATAGGCCGGCTGCCTGGTACTCCGGTCCTCCGGAGTGGATACCCGACCAGAGGGAGAGAGGGGTCGTGCTCCTGGTAACGCTCCTCGACTCCGGCGGGGTGAAGGTCGAGCCCAGAGAAACAGGGGTCCGGGACTTCGACGAGGTAGAGATCGACATGAGTGAGATCCAGAGCAGGGCCATGCTGGAGGCGGAGATCTCGGTTGGAGCTGGCCGGGACCTGGTCAGAAGGATCACTTTGCGAGGGCTGCGGGATGCCGAACTCGTGGTGAACACGGAGGAACTGGAGGCAGAACTGGGCGAGGAGTTCTTCCATCTCAGTGTTGCAGACAGGTCTCATCCCAGGATCGGGCACGTCTCTGAGGATGCCGAGCGGCTGATAAGAAACAGGTTCATCAGGCTGATGAACGAGCAGATAGAAAACGCGGAAGGCGAAGAGCGGGAGATCGCCGAGAGTGCCCTGCAGTATGGGGTCGCCCTGCTGGACGGGAGGGAAGTCCTGTAATGCGGCTCAGACGAATTCGCCTCACGAACTTCAAGCGGTTCGCCGACTTCGAGGCGCAGTTCAGTCCCGGCATTAACGTGGTGAAAGGGCCTCGTAACGAGATGGGCAAGTCCACTCTCCTCGAGGGCATCATCGTGGCGTTGTTTCGGGATCCCAAGAGCGCAGCAAGGGAGGTCAAGGCCTACGCCTCCTGGGGCTCGATGGACCAGTTCCGCACGAGCCTGGAGTTCGAACACGACGGAAACGGATATCTGCTCGATAAAGACTTCGACAGGGGGACCGTCAAGCTCACCGGCATTGACTCGGGTGAGGAGATCCACACCTTTAAGGAAGTAGCGGAGAGGATGGACGAACTGGTGGGGACGAAGTCCGACAAACTATTCGTGTGCTCCTGCTGCATTCGCCAGTCGCAGGTGGCCGAAATCTCAGAAGGTGAGAAGGAAATCGGCGAGAGCCTGGAGGAGGTGGTAACCGGGGGCCGGGAGAGTACACTGGCATCAAAGGTCATACAGAAGCTGGAGAGTAAGATATCCGACATGAGGAAAGGGCTGGACAAACCGGCCAGGAACCCGGGGACCATCGCCACCCTGAGGAACAGGTTGCAGGATGCGTCGCTGAGGTACGAACAGGTCAGGGAAGAGGTCTCCAGGGTCGAGGCTCAGAAGCTTGAGCTTGTGGAAGTGACCGGGCAACTGGGTCAGGTCAAGGACGAACATGAGAAGTGCCGGGCCCTGCTGGAGAAGAACCTTAAGCGGCAGGAGATCGAGGCCGAGATCGAGAGATTGAGCAAGGAATACGAGAGAGTCCAGGGGGTTCTGGACCGGATAAGGAAGCATGAAGATGACCTGAAGAAGGCCGAGGAGGCGCTGGCGGCTACGGGCTTTGAGGATAAGCAGCAGGTTGTGGAACTGAGGAGAAAGCTGGACGACGCCCGGAGGCAGCGAGAAGACATCGGAAGAGACATGGCTGAACGAGAAGCAGAGCTGGCCGCGGCGAGAGAGAGACAGAGCAGAAGCGGGCTGATCGGATTCGTCGGTTCCGGAAAGGGCATAGCTGCTGCCGCGGCCATCCTCGCAGGCGGGATGGTCGGAGGCCTGTTGGGGCCTGTCTACCTGATAGGCCTTACTGTAGTGGGTGCTGTTCTTCTCGTCGTAAGCCTGCGGGCTAGGATCTCGCTTATCCGCGATAGGGCCGGCATCTCAGGTATCGAAGAGCGTGTCCGGAGCATGAAGGAATCGCTGGGGAAACTCGGCAGAGAAGAGCAGGAACTGCTTGCGAAGTCCGGATGCAGCACAGGTGCCGAGTTCGACGAGAAAGAGAAGAGCTTCCGTCACTGGCTCGAGAAGAAGGGGGAGGCCAGATATCGCCTGGATGAGGCACTGGTAGGCAGGACCGCAGAGGACATCGAGAAGAGGAGGCTGGGACTGGCCAGGGACCTGGCTGTAGAGGAGCAGAAGCTGACCGACGACATGAAGCAGACAAGGGTGAGTCCCGAGCAGTTCATGGAACTGGAGGAGAGGGTGAGGAGCCTGGAGGCGAGCAGAGCCGAGCTTGAGGACCGGAGAAGAAAGGTGATGGCAACCATCGATGCGGCCAACCACGATGCCGAGGAGCAGACCAGGCTTGAGGAAGAGATAGAGGGCCTCAGGGAAGCCCTAGGAAGGCAAGAGAAGAAGGCAATGATCTATGAACTGGCCGGTGACATCATATCCAGGGCGAGGCTGGATGTGCTTTCGTCGGCCGATGAGGCGCTGCAGGGGGAAATCCAGAGGTGTTTCTCGCTCTTCACCAACGGCAAGTACCAGCGCGTAAGCGTCAACAAGGAAGACCTGGAGTTCTGGGTATACTCAGATGAGAAGGGGGACTGGGCCACCCCCAGCGAACTGAGTGGAGGGGTGATCGACGAGTTCTCCCTGGCCTTTCGGCTGGCCCTGGCACGGCTGATATTCAGCGATAAGAAACCGCCCTTGATACTGGATGACCCGTTCGTGAACTTCGACCCGGAGCGGCTGACCAGCACGCTGGACTTCTTCAGGACGCTGGCGGAGGAATACCAGATAGTCATATTCACATTGAGCGATGACTACGATGCGGTGGCAGATAACATCGTTCTGCTCAACAGAGAGGAAAGGCTACTGTAGCGAAAGGTATGTTCGCGGCGGATCGGTGGTGATCGACGGCATGCAGTGCGGTGTGAACCGAGCGGTCCCGACAGACAATAGTATAAGGAATGTGGTGTCAGACGGGGGGATACGGCTGTACTGAGTCCATGACGGAGAGTTTATTGTGACGGATATGTCAGGGAGCGGCGATCTTGTGACAGGGGATGCCCGGGTTGATGGGTGGCTGACTGAACTTGTGGGGCGTCTGCGCTCGGCGTTTGGGGAACGGCTGGCGTTCGTGGGTCTCCACGGAAGCTGGGCGAGAGCAGAGCCAAGGGAGGAAAGCGACATCGATGTTGGTGTAGTTATCGACCGAGTGGACACAGAGGACCTGACTACCTTTCGAGCTATCATCGCCGATATGCCCGATGCCAGGCGCGTGGCGAGCGGCATCTTCGTCTCGGTACCGGAGTTACAGGCACTGCGTGGTTTCGAGCCGATACAGTTCTTCTATGGATGCAATGTGTTACATGGAACGCTCGAAGGAATCATCGAAAGGCCCGGACGCGTCGATATCAGGGAGCACATCCAGGTGACTGCGTCTGCCAATATGTTCCATGCCCGTCACTACCTGCTCTATCCGCACGATTGGAGCAAGGCCGTTCACAAGCTCTATTACCCCTTCAAGCAGTGCTTCTATGCTCTGCAGTCGTGGATACTGCTGTGCGAGGGAAGGTTTGTCCCTACGAAGGATGGGATTATCGAGCAACTCACGGATGCGGATGACAGGGAAGTGGTACGAGTTGCCAGGGATTGGCATGAGTTGCAGCAGGACCGGGAACAACAGCCCCTGTGCTATATCGAGCTCCTCGAACGCTGGAGCAGGAACATGCTGCTAAAGCTCCGGGCTGATCCGGTTGACCCCACTCGATCGTCTTAGGCTGTGCCTGCCGCTAGCACCCGGCCTTGAGCCATTCGAGGATGGTTGCCATCGCTGAATCGTCGATGCGCAGCTTATGTCCCGCACCTGGGATGACTCGCAGCTCTTTCGGTTCTCCTGCTTTTTCGTAGAGCCTGTGTGCGTGCTCCAGCGGTATCAGTTCGTCGGCGTCGCCGTGCACGATGAGTAGCTGCCGTGGGGAGATCCTGTCGATCCAGTCGATAGGAGTGACGACCTCGAACCCTCGCTCCCATTCCTCTATCGAGGGTGGGAAGTGGGTATCCCGGATCACCCCGATGCTGCGAAACCGCTGTATCAAGGCTGAGGGCGTTTCCTTCTCGCGAAAAGCGACGAAGTCGGCGGGACAGGCGCAAAGTGCCACCGATGAGACCCTGGGGTCATGGGCCGCTGTGTAGACTGAGACCGCTGCTCCTCCGCTGAAGCCGAGCAGGTACAGGCGGGGCATGTCCACCGTGTCCAGGCTGCACAGATAGCCAAGGGCGGCCCGCAGGTCACGGGTCCAACCGAGCATATCCAGGTTGCCTTCGCTTTTGCCCGCTCCCCGGAAGCTGAATATCAGGGTGACGAAGCCGGCAGCACAGAACAGTTCGGCGAGTAGCGTGTAGCCCCTGTCGGTGGGGTCGGGAGGGCCGGCAGGAATACCGTGGCAGATGCAGAGTGCCGGGTGTTGTCCCTCTTCCGGTGGAACGTGAAGCTCGCCTGCGAGTTCGTGTCCGTCGCTGTGCAGGAGGATTTCTCTCACGGCTCCCCCAGAGCGATCAGAAATAGGGCACTCGTCTCTGCTTTCTGAAGATGAGACCGGCTGCCAGCCCCACGAGCAACCCTCCGAGGTGGGCCTGCCAGCCGATCCTCGTTGCTACGCCGATGGGCAAAACGATGAGTATGAAGAAGAAGATGAGGATTGCAACCCAGAGTGGCATTGGTACGGGGATGGGAAATATCAAGACCGGCGCCTTGGGAACCGTTATGGCGAGTAGTCCGCCGAGAGCGAAGATAGCCCCCGAAGCCCCGTAGCCGAGTAGAGTAGAGCCTGTCAGATGAGCGTATAGAATCAGGAACAGGCTTCCCACGATTCCGCCGATGAAGTACACCGCCAGGAATCTGTTCTCTCCTAACACCCTGATCACAAAACTGCCCAGGAAGTACAGGCTGATCATGTTGAACAATATGTGGGTCCAGAGGATGGGATCATGTATGAACATGCTGCTTAGAATTGTCCACGGGCGCTGTGATACCTGTGCAGTGTCGAGGCCAAACGTAGTAGTCATGGTCTCTGGCCTGAACAGGGTGATCACGAAGAGCGCTACATTCAGGGCTATCAAGAATAGGAGGGGGTGCAGGTTGACGGGGCCGTAGGCTCGCATTCGCCAATTATAGATCAAACGATCCATACGTTCAACAGCGTTGCCTCAGCCAGTTGGTCGGCTATGGTTGGACGTCCGGGTGTTGACAGATGCTTCGGGGGAACTTAGTATATGGCAGGAGGTTGAATCCTGACAGGGTTTTTGGGTGAAATCTTAACAGGATTTTAACATTTCAGTGGCATCATTGTAATCGGGGTCTTGTGGCCGCGTGCCGGAGAGTGACGATAGCCCTGCTGGTGGAGGAGATTCGGCGCGATCCGGATGAGCCGGACCGCGGGGCGGGACGAGGCTTGGGGCAGGACGACCCCGGTGATTGTCGGCCGGCACATCGAGTAACTGAAGAGAAGGCAGAATTAGTGGTGAAGAGCAAATGGCTACGGGCGGTAATCGCGACTGCGGTTGTGCTCACATTGGCGCTGTCGATGTCAGGCTGTGGGCCGATTGACGAGTTTTACAGCTACGAGTTCGGTTCGACCAGCGCCGCCTCCACGCATTACGTGGCCGCGGCGGTTCTGGCCAGCATAATCAACACCGGGAATCCGGACATGAAGATCACCGTAGTAGAGAGTGGCGCCACTCATGACAACCTCATAAAGACGCAGGCCGGAAAACTCGACGGGGGTTTTGCAACCAGCTGGGACGGCATGGCCATGGCATACAACGGCACCACGATGAGCGAGTATATTGCCTATGGCGAATGGCCAGAGTTGAGGATGATGTCCGGCTATGTTCACAACTACGTGCTTGTTGTGGTTCTGGACCACGATGATCAGGAGGAAGGTGAGGAGGGGGAGATTATAGAGACGCTGTATGATCTTCACGGCAAGAGGTTTTCGGCGGGAGTAGCAGGCTCGGTGACCGAGTTCAACATCCGCCGCCAGTTTGACTCCCTGGGGATCGAACCGGAGTGGGTCAGCGCCAGCTATCCGGACGTCATTGAGATGGCCAGGAACCGTGAGATCGTGGGATTTGCCAGGGCCTCAACTAGTATCAGGCTTGATGCCTCGATGCGTGACCTGCACAGCGAGATAGGCATCACGGTGTTGGGTTGGCCGGAGGAAGATCTGGAACCGGCTCTGGTGGCCACTCCGGGAACGTCGGCGCACTGGGTTCCCGAGGATGCGGTTGAAGGCCTGTCGGTGCCCGGATTCTACACTATGGGACATACAACCGGTATCTTCGTTACTACAGCTATCCCGCAGGACGTGATGTATCGCATGGCGAAGACATACGTCGACAAGTGGGATCAGTTTGCCAGAGCCTGGTCCGCGGCTGGAGACTGGACGCCGCTGGAGACCGACCTCGCGCTTCTCAACGATATGGTGGGCAGAGTCGATATGCCGCCGTTGCACGCAGGCGTCGTTCAACTGATGAAGGAGAGGGGATATGAAGTGGAACCGGCGTTGATCGGGCCTGAGTACGACGAAGACGCTGTCGACCGCTAGGTCTACGGGCAGACTTGCCCGGTTGGCCCGGTCACCCGGTGAAGAACACAGGGGAATGCAGATCGGGTCTGCCTGTCAGCCGGCTCCATGCCTTCTCAACCTGCGTTACCTCAGAGTATGCAGCCTTTTGATCTCCTCGATGTGCTCGTCAAACCCCTCGGGCTTCCTGGCAGTTGATGGGTCTCCCAGCGGGTCCTCTATCTCGGTGTCGCCCATGAGCACATCAAACATGGACTTTGCGGAGAAAGCGCCTACCCTCAGGCTGTAGCCGCCCTCGAGGGTGAAGACAAGACGCCCCAGGCATAGCTCATCGGCCAGTTCCTTCAGTATCATGGTCAACCGGGCAAAACCCCGAACGGTCGCCCTCATCATAGCCAGGTGGTCCGCCCAGTGAGCGTCGAATCCCGCGGAAACCAGTATGAGTTCGGGGCTGAATCTACGTGCTACCGGAATCAGAACCTCGTTGAAAGCCCTCAGTAGCTCCTCATCGCCCCAGCCGGCGGCCATGGGGATGTTGACCGTAGTTCCCTCACCATCTCCGGTTCCCCTTTCCTCCATCCGCCCTGTGCCCGGGTAGAAGGGATACTCGTGGGTTGAGAAGTAGAGGACCTTCGGGTCGGCGTAGAAGGCATACTGGGTGCCGTTGCCATGATGCACATCGAAGTCGACGATGAGAACGCGGCTGAGGCCGCAGTTCTCCAGGGCGAATCTGGCAGCTATAGCCACGCTGTTGAATAGACAGAAGCCCATCCCTCGATCAGCGACAGCGTGGTGTCCCGGCGGCCTGACCAGGGCAAAGGCGCTATCGACGTTGCCTCTCATCACCGCATCCACGCCGACCATCAGCCCGCCGGCGGCGTATGCGGCAGCATCATAAGATCTGTGACTCACTACAGTCTCCGGATCGAGCCATCCGCCGCCACTCTCGGCCTTGCTCTTGACGTAGGCTATGTACTCCGGCGTATGAATCAACTCGAGTTCCTCTTGAGATGCCGGGCGTGGCGCCAGCATTTGCAGCCTCTGTGTGGTGCCGGTTGACTCCAGGTGGGATATTATGGCCGTCAGCCTCTTCGGATTCTCCAGGTGTTCACCGGTATCGTGCTCCAGGTAGATCTGATCGTAGATGAGGCCTGCTTTCATAGCCTGCCCATGATAGCAGAGCCCCTCGTGCCGGGACAACTGCCGTCGTTCGGGTTGCGCACCGAGGGCAGCATTCATGGCGACTAAGGTGTATACTCTACGGTGACGATGGGGTTCCGAACATGACCGGTGAAGAGATAGTAGCTCTGCTCGACGAAGCGGAAAAGAGATTCGCTACCGAATCCAGGCTGGTAGAACTGGACTCAGGCGGAGCGGTTTTCGTCGGCGACACTCATGGCGATGTCGAGGCCACTGAGAAGATCTTGAACAGGTACCTCAGGTCCGGTAACAAAGTGGTGTTCCTCGGAGACTATGTTGATCGCGGATCGGCATCGCTGGAGAACATCAACCTGTTGCTTGAACAGAAGATCAAGCACCCCGATCATCTCTTCCTGCTCATGGGAAACCATGAGGGTTACACGGTCAAGTCTTTCCAGCCTGCGGGTTTCTGGGAAGGACTGGATGACGGACTGCGTCGGCGATATGGAGAAGTCCTCCTGACCCTGCCGCTGGCCGTCTCAACGCAGAATGGTATCCTGGCTGTACACGGAGGGCTCCCGGACGTGCCGGATCTCGAGGGCATGTCACGGATAGAGCCGGGTAGCACCGAGTGGAACCAGTTGACCTGGGGAGACTGGCAGGAAAGTGAAGGAGCGCATCTGGGGGCAGATCCCTATACCGGTAGACCCCAGTTCGGGCGTGGCTGGTTCGACGGGATGATGTCCCGCCTGGGCAAGAACCTGCTTATCAGGTCCCACCAGCCTGACGCTCCGCGGGTGATGTACGACAGGAGATGCCTCACCATCTTCACCTCATCCTCCTCCAGCTACTACACAGGTGAGCGCACCATAGCGGTAGTCGACCTCTCCAGAGAGGTCAGGAACGCCGACGACGTGCGGATCGAGACCGTCTAGAGCCCGGCTTCTCTTCTCAGTGTATCGGCCCTGTCGGTTCTCTCCCAGGGCAGGTCGAGGTCTGCTCTGCCGAAGTGGCCATAGGTAGCAGTCTGTAAGTATATTGGCCTGCGCAGGTCCAGCGTCCTCATAATGGACTCGGGGCGAAAGTCAAAATGCCTGCCTATTAGATCCGATATGACGTCATCGGAGACCTTCCCGGTGCTGAACGTTTCGACCGACAGTGAAAGGGGGTGGGCCTTTCCGATGGTATAGGCGACCTGAAGCTCGAGGTATTCAGCAAGCCCTGCAGCCACTATGTTCTTGGCAACATACCTTGCCATATAGGCTGCCGAGCGGTCGCCCTTGGTCGGATCCTTGCCCGAGAAGGCCCCGCCTCCGTGCCCGCATGCGCTGCCGTAGGTATCGGCGATTATCTTCCGTCCGGTAAAACCGGTGTCGCTCACCGGTCCGCCGATGACGAACTGTCCGGCGCTGTTGACATAGTATTCGGTATCGCCATCCAGCAGATCGCCGGGAATGGTCCTCTTGATCACCTGGTCCACGAGGTCGCGCTCAATGGTGCTGTGTTCTATCCCGGGGTCGTGCTGCGCACCCAGGACGATGCAGACAATCCTCTTGGGTTTGCCGTGGCTGTCCTCCACCGTTACCTGTGTCTTGCCGTCGGGCCTCAGATATGGCACAACGCCGTCCTTCCTCACCAGGGCAAGGCGCTGACACAGCTTGTGTGCCAGCGTGATCGGTAGCGGCATGAGTTCCGGGGTCTCATTGCAGGCAAAGCCGACCATCATGCCCTGGTCGCCGGCACCGGTCTTGTCCAGAACGGCATCCGTCGCCTCGCCTGTTCTTGCCTCCAGGGACTGAACGACCCCGGCCGCGATGTCGCTCGACTGTTCCTTGACCGAGACAAGCACGCCGCACGTTCGATAGTCGAAGCCGTACTCGGGTCTCGTGTAACCCGCCTCTTTGACCACCCGGCGCACGATCTCCGGGATCTCTACGTAGCAGTCGCAGGTGACCTCACCCAGCACTATCACCATGCCCATTGCCACAGAGACCTCGCAGGCCACCCTGGCGAACGGGTCCTTGGCCAGCATGGCGTCGAGGATGGCATCCGAAATCCGGTCGCATAGCTTGTCGGGATGTCCCTCGGTTACACATTCGGCAGTGGCCAGATAAGAGGCCGACTGGTTGAAACTATTGGTCATCTCTGCTCCTTTCTAAGTCCCTTCTTCCCAGCTTGCGAGGTACTTCTCCTGCTCCGGGGTCAGGGAATCGATGGCGATGTTCATTGATGCCAGCTTGAGTCGGCCTACCTCCTGGTCGATGTCCTCTGGCACGGCGTAGACCGCCGGCTCAAGCTGTCGCTTCATCCTGGTGAGATACTCCAAGCACAGTGCCTGATTGGCGAAGCTCATGTCCATAACACTGGCCGGGTGCCCCTCGGCGGCGGCCAGGTTGATTAGCCGCCCCTCTCCCAACAGGTAGATGCGCCGTCCGTCGTTGACAGTGTACTCGTCCACAAACGTACGTATCCGTCTCTTCGTCCGGGACAGGCGTTCCAGGGCCGGTATGTCTATCTCCACGTTGAAGTGGCCACTGTTGGCCACGATGGCTCCGTCCCTCATCGCAAGCAGGTGGGCTTCGTCGATGACATGCGTGTCGCCGGTAGTGGTGATGAAGACCTCGCCCAGCTCACAGGCCTTGATCAGCGGCATAACCTGGTAGCCGTCCATAGCCGCTTCCAGGGCCGCGATCGGCTTGACCTCGGTCACTATGACCTGCGCCCCCAGTCCCTGCGCCCGCCTGGCTATTCCCTTGCCGCACCAGCCGTAGCCGCAGACGACCACCTTCCTTCCTGACCACAGTATGTTGGTGGCCCTGGTGATGCCGTCTATCGTGCTCTGCCCCGTTCCGTACCTGTTGTCGAATAGGTGCTTGGTCTGAGCATCGTTAACGGCGATGATGGGGTAGACCAGCTTGCCCGCCCTGGCCATGTTCCTCAGCCTGATGACCCCCGTGGTCGTCTCTTCTGTGCCTCCGATCACCTTGGCGGCCAGCGCCGGGTAGTCCTTATGGAGAGTGGACACCAGGTCCGCCCCATCGTCCATCGTGATGTGAGGCTCATGCTCGAGAGCGCTAACGATATGGCGGTAATACGTATCGTTGTCCTCGCCCCTGATGGCATTGACGGCGACGCCGTATTCAACAAGGGCAGCGGTGACATCGTCCTGCGTAGACAGCGGATTTGAGGCACAAAGGATAACCTCGGCACCGCCTTCTTGCAGGGCCAGGGCCAGGTTGGCAGTCTCTGTAGTGACATGGAGGCAGGCGGAGATGGGCACTCCCTTGAGAGGCTTCTCCTCGCTGAATCTCTCCCTGATCGACCCGACCACCGGCATCTCCTTGGCGGCCCAGTCGATGCGTAGCCTGCCCTCCGGGGCCAGCGAGCGGTCTTTGATATCGCAATTCTTCATTCTTCTGCTCCGGGCGTGGCGATCAGTTCGGGGCCGCACATTCAGCCGGCCCTGATAGGCCTTATCATCCGGTTGTTCAGCTGGGCGGCAACCGAATCAGGTATGTCCACTGTGCCCATGATTGGCGGCTTCTGGTGGCAATCGCTGCCGCCGGTCATGAACATACCATGTCTCCTGGCGAACTGGATGTAGTGTGCTGTAGTTCTCCGGTCGCTCCTGGAATGCCAGCACTCCACGCCATCGAGGTATTGTAGCATACATTCCTCTATCACCTGCGTCTGCTTCTCCAGGTCACGGGTTATGCTTGCCAGAGAGGTGCCGTTGGGGTCACTGGGGTGTGCGTGCACCAGTATACCTCCGGCGTTTCTGATCAGTTGGGAAGCCTCAGCCAGGGAGAGCGGATACTTCGGCACCTCGCACTTCACCAGGTACTTATCGAAGGCGTGCTGCTTGTCCCTGGCGAGTCCCTTCTCTATCAGGTAGTTCGCGATATGAGGTCGCCCGAAGACGCCGTCCACACCCGCCTCAATGTTCTTAAGGTCTTGCTCGCCGAATCTCTCGATGCCTTCCTTCGCAAGTTCGACGTTCAGTTTGTCCAGGATTAGGCGCGCCCGTCTCTGCCTGTGCTCCTTGAGCACCCGCAGCTTCTCCTGCAGTTCGCGGTTGCCGATATCGTAGCCATAGCCCAGGAAGTCGAGCGAGACGTCTCTATCCTCGTCCCGGCAGGGGAAGGTCACATTGAGCTCGATTCCGGTGATGTAGCACATGCCGTATCGCCCCGCCAGGGCGATGGCCTGCACCTGAGCTTCCAGGGAATCGTGATCGGTGATGGAGATGAAGTCGATACTCCTTCTGGAGGCTTCGGCAAATACATCGTTGACGTCAAGGTTTCCGTCCGAGCCGGTACTGGTGTGGATGTGAAGGTCTATCCTCATCGGGATCAAGCAGCTATCTCTTTGTTGCGCCGATGATATACCACCCTTCGGGCTTCTCGCTTTCGGTGTCGACCGTCAGGTGCACGATGTTGAGGTCGGGATACGACGCTTTCAGGTCGTCCAGGTCCACGTCCTCGAACTTCGCCTTGTTGTTCAGGTAGGCCTGCTCGGTAAGGGCATTCGACTCGTAGTTGTCCTTTGATCGCCGCAGTATCCGTGCGAGGGATGCCTCCTGGGAACAGTGGGTCTGCAGGATGACGAAGGTCTTGTTGTGCCTGGCCGCTATCTCGGCCGCCCGCCTTCTCAACGACTGCGTGACGAAGGTGGCGTCGAGGATGGCACTCCCCTCCTTCTGGAGAGCCTCGCCGGCGCGGCGAAAGGTCTCATCGTACACCCTCGTCCGTTTGCTCATATCGGAGGCCACCTTGTCGTCGAATATGTCTTCGTCCTTCAGTACCTCGAGCCTGATCAGGTCGGAGCGGAGAATAGGGTAGCCCTTGATACTGGAGATCTCCTCACTCGTCTCCGTCTTCCAGGTGCCCGGCAGTCCGCATGTGATGAGCAGGACGTCATGTCCCAGTTCTCTCTCTATGTACTCCCTGAACTGTTCTCTCAACTCCCGTCCCTTTCTACCATGACGTGTATACCCGGATGCATCCGTAAGGCCGTGTTACACCCCGGCGGCTTGAGTCCTTGTCCGCAACACCCCTCAGATATCTCACACGGCACCGGATATCCGTCCCGCATTCTAAGGGCCGTGGCGCGGCGCCGGGTCCATCGGGTTGTCAGAGGTGAACACCTAGCCCATCGTATCACCCGGGATGAATGCACAGTTGTTTCCTGATTAACTCGCAGAGGCTCTCCTTGATCTCGGAATGACGCGGCACCGGGGCACTCCTATTGTTCTTGGGGTTAACGTATATGTCATGCTTCCTTCCATGGCGCTTCGGGTAGCATCCCTCCGCCACAAGTTGCCTGATGAGATCATGTCGCTTCACACCTCTATTCCGATCTCTCTGGTCTGGGCTGATACCGGCGGGTGAACATCCTCTTCAGTCATCAGGCGATATGCATCCCGAATGTTCTCCTGGAGTTCCTCCAGTGACTCTCCCTGGCTGAATACTCCGGGGACCTCCTTCAACCTGCCGACAAACCAGCCTTCATCGGTCCAGTACTCGAGCGTGAAGTGCCTCGCTATTCTTCCTTCCATGTTGGTAGTTCTCCTTTGGGATCTAACCCCTTCCATCATCTCCCGATTACTGCAAGGCTCTAAGCCAGACAACCCGGTTCTAGCAAGCCAAGACACCGCAACTCACGGCTGCTCCTGCGCTCACCATTATACCAGCATTGGGCGGAAGCAGGGGTTGCCATCAGCGCCCGCCACGGATTATGGTATACTTCGGTGTTCAGTCGGGCCTTATGTGACTGAGGCAGAGAGGCCGCCCGGTTCTGCAGGGCGTCTCTGCTGCCCGGATAGAGGATGAGCGAGCAGAGTCCAGGGCGACGATGGAGGCTGCCCCCGGCAGCCATAGCGGCCATGATCGTGGCCGGCCTGTGCGGTTTGTCACTGTACATACGCCTGGACCTTCCGTATGACCGGATCTTCATCAACGACTGGGTGTGGTTCCGGGAGACCGATGCCTACTACTACATGCGTCACATAGAGAACATGGTCCACAACTTCCCCCGCTTCAATCCCTTCGATCCATATATGCTCTACCCCGGTGGTGGGGAGGGGCTTACCAGGCCGTTTTTCGCGTGGCTGGTGGCGGGCGCGACCAGGCTTTTCTTCGGGGCGAGTCCTACCCAGTTCCAGATCGCAGCTGTGGGCGCCTATATGCCCGCCATCCTCGGCACGCTGACCCTCATTCCTGTGTACTTCATCGGCAAGGCGTTGTTCAGCCGCTGGGCGGGCGTGCTCGCGGCGGCACTGGTTGCCATCCTGCCCGGCGAGTTCCTGCACCGGTCGTTGCTCGGCTTCACGGATCACCACGTGGCGGAGGCCCTGTTCAGTGCAACGGCCATCCTGTTCCTCATACTGGCGGTCAGGAGCGCCCGTGAGAGGGAGATCAACTTCGGTCACCTGCTGGGAAGGGATTGGTCGACCATCAGAAGGCCTCTCGTTCATACGCTGCTTGCCGGCGTCTTCCTCGGCTTCTATCTCCTTTCCTGGAAGGGAGGGTTGCTGTTCATCTTCATCGTATTTGCCTACCTGGCAGTTCAGTTCATAGTCGATCATCTGAGGGGCAGGTCGACCGATTATCTGTGCATCATCGGGACTCCGCTGTTCCTGGTTGCATCCCTCCTGCTTCTGCCGGTGCTGGGTGTAGCGTGGGCGGATCGTGCCTACTGGTTTGCGCTGCCCTTCGCCATACTGGTGCCCGTGGTCCTGAGCGTGATCTCACGACTGCTGTCGGGCAGGGGGGGGAAATCTGCTTACTATCCGCTGGTGCTGGCCGGGGTGGTCGGGATTGTGCTGGTTGGGCTGCTTGCCATCAACCCCGACCTGCTTCGCTTCATGCTGAGCCAGTTCGGCATCTTTGCCCCTGTAGGAGCCGCCCGCACCGTCCTGGAGATGCACCCCCTTACCCCTCAGATAGCATGGTCCAACTTCACTACCTCCTTTTTCATCTCGTTGATAGCGCTTGTCATGCTCGGCTTCGTGGCCGTCAGAGAGAGAAGTGCGGAGAAGACCGTGTTCCTGGTGTGGTGCGTGGTGATGCTGGCGGCGGTAATCGGGCAGCGCCGCTTCGGATACTACTTCGCCGTGAATGTCGCCCTGCTCGCCGGGTACTTCTCCTGGAAGATGCTCGACCTGGCCGGCCTAAGGAGACTGCTGGCCAGGCGGAGGGAGGTGGTGGCAGCAGCAGTCACGACTACCAGAAAGAAGAAGCAGAAGAAACCGCGTCGGAGATCCGGCCCCGGGGGGTTCATGCAGCCCAGAGATGTCTGGATCAAGGTTATCATCGTGGGAGTGCTCATCTCATTCGCAGTCTTCCACTTCCCGAATTTCGTTCCCACCAAGTATGACACTGAGTCCGGAGCATGGAGTCGCGGTCCCGTGACGGAGCGGCAGGAGACCCAGGTCACTGGCATGACACTTCTGATGGCCGAGGGGCGGCACTTCATCGGTGACTGGCTTGATGAGGGATGGGAGAGTTCGTGTATCTGGTTGAGGGAGAACCCCCCCGAGCCGTTCGACGACCCGGATTACTATTATAAGGTATACCCGTCCAGGGCCGATTTCGAGTATCCTGAGACGGCGTACGGTGTAATGTCATGGTGGGATTACGGCTACTTCATAATGCAGATCGGGCGTCGTATCCCCACCACCAATCCAACGCAGGCCCGGGCGGTCGAGGCCGGTCAGTTCTTCACTGCGCTGGACGAAGACTCGGCCAACGAGGTGGCGGATGATAGAGGCCTCAGGTACGTGATGATCGACCATATGATGGCGACCACCAAGTTCTATGCCATGGTTGAGTGGGCTGAGCCCCGGACTGGCAAGAGCGTGGACGAGTTCTACCGGATCTACTACCAGACTGCTCAGGACGGAAGGCTGATGCCGGTGCGGCTGTATTACCCTGCCTATTATCGATCCACTGTCGTCAGGCTCTACAACTTCGACGGCGAAGCGGTGGAACCCACGGAGTCGACGGTGATCTCCTATGAGGATAAGACGAGCCGGGAGGGATTCAGGTATAGGGAGATAACCGGCGTGTGGTCCTTCGACTCCTACGAAGAGGCACTGAACCACATAGAAGGCCGGGAGGCCGACAACTACAGGATCGTTAGCAGCAGCCGCTTCAGCAGCCCCGTGCCTCTTGAGGAGTTGACCGGTTACGAGCTGGTTCATGAGTCCGATGAGCGGGTCTCTATGGGGGACAGGAGCCTCCCCGGCGTGAAGGTCTTCGAATATGTCGGCGGCTGAGCGAGCGCTGTTAAGGCCAGTGATCGTCTACCCATCCCCTCGAAGCCAGAAGGCTGTTGTCTCGCGCCCTTGAGAGTTGATGGCGATGATGGGGTGGCGGGGTGATTCGTTTTGTGCAGGTCGAGTTTTTTGGCGATTGGACTGCCTGTTTTTCGTGTGTGGGGTGGGTGTGGGGAGCGCATTCAGTTGCTGAAACATGAGGGATTCGTTTCGGGAGGTGTGGGGTTTTCGGGGGGTGAAGAGTAACGAGTAACGAGTAATGAGTGACGGGTGAAGAGTGAATGCTAAACGGTGAATGGCGAATAGTGAATGGGGGAGAGACGAGATCGCCACGTCGCCCCGACTGCATCGGGGCTTCTCGCGATGACGGGGGTTCGGAGTGATGAGTGAAGGGGGGCGGCGCGAGGCTAAAGTGCCGATCACATCGAGCACCCTGGATGAAGTCGGGGCCTCGCACTACAGAGGCATTGGGGGCAAAGGCCCAGGCCCCGAGCGGGGACAAGCCCCACTCCGACGAAGGGTCGGGATGGCGGGGGTCTTGTTCGGTTGTTAAGGTACAGGGGATTCGTTTTGTGCGGTGCGGGGAGCCTATTCAGTTGTCGGGTACGATTGATTCGTTTTGTGCAGTGTGGGGGGGGCTTATTCAGTTGTAAATGTACAGGGATTCGTTTTGTCAGGGCCGGTCGGTGGCGTTGTTGATCCGTCGGGGGTGGGGAAGCGGCCTGCGATGATGGACTCCAGAATGAGGTCGATAACCGTCTTCAGGTCCCTGTGGTCGGCTGCATCCAGGGAGTACATATCGGAATACGCTTTTGCCAGGAGTCTGGAGGCTTCGGTGAGGACGCGGCGATTGTCGGGGTGGTGCTGAAGGGAGGATAGCAGTTTGACACGAACGAGTGCTGCCCGGGGGTCAACACCTTCTATGTTGATTCCGGTCCAGAGCTGGTCTGTTTCGGCGGGGCTAAGGGCAGGCGAGTAGAAGCCGTGTTTGCGGGCGTTCTGGTTGCCTTTCTGGCCACCGCGCTTCCTTCGATTTCGTTTCAAGCTGGGAATCCTCCTTCATCAGCGGTCAGGGGTGAGCGGTCAGCTTTCAGTTGTCAGGCGTTGGGGGTCGGGGGTCGGGGGTCTGCTGTCTGCTGTCATAACTCCCCTAGCCCCTCTTAGCTTAAGAGGGGGATTGAGCAATCGTCTTGTCCGGGGTCGGGGGTCAAGATGGGCAGAAGAGTACATCCTGAGTGAGATTCGTCGGTCGCTTCGCTTCCTCAGAATGACAGTTTTGATCAAAGCAATTTCCGGGACTGAACACCAGTGCTGCGGGAGGGGCTGGTGCAGTTGACTTAGAACAAGAGTTCTAGACCAAGGATAGCACGGGTTCCTGGATTCAGTCAAGGGGAAAATGTCCGTCTCGATCCGGGCGGTCGCGGTTGGAAGGGCAAGGGGCGGGGGGTTAGTGGTTAATGGTTAATGGTTAATGGTTAATGGTTGATGGTTGATGGTGTGTGGCGGGATCGCCACGGCCAGACTGCGTCTGGCCTCGCGATGACGAGAGAGGGGTGTGCGTCTGGTCTCGCGATGACGAGAGAGGGGTGCGTCTGGCCTCGCGATGACGAGAGAGGGGTGTGCGTCTGGCCTCGCGATGACGAGAGAGGGGTGTGCGTCTGGTCTCGCGATGACGAGAGAGGGGTGCGTCTGGTCTCGCGATGACGAGAGAGGGGTGTGTCTGGTCTCGCGATGACGAGAGAGGGGTGTGTGTCTGGTCTCGCGATGACGAGAGAGGGGTGTGTCGGGGCTCGGGATGACAAGGGGGAGTGAAGAGTGAATGGTGGGAGAGGCGAGATCGCCACGTCGCCCCGACTGCATCGGGGCTCCTCGCGATGACAATGGGGGGTATGTCGGGACTCGCGATGGTGGGGGATGCGCGCCCGGGCTCACATTATGCTTTACCGGGATTGACGCTTATGTTAATATAGACATTAAGGAGGTCAGCATGGGAAAGATAAAGTCAATCGGGATGGCTGAGGCAAGGCCGAAGCTCACCCATCTTGTTGAAGAAGTCTGCGCCGGGGGAGATCCGTACCTGATAGTGTCCGGCAGCCGGGTGAAGGCAGTGCTCATGGGCATTGAACGGTACAATGACATGGTAGAGCGACTGGAAGACCTGAGCGATGCTGCCAGCCTGCTCCGGGCGGAGCTGGACCGTGAGCCGACCGTGTCTTTCGCTCAACACCTGGCGGAGTCTAAACAGGCAGAGAGCCGTGTATCGGCTTGAGATCAGTCAGACTGCCCACCGGCAGGTCCGGAAGCTTCCGGCATCCACCCGGGAGAGGATCAACAAGGCCATTGCGGGGCTGGGTGATGATCCCCGGCCATACGGCAGCAGAGAGCTAACAGCAGGCGAGGGATACAGGATTCGGGTGGGGGACTACCGTGTCCTGTACAGGGTTGATGATAAGTCCGGGACGGTCACTATCTACCGGGTGATGGGCAGGGAGGATGTCTACCGGGGCTAGAGTGAATGGCAAATAGTGAATGGTGAATAGTGAATAGTAAAGAGAAGCGAGTGACGAGTAACGAGTGATGAGAGGGCGGAGTGACGGGATCGCCACGGCCAGACTGCGTCTGGCCTCGCGATGACGGGGGCTCGGAGTGATGAGTGAAGAGCAGTCAGCGATCAGCGGGACGAACCCGCCGATCTCGGTTGACAATAACCAGGAACTGCCGGATGAGCGCGGGTTCTCTGCCGGACCGAAAGAGTGTATAATTTCGTTGCCTCCGCAAGCTGATTGCTGTGCCTGGCAGGGGAAGGTTCTACTGTATGGAGGGAGGTTGAATAATGCCAACGCTAAAGGAATTGCTAGACCAGTTACCGCCTGACCTGCAGGAGGAAGCCAAGGACTTCGTGGAGTTCTTACTGCAGAGGCGAGGTACGAGGGAGAATGGAGAGCTCAAGTTACAGTGGAGGGGAGCACTACGAGAGCTGAGGGACCGGTATACCTCGGTGGAACTCCAACACAAAGCTCTTGAATGGCGGGGTGACTGATGTACCTCCTCGACAGTAACCTCTTCCTCGAACTTCTACTGGACCAACGTAAGGCGGATGAAGTTGAACAGCTGCTGCAAAGAACCCCGAGAGAGAAGCTGCACATCTCGGAGTTCTCAGTACACTCCATGGGCATCACTTTTTTCGCCATAAGCTGTTTGAAGTCTTTGCGCAGTTCCTGGGTGAACTAGTGGTGAAAGGCGGGGTTCGTGTGCTCAGGCTCTCTCTTCAGGACATTGGGGGACTGACGAGCATAGCGCAGCGATTCAAGCTGGACTTTGACGATGCCTATCAGTATGGAATTGCTGAGAAGTTCGACCTTGAGATCATCAGCTTCGATGGCGACTTCGATCGGACGGAAAGAGGCCGCAGGACACCAGCCCAGCTTGAAGTCTGATGCCGACGAAGTCGGGAATCGCGAATCTCATCGGGACAGACGCCCTGAACTACCCAACCTGCCATGAGGCGGCCCGTCACTGATCGCCGTTCGCGGTTCGCCCATAATCAGGCATAGTTGGCCGAGAACACGTCAGGGAAACTGAGGGCAGTCGTGACGGGTGGGGTGGGGTTCATCGGGTCGCACTTGGTCGAGGGGTTGCTCGGATGGGGGGTGCAGGGTGGCCGAGGGGGCTGGGAGTGACGAGAGATGAGTGGCGAGGGAAGGGGGGCGGCGCGAGGCTGAAGTGCCGATCACATCGAGCACCCTCGATGAAGGCGGGGCCTCGCACTACATCAATTGTGTGACTGCTGAGTGCTGACTGTTGGGTGCTGGGTTTGGGGGCTGGGGGTGATAGGATGGGATGTGTCAGGCTTGGGATGGCGGGATGGGGGTGTCGGGGCTCAGGGTGACAGGATGGCTTAGCGGGGGTAGACCCAGACGATTTCCTTCGCGGCCCGTTGCCATCTTCCCTGATCAGAAAGCTTCTGCCACTCCGCTGTGGTATATATGAGCAGGTCAACGGGAACGGGAAGCGGGGTGGTATCGAATCCTGCAGGTCGCATCTCGAACGGCTGTGCCGAACTCTCCACAATGATCACCAGATCCAGATCGCTTCCCACCCCCCAATCGCCCCTGGCATAGGAGCCGAGATAGCCAATGCGCACGATCTCCCGGTGATGGGCGGTGATCTCTGCTACCCACTCATGTAATGTCCTGAGAACCGTTTCCGGCTCAGGCCATTTGAGAATCGACGAACTCAACAATCTCACCGGCATAACGGATCGCCTGTTCACTCTGCAGTCTGCCGTGGTGTTCGAAGGGAGAACCCTCGGGAAAAGAATCCGGATAGCGTGGAGAAATGTAGTAGACATCCAGCAGTTGTGCCTTTTCCACCAGTTCAGCGGGGATGCTGATAGCCCCGGGCAACTCGCGGATGAGTTTGGCGACTACATGTCCCCAGGCTTCCTGCCCGGAGTGCAGATGCAGGGCTTTGACAGCCTTCTCGGCCGCCTGCTGGGCGGCAAAGCAGGCCCATTCATGGTGCCCGGTACGCCGCGAGTCCTCAGCCTGCTCCAGGTCCTTGTGTGCCTGCCTCAACCAGTCACGGTCACGATTTGCCATCTGTTCCTCCGGTACATCATAGCTTACCACAGGATACCGTTTACCTTCTAATGCGGTGGGTGATGGGGAGGGCGTGGGCTTGTCCTCTGTAGCGGGGCCCTTGAGGGGAGGGAGGCGCGAGGCTGAAGCCTCGCACTACAGGGGTGCCGGGGGCGGGGAGTGATGAGTGAAGGGGCGGGAAGCAGGGGGCAGGGGCCAGGGGGCAGGGGCCAGGGGTCAGGGGTCAGGGGTCAGGGGCCAGGGGTCAGGGGTCAGGGGCCAGGGGCCAGGGGTCAGGGGCCAGGGGCCAGGGGTCAGGGGCCAGGGGCCA
>PULQ01000108.1 GCA_003552465.1 Dehalococcoidia bacterium
CCCCCCGGATTCATGCTATTATTTCCAGTGTTGTTATATACGCCATGATGTGTTCCCGCAAGCGACCCGATAACAAGGTCTTTGACGTGGAATCGCAGATGGACTTCATCCTGGGTGCCACCAAGACCCGCCTGGATATCATTGATTCGGAGTTCAATGTGGTCTACATCGACCCCATGTGGGCCCGGGTCTACGGAGACCCGGCGGACCGGAAATGCTACGAGTACTTCATGGGCCGGAGCGACGTGTGTCCAAACTGCGGAGCGAAGAAGGCCCTGGAGACCAAACGCCCTGTCATCACGGAAGAGACAATGGTGAAGGAGGGGAACAGGGTGGTGCAGGTCACATCGATTCCGTTCCGGGGCGACAACGGCCAGTGGCTCGTTGCCGAGGTGAACGTGGACGCCACCGAGCGCAAGGAGCTTCAGGAGGCCCGGGAGGAAAGCGAGAGAGTCTACCGACTGCTGGCCGAGAACACCGCCGACGTAGTCTGTATGTGGGATCTGGACCTGAATCTTGTGTGGGCATCGCCTTCTATCGAGAGACAGACGGGCTATACCGTGGAAGAGATGAGGAGCATTCCGGTCGATAAGACCATGACCCCCGAATCGATGGAGAGAGCCATGGAGGCATTCAGCCGGGGCAAGCAACTGCATGACGAGGGCGAGGAGTTCGCCGACTTCTTCGAGATGGAAGGCGAGGCTTACCGCAAGGATGGCTCTACGTTCTGGGTGGAGAACAGGTATCAGCTACTCAGAGACAGCCAGGGAAACCCGTCCGCCATACTCATGCAGAGCCGCGATATCACCGAGCGCAAGAATGCTGAGGACGCACTGCGCGAGAGCGAGGCCCGCTTCCGCTCGATCATCGAGCATGCGCCCGATAACATATGGTCGCTCGGCCCCGATCTGCGAATAACCTACCAGTCGCCGGCCACGGAACGCATACTGGGGTATACGCTGTCGGAGTGGGCTACGATGACCTGGCGCGACTTCGTGCATCCGGACGACCTGGATATCCTCATGAGCGTCATCAAGGGCTTCCGCCAGGACCCGAACTCAGGCAGCGCCACAGGGAGCGTGCGCATGCGTGCCAGGGACGGGAGCGAGAAATGGATAGACATCGCCGCTTCGCCGGTCCGCCAAGACGACGGCAAGCTGACCGGAGTGGTGGGGATAAGCCGGGATATAACGGAGCGCAAACGGGCGGAGGAGGCGCTGCGGGACAGCGAGGAGCGCTTCCGGCGGCTGTTCCAGACCATGGCGGAGGGCGTTGTCTTGATCGCCCCCGACGGGCGGATCGTGGAAGCCAATCCCGCCGCCGAGCACATCCTCGGTCTAACACGTCAGGCAATAACCGGTCGCAGCTACGTCTCTCCTGCGTGGAAGATCCTGCGGCCTGACGGGACACCGATGCCCGCAGAGGAAACGGCGGGACGGCGAGCGATGAAGGAAAAACGCCCGATCAGGGACATGGTGATGGGCATAGAGCAGCCGGGCGGGGCTATCGTCTGGCTCAACGTCAACGCCTCGCCGCTCTTGAACGGAAGCGGCGGCATCGACGGCGTCGTCGCCACCTTTATCGACGTCACTGAGCGGCGGAGAGCTTACCAGGCTGTGAGGGAGAGTGAGGAGAAGTACCGGACAATGGTGGAAAGCATCCCTCAGAAGGTGTTCCTCAAGGACAGGAACTCCGTCTATGTTTCCTGCAACAGCGCTTATGCGGCAGACCTGGGCATCGGGGCGGAGGAGATCTCCGGCCGTACCGACTATGACTTCTATACCCGGGAACTGGCCGACAAGTACAGGGCAGACGATAAGAGGGTTATCGAGTCGGAGACGACCCAGAGGATCGAAGAGCGATACCTCGAACATGGGGAAGAGAGACTTGTGGAGACATTCAAGAGCCCTGTCATGGATGAAAGCGGTAGAGCGGTCGGTCTTCTGGGCATCTTTCACGATATCACGGAGCAGAAACAGGCAGAAAGAGGGCAACGCGACCGGGAGATAGCGGCGACGCGCGAAGAGGAAATGAGCAGGGCCCGGCGCCGTCTTATCAGCACGCAGGAACTCCTGCGCAAAGATATCGCCAGCCAGTTGCACGGTACCGTGCAGAACCGCCTCATACTGCTGGCGCACAGGCTTGCCGACCTCGAAACCAGGCCTGTATCGGACTGGACAGTCGAGGAACTATGTGACATCCGCGGCAAACTGGAAGAGCTACAGACAGACCACATACGACCGATCAGCCACCGCCTTTTTCCTTCGATCTTACGCCTGGGAATAGCCACCGGCCTGGACTCGCTGGTGGACGATTATCGCGGAAAGCTGCCGGTTGATCTACAGATAAGCAGACGGTTGAGGGAAGGCGAACAGGCCGATAGGAGGCTTGTTACGGACGACGCAAAGCTGGCCCTGTACCGCATCGCGGAGGAAGCCCTGGCCAACATCCTCAAACACACCCCGGCAGCACAGG
Organism: Dehalococcoidia bacterium; assembly: GCA_003552465.1. GTDB lineage: Bacteria > Chloroflexota > Dehalococcoidia > GIF9 > AB-539-J10 > RBG-13-51-36. The sequence continues at coordinate 2,476 of PULQ01000108.1, forward strand.
ACACAGTGGTCAAGCTGTCGCTGTCCGATGCAGGAGTACTGCGCCTTACCGTGAGGGACCATGGTGTCGGCTTCGACACGGCAGGCCCCTCCATGGGGATCGGGCTGGCGATTGCCTCGGACTATGCCACGGCAGCGGGGGGCACCTGTACCGTCAAGAGCTCTCCTGGAAAGGGCACCCGCGTCACTGCGCAGATACCCCTTGCAGAGCCTCGAGCAAGGCATCGACAGAGAGGTCGGCCTTCGGGATGAAGGCTGCGGCCCCCTCTTGCCTGGCCAGCCTAGAGTAGACGCGCTCGCTGTGCGAACTCATGACTATGGTCATGGTTCGGGGACAACGTGTTCTTATGTACTGAGCCAGTTCCAGTCCGTCACAGCCAGGCATGTAGACGTCCAGTACGACTACATCCGGCGTTTCATGATTAAGGAAGGCAATGCACTCGGCGCCATTGCCGGCCTCGCCGCACACTACGAAATGCCCGCTGCGCTCCAGCAGAAGGCGAAGCCAATCCCGAAATGCGGGGTCGTCGTCAACTAGAACTGTCCGGTACATTGAGCGTTACCCACCTTGCCTGTCTCCCTTAGATATACCTAGACTAACAGAGGCCCGGGCCTCAGAATAGTGTGGTAGCATGGCCAATGGGCCGGGGTTACCCGACAGGCACGCCTGTGCCTACCATGCCTGTAGCGATTTCAGGAAGGCCAGCGCGGCCTTTACCCGCATGTTGATCTCCGATTCCCCGGAGAGTCCCAGGTGCTGATAGATAACGTTGATGTAGCTTTCCACCGACCGCTCCTCCAGGGACAACCGCCTGGCAATAGCGGCATTGCTGAGTCCCTCGGCCAGCAAGCGCAGCACCTCCTGCTGCCTTGGCGTAAGAGCTCCCACGGCCGATTCCTCCCGTGGATGCAGCTTGGTCATCACAGCCGGATCCATGACCACAAGGCCGCGGGCGCACCCCTCGATGGCCTGCCCCAGTGTAGCTATATCCCGCACCGTCTGCTTCAAGAGGTATCCCCATCCGGTGCTCTCTCCCAGAGGCAGGCTGGGAACGTATCTGGGATTGTCATGTGAGGAAAGGATAAGTATGCCGATCTGAGGGCTCTCGCGCTTGATCGCCAGCGCCGCATCGATGCCGTCCATCTCCCCCCCGAGCTCAATGTCCATCAGCATCACATCGGGCCTGGCCGTTCGAGCGAGCGCAATCGCGTTTTCGGCATCGTCTGCAGTATCCACAACCTCCAGGTTAGACTGGCGGGAGAGTGCGCCGACCAGCATCTCTCGAAAGAGGGCTTCGTCCTCCACTATGACAACCCTGATTCTCGCCCTCGGTGTTTTCGCTGACTTCAGGCTGTTCACCCGGTTATGAACGGTCATGTTCGTTTCACCCCGTAATACCGTGCCACCTTGGGATTGTACACCATACTGGCTCGGCCCGTAAACGTCGGGTTGGCACAATAGCCAACTTGTTTCCGTCATGCTAGAATTAGTCCATGCTCACTGAGAGCAAATACTAATACATGTACGGAGGTAACTAATGAGGGGGAAATCACACTCGGCATCGGCACAGGGACGCAGG
>PULQ01000095.1 GCA_003552465.1 Dehalococcoidia bacterium
ACATGTGGGCTGCCCAGAAATCTACCGACGCATCCTTAGAAGGCAAGACCTGTGTCATCACGGGGGCAACCTCCGGGGTCGGGCTTGCCGCAGCTCGAAGGATCGCCCGGGGCGGTGCTGATATTGTGGTGATCGCCAGGAACTCTGAGAAGGCGGAGGAACTCCAATCTTTGATCAAGTCTGAGTCTGGCGTGAGCATTGATATCGTGATTGCAGACTTGGCCGATCTCGATGCTGTAAGGAATGCCGCCGGTGCTATACTGGAGAGGTGCCCGGAAGTCCATCTTCTGATCAACAGCGCAGGCGTCTTCTCAACCAGGAGAGTAGTAACTGCCGTCGGTATGGAGCTGTCCTTCTGTGTCAATCATCTTGCCGCGTTCCTGTTGACCAGGTTGTTGCTCGACAGAATGATCGCGTCCGCCCCGGCAAGGATAATACAGGTCAACTCGCAGGGACACCGCTTTGGTGGACTGCGCATCAACGACGTGAACTGGGAACGCAGAATGTATAACGGATATCTGGGCTATGGGGCATCGAAGACGGCGCAACTGCTAACTGTGTGGGAGTTGGCGGGCATACTCAACGGAACACAGGTAACGATCAACGCCATGCACCCGGGCGGGGTTAAGAGCAACATCGGGAGCAACAACGGGCCGCTCTACAGATGGTGGTCGCGTCACGTGATATGGCATTTCCTGAAAGACGCGAAGATCTCCGGTGAGGCGATCTACTTCCTGGCGGCAGCGCCCGAACTCAGTGACACTAGCGGCAGATACTTCAACCGAACGATCGAGGAGCAACCAGCTCCTCATTCACTGGACGAGAAGGCGGGAAAGGCAATATGGGCGATCAGTGAAGAGATGGCGGGCCTTGCCGCATCCAGCCATAGGGATGAGAGCATTCATGAACTATGATGCTATCGTGGTAGGAGGGGGCATGGCAGGCCTGACCTCCGCTGCATTCCTCGCGAAATCCGGGCACTCAGTGCTGCTCCTGGAGAAGAACGAGAAGGTGGGCGGCTGCGTCAACTCATTCCAGAGAGACGGTTACGTCTTTGACGGTGGAATACGGGCCGTGGAGAACTCCGGTGTGCTGCTGCCCATGCTACGCCAGTTGGACATCGAGATGGAGCTGGTGAAGAACGACGTTTCTATCGGATTGGGGGATGATGTGATCACGCTCCGCGACATTGATAGTCTGGCCGACTATCAGAATCTGCTGGCGAAGTGCTTTCCGGGAGATGCCGGTGATATCGAGACGATATTCTCGGCAATCAGAAGGATCTCCGGCTATATGGATGTGCTCTATGGCATCGATAACCCGCTGTTCCTTGATATGAAGAAGGACAGGAAATACCTGGTGAAGGTGCTTCTCCCCTGGCTGGTCAGGTACCTGATTACCATCAGGAAGATCGAGAGGCTCAAGGAACCGGTAAGGGTGTTCCTGGACAGGATCAGCGACAACGAGTCGCTGGTCGATATCATAGCCCAGCATTTCTTCAGAGACACACCTGCCTTCTTCGCACTCGGCTACTTGAAGATCTACCTTGACTACTACTACCCGAAGGGCGGTGTGCAGATGCTGCCCAACAGCCTGGTGAAACGTATCTCCGACCTCGGCGGAGAGATCCGCGTCAGCACCGAGGTGAAGGCAGTGGACCCACAAATGCGTCAGTTGTCTGACCAGGAAGGCAACACCTACGCGTACAAGAAACTGATCTGGGCTGCCGATCTGAAGACCCTGTACAGAGTGCTTAAAATTGACTCCATCGAAGACGGGCGGATCAAGGCGAGCATCGTTGCGAAGTGGAAAGCGATGGCTGATAAGAAGGGCGGAGAATCGGTTTTAACACTGTACCTGTGCGTAGATCTGGACAGGCAGTATTTCGCCGACATCGCAACAGAACACCTGTTTTACACGCCATACTTGAGAGGCCTCTCAACGGCACACCGCATCGAAACATCGAGCATGGAAGAGACCGCCAGATCACTGAAGGAATACTTCAAGTACAACACCTATGAGATTGCCTGTCCTGTGCTGCGGGATCCTGACCTCGCTCCTCCAGGTAAGACGGGACTGATAATCAGCACGTTGTTTGACTATGCCGTTGCCGGAGAGATTCTCGATAAGGGCTGGTATGAGGAGTTCAAGCTCCTGAGTGAGAACACGATTGTCGATATCCTGAACGAGACGATCTACCCCGGTATTAAGGACAGGATAGTCGGCCGGTTCTCCTCGACGCCGCTCACCCTTCTGCGAGAACACGGCAACTCTGAGGGAGCGATAACCGGATGGGCCTTCACCAACCAGGAGATACCGGCAGAGACCAGATTGCCAAGAATCGCGAACTCCGTTAGAACTCCGATCCCGGATGTGTTCCAGGCCGGACAGTGGACGTTCAGCCCCTCGGGGTTACCGATCTCTATCATCACGGGTAAGCTGGCAGCAGATGCGGTACGAAAAAGCCTTTGAAACCGCTCTCTTTTGCCGCCGGTCACGTACTGCACAAATCAGACCTCCCATCGTATGGAGATCGCTCATACTCCCGGCCGGATCGGCTGGACGCCGCAGGTCCCCTCCTTCAGGAACCACTACAGGGTAGTGACCTTTAGTAACCGGGGAACAGGAACGTGTTCAACCGGGAAGTGCTGGACTTTCTGAGGAGCGATGCACCGATCACTCCTGAACTCGATACCACACGTACTTGATGCCAGGGGTCTCGCTCCACCCGTACTGCGAGTAGTGGGGATAGTCCTTGGCAAGCAGCGCCGCCCGGTGTGAAGCGTGAAACTCCTCAATGCCGAGCCACCACGGGTACTCGATTGCCGGCAGGGTGATGTTGTATACCTCCATGCTGTTTCGATATCCGCGCCTCATCCATTCCTCCACAATCGCGTTTGAGTACAGTTTGAGCGCATCTTCATAGCCCGTCCACATCCTGACAATCGGGTGCCCGGACCAGCCGGTCCCGACGGTTATCGCGCGCAGGATCTGATACGCCTCCACCCTCTGCTTCCCCAGCCGCTGTCTATCGAGAACGGCGGCCGACCTGTCGAACTCCGGATAGGGCAAGAAAGTCTGCATGGCTCGCATAAGTATAGTGAATGTCATGTCCGAAGGGTAGCAATTCCACTGCGCTCAAACGGGGCATGCGACTGCCGTCGGTTTTGCTCCGCAGATCTCATATTGTATCATTGCACCGGAAGAGGTGACACCTCAGATGTCGGGATCAGGAATCGGGCAAAGTAAAGAGACCGGACTGGAATGGCAGAAGGCCCTCTGTGGCATCTGCCCGGCCGGCTGCTGGGTAGAGGTGGGACTTGAAAACGGCAGGCTGGCAGGTATCCGGGCCGATACCGATCACACCCTGGGCATGATATGCCACCGCGGGCAGTACGCCCCGGACATCGTCTACTCCGAGCATCGGCTCAAGTATCCCCTGAGGCGGATAGGTCCCAAGGGCTCGTACGAGTTCGAGCGGATTAGCTGGGACCGAGCCTACGGGATCATCGTTGACAACCTGGAGCGAATCAAAGCGGAGTCCGGGGCGGAGGCGGTGGCTATATATACCGGGCGGGGGGCTCAGGAGCTTTCGCTCTGTGACATGTTCCAGCCCAGGGGAGTAACGGTGTCTTCCGCCTCCAATGTGCTGTTTCCCTTTGGCTCGCCCAATACGATGGGAGTGGGCGCCCTCTGCTACGTTTCCCTCCACATGATTGCACCCCTGGTTACCATGGGACGGATGCAGACCAACATGTTCAATGACATAGAGAACGCCGAGATGGCGGTGGTGTGGGGAACAAATCCGGCCACCGATTCGCCGCCGGTAGATATGGTCCGCCTGGAAGAAGCTGCACGCAGGGGTGCCGATATCGTGGTTATCGACCCCCGCCGCACCGAGACGGCTCTTCGTACCAATGCTCAGTGGGTACCGATACGGCCCGGTACCGACGGTGCCCTGGCACTGAGCATGATTGAGGTCCTGATTGAGGACGACCTCTACGATGAGGACTTCGCTGAGAACTGGTGCAATGGCTTCGAGGAACTG
>PULQ01000093.1 GCA_003552465.1 Dehalococcoidia bacterium
GAGCGCAGCCGTACTGTCACCCTGACCGACGAGGGCATCACAAAGATGGAGAGGATGCTGAGGAGGGAGGGACTGCTCAAAGGCCCCGACCTCTATGATCCTGCCAACTACTCCCTTACGCAGTACCTGGAGAGCGCCCTCAAAGCCAACGTCCTGTTCAAGAGGGACAAGGACTACGTAGTCAAGGACGGCCAGGTGATCATAGTGGACGAGTTCACCGGGAGGCTGATGGTCGGCAGAAGGTACTCCGAGGGACTGCATCAGGCGATCGAAGCCAAGGAGAGGGTGAAGATTCAGCAGGAGTCGGTGACACTGGCCACGATAACCTTCCAGAACTACTTCCGACTGTATCAGAAACTGGCGGGCATGACGGGGACCGCGGTCACGGAGGCCGAGGAGTTCCACAAGATATACAAGCTGGAGGTGACGGTCATACCGACGAACAAGCCGATGATTCGTGACGACCATGCCGACCAGATCTACAAGGATGAGAAGGCGAAGTTCGCGGCCGTGGCCAGGGAGATCAAGGAGCTCCACGACCAGGGGCGCCCTGTCCTGGTCGGCACGACCTCGATCGAGCAATCAGACCACCTGGCTGAGATACTCAAGCGAACGGGTATCGTCGCCCAGGTGCTGAATGCCAAGCATCATGAGAGGGAAGCAGAGATAGTGGCCGATGCCGGACGTCCGGGATCTGTAACGGTGGCGACGCAGATGGCGGGCCGGGGGGTGGATATCATCCTGGGTGGAAATCCCGAGAAGGTCGGTCAGAAGCGAGGTGAGGCAGAGTGGCAGGAAGAGCACGATAGGGTGGTGGAGCTGGGGGGGCTTCACATAATAGGCACCGAGCATCACGAGGCAAGGCGAATAGATAACCAGCTGCGGGGGCGGGCAGGAAGGCAAGGAGACCCGGGCAGTTCGCGCTTCTACGCCTCCCTGGAGGACGAGATCGTCCGGCGCTTCGGGGGGGACCGCGTCAGGGGTCTCATGCAGTGGGCGGGAATGGATGAGAATACTCCCATAGAACGCCCTGTTGTAAGCCGGGCCATGTCCAACGCACAGGTCCAGACCGAGGGTAACAACTTCAGCATACGCAAGCACCTGGTCGAGTACGACGACGTCATCAATCAGCACCGTGCACTGATCTACTCCGAGAGGAAGAAGATCCTCAGCGGCGCCGACCTCAGGGCGAACATACTATCCATGATCGAGGACGAGATAAGGAGCGTGGTGGCAGGGCACATGGGCAGGGGCGACTCTCCCCTGGAGGAGGAGCAGCCTGACCGAACTGCCCTGCTGGAGGATGTTTCTACGATGCTCACATTGCCGCCGCATTTTCTGCGCGATGGCATCGGCGAACAGGACGCCGGTCAGGTTGCCGACAAACTCATCGACTACGCTGTCCGGCTTTATGAGGAGAAGGAGAGGGAGTTAGGTGACGAGAACATGCGTATCGCGGAGCGCCTGGTCATGTTGAGGGTGATCGACAGGCTGTGGATGGAGCACCTCACCCGCATGGAAGAGCTGCGCCAGGGCATAGGGTTACGGGCTGTCGGGCAGCAACAGCCGCTGATAGTTTACAAGAGGGAGGGCCAGGCACTCTTCGATGGCCTGCTATCTGGCATTCAACACGATGTTGCGCGGACGATCTATCGTGTAGGTGTCACCCAGAAACCAGTGCAGAAGAAGGAGGCGGTGCCGGTGGGCAGGAAGGTCGGGCGCAACGATCCCTGCCCGTGCGGATCGGGTAAGAAGCACAAACATTGCTGCGGCAAGTAGCATGGTTGCCTCCACCGAGGTGAGCCGAAGAAGGTGATCGTGCGGTGCCCGTGTCGGAGCTTTCAGCCCGGCTCATTGCCGGCCCGCCTGCCGAGCCTGGCGGTTTCCTGAGCGACGATTTCCTCGTCGAGCTTGACGAACAGCGGCTCGGGCTGTCGGAGCTTCTGCCCAGGAGGCAGAAGCTGCGAGTTCCAGCCCTGCTCCGTAACAGTGCCGTCGAACCCGAGATACGAGTGGAGTCTCTCGGAACTGAAAGGCAGGAAGGGATAGAAAGCGGTCTTCAACGTTGTCAGTAGCGACAGGATAGTGTAGACAGACCTGGCCGATGCCTCCCGGTCTGTCTTGATAGACTTCCAAGGTGCCTGCTCGTCAAGGTAACGATTGGCCTCCTGGGCCAGCGACATTGCTTCCTTGACAGCCGCTTTGAACTCACAGCGAGAGAGGAGCCTGTCCACGCGGTCCAAGGCGGCCCCTGCCTCGCCGAGCAGACCCTGGCTTCGTTCGTCAAGTTCACCCGCCCCGGGAACGACTCCATCGAAGTGGCGCTGTGCAAAGGTGAGGACCCGATTGGCCAGGTTGCCATAGGTGGCGACCAGTTCGTTGTTGTTGCGCCGCACGAACTCGCGCCATGAGAAGTCGCTGTCTCCCGTCTCAGGCATGTTGTCCGACAGGGTGTACCTCAGGGCATCGGGATCATATCGTTCCAGGCAATCATCCAGCCAGACGGCCCAGTTGCGGCTTGTAGAGAGCTTCCTGCCCTCTATAGTCAGGAACTCATTGGCGGGCACATCGTAGGGAAGACTCAGGCCGTCGTAACCCATGAGCATGGCCGGCCAGCTTAGAGTATGGAAGAAGATATTGTCCTTGCCCAGGAAATAGTAGCTCCTGGCGTCACCGTGCCAGAAGGGCTGCCACGCGGTTTCATCGCCCCTTGATCTTGCCCACTCCTTGCTGGCCGACAGATAGCCGATCACGTTCTCGAACCACACGTAAAGACGTTTCTGCTCGAAGCCGGGAAGAGGCACAGTGATCCCCCACTCCAGATCACGGGTGATCGCCCTGTCTCTCAACCCCTCGTTGAGGTATCTCCAGGCTCCACCGAGCACGTTGCGACGCCAGTGGGTCTGCGCCGTTATCCATTCAGCCAATCTATCCTGGAAGCCGGAAAGGCGCAGGAAGAAGTGCTCCGAGTACTCAAAGCGGGGAGGTGTGGAACACAGAAGGCAACGAAGATCCGCAAGATCGGAGGGACTCAAGGGCTTACCGCACTCGTCGCACTGGTCTCCCCTGGCCTTGTCGCAATTACAGTGGGGGCATCCTCCCTCTACATAGCGGTCGGGAAGAAAGCGCCGGCACTCCGGGCAATAGGCCTGCAGCATCCTGTCCCTGTAGATGTGCCCGTTGTCAAGCAGCCTCAGGAACATATCGTGGGCGACCTCATGATGATTGGGCGTGTCCGTGGTGGTGTACAGGTCGAACGAGATACCCAGTCTTCTCCAGCCGTCCACGAACTGCCTGTGGTACTTGGCGGCCACTTCCTGCGGAGTGGAGGACTCCTGTTCGGCGCGGATGGTCACGGGTGTCCCGTGCTGGTCACTACCCGAGACCATGAGCACGTCGTTGCCCTTAAGACGATGGTAGCGGGCGAAGATGTCTGCCGGCAGGTATGCGCCGGTGATGTGGCCCAGGTGCAGCGGGCCGTTGGCGTAAGGCCAGGCTACACCTATGAGTATTCGCTCGCTCAAAGCACTCTCCCGGTCATGCGCACTCTGAAGGCCATTGACTTTTCGTTGCCCCGTCCCGAGCCCTGTATCTGAGGTGGTTCTTGCCCGTCCCTATTCTCCGGGCAGGAAGGTGTCCACCTGTTTGCCCTTGTTCGTCTTATGTGTGACATAGCCGCGTTTCTTGCAGCACCGGGTACACAGGCGCTGTCTTCCCTCTCCTTCAACATCGACGACAAGGTAGTGCTCTCCATACTCGAGAGGACGGTGACAGCCGTCACACTCTACTTTTCCTACAGCGATACAACCTCTGCGCACTCTAACTCCTTTTCTGCGATCTCTGCCAGGCCCGAGTCATGCCCTCGATGACGAGGGTGAACTCGCCTCTGGGTTCCGTGAAATGCTCCCTGGCCTCACTGACACTGCTGCGGAAGACCTCTTCATAGACCTTGGTAAGCTCGCGACA
>PULQ01000155.1 GCA_003552465.1 Dehalococcoidia bacterium
AGCAGTGGTTAAGCCGTGGTCAGCCAACACCTATTGGGAGGCCGATCTCAACTATGTCTGGGCGGTTGACGGCAATGCCTACCTGTGCGCCATCATCGACGCCTGGGACAGAGATATCGTGGGTGACGTCTTCTCCGACCGCTGCCGCGCCATATAGACAGTCCGGGCTCTGGAGAAGGCTGTCCTCTATCGCTTCAGCGGCAAAGTGCTTGGGGGCCACCATTTGACGTTAAGGGCGGACAGAGGCGCACAGTGCGGTGTGGAGCTGAGTGTACGGTATTAAGAACCTTTGAGCTGGCTTTCAGCTTAGTCTCGTAACAATCCAATGAATTCTTCTCTAGAAAGGCCGGCATCTCTAATCAAAGCTCTTAACAGTCCTCGCCCCAGTTCTTTATGTCTGGGTACTGAGAGCCGACCCTTTGACGGGTGAAGCAAAATCATGTGGCTGCTTCGGTATGGTCCCAAACATATCCGATCTTGCGCATGGCTTTAACGAAGTCATCTCCTGATATTACAGGGAGGCGAACCACTTAGACGGCTACCTCCACCTCTTCTACTTCGGTGATAGAAGGAATTGGCTCGCCGTGCTTGCGCATGCTGGCTATATATCCCTGAATAGCCTCCCTTATACTGGCAATGGCCTCTTCCTTGGTTCTCCCCTGCGAGTGGCATCCGGGCAAAGCCGGGCAACTGACTACGATGTATCCGTCCTCGTCTTGCTCAAAGGTAATGGCAAACTTCATAAGTCTCCTCCCCACAGCTATGGTACTCTGCAAATCATTATGGCAGATGGTTAACCTTTTGGGCAAACTGATAATCAAAGAGATAGAGGATAGATCAACAACTGCTGCGTTTAGACAATCAGCTAACTTTTGCCAAACTTTTTGCAAGTAGATGGTGGGCCACTGGGGGACGATTTACGACCTCCTGTTTGAGAAGAAGGGTTTATTCCCGCGCTACAACAGCTGATGCCGTCCCATTCAGATTGGTCATTTGTCCGTGAATGGCCTTACCGGGTGGTCGCACATTACTATTGAGATAGCCCAAACAGCATTTTCGCTGATTCAGCCCGTGTCCTGCGGTTCGTACCCCATCGTCCGGTAGCCCCGGAGACGTTTATGAAACATCCGCATTAATGTAGGACTGTTGCAGTCAATATAGTCGTAGATGCGCACCTCGGCTTTCCCGGTATGAATACGGTGCAGTCGACCGGCATATTGTACCAGGGTGCCCTTCCAGGAGACCGGCATAGCCAGAAAGAGGGTATCGAGGCGGGCATCATCGAAGCCCTCGCCGATGTAGCGTCCGGTAGCCAGCAGAACGCGCTTCTCATTATCCGGTATTGAAGATATCTGCTCCGCCACGGCGCGACGCTGCTTGGCTCCCATGCCGCCACGCAACACAACCACATGACACCCGGATTTCTCCAGTCTGCTGATAAAGAACTCCAGATGTTCCCTCCGCTCTGTCAACAAGATGGGTGAATGACCTTCTTCCATAGTCTGGAGCAGGTCATTTAGGATCAGCTTGTTCCTTGCCTCATCGGCTACCAGTGCCGCGTAGATATCGTGAATAGACGGTTCCCCTTTTTGGGTCGGTGGCGTAAAGCTGGTGTCCCGACAGATGAGGCGATGCCGCAGCAACTCCTGGGGTTGCCGGTCTTTTTGGCTGATGGTGTGCCGTACCGGGCCGCATTGCATAAGGATGATTGGTTGCTGACCGTCGCGCCGGTACGGTGTGGCGGTTAGGCCAATAACATAGTGAGCCTTAACCTGACGCAGCACCTGCTCGAAGGTAACCGCAGGAAGGTGGTGGCATTCGTCCACAATTACCTGACCATATCCGGCGACGATGTCGTCCACCTCGTTCTTCCTGATAAGGCTCTGGAGCATGGCGACATCGATTAAGCCGGTCTGCTTCTCTTTGCCACCGCCGATTTGGCCTATCATTGCAAGGTCCAGTTCCAGAAAGCTGGCCAGCTGAGTCCGCCATTGCTCTAAAAGGGGGCGGCGGTGCACCAGAACCAGCGTGTTTCTCCGTCTGGCGGCAATCATGTAGATACCCATCACCGTTTTCCCTGAGCCGGCAGGTGCCACTAGCACCCCATCGTCATGACGTGCTAGTTCAGTCGCTGCTACCACCTGTGCAGGTGTAAGCTGGCCATGAAAGCCGACATCTATCTCCGTGCCATGGAAGCTTTCATCCACCACATTGAGTTTGATACCAGCGCTTTCCAGCAATTCCCGTAATTCACTAGAGCAGCCGCGGGGAATGGCGATGTGCTTTGAGAAATCCTCGGCGCAGCAAATACCTCTGGGTGTCAGAGCTGTTGATAGACGCAGGTTCTGTTTCTTGTAGAATTCCGGATTCTGGAAAGATGCCAAACGCCTGATCCTGTTTAGCAATGGTGAAGGCAACCCCTGCTTCTCAACATAGAGGAGGTTGCCCATCACCATCTTGACCTTATCAGGGAGAGGACCGGCCGGTAGAGACTCCCATAGGCGTCTTGACGGCGGCATTGCCCACGGACGTTCTTCTTCATCGGTTGAACTGGTGCGCACCCCTACTATTTGTCCGGTCCGGGTTGCTTCCTTTACCACATCATTGAGACGTGACAATTCCACGCGGGTAATGGAGGATAGAAAAGCCCACTGGTCTTGGTGAGGTTTCAAGGTGCTGTCCAGGAAAAGGGTGTTTTCTTTTTCGGCGGGTACTTTCTGCAGCGGCAAAGCAATGAGATTGCCGAAGCCTCCTTTAGGAAGGGGGTCCTGGTTGGGGAATAGTCGGTCATAGGAATCCATGCCGAGTTGATGGCGGCTCGTCATGGTTTGTGTCAGAAGGTAACACCCGAGTTTGCGCGTCGCCGAAGCTGGCACCGCCTCCGAGAAGAATATCCAAACGTGAGCGCCGTTCCCGCTTCGGGAGCGTTCAACAGCTGCTGGAATCTCCATTTGGCGGCACGTTTCCAGGAACGCAGATGCATCCTCCATCCAAGACTGCTTGTCAAAATCGGCAGCCAGAAAATGGCAGGTCTCATCTGGCAACAGTGGATAGATTCCGACAGTGTGGCTCCCTTCCAGATGGTCCTGGAGTACCTCATCGGTTAGCGGTACATAATCCTGATTGGAACAGTCGCCGCATTTAAGTCTTGGCTTGCCACAATAGGCCGGGTTCCATTCGTGACGGCAAACCGGGCTGTAGCCTACCCGCAGACTCTTCCGGCTCCACCACTGCCTGGCAAACACATCTTCCCGTCCCCGGAACAGCGAATGAAACAGTTTCACCTTCTCGGACAAAGGCGACTCGCGGTTGATTGCTACCGTGCTTGTAGTTTCTTTCCCGGTAACTGGCAAAGAGTCAGGTTTTGTGCTGGTCCGAGGCGGGCTCACCTTTGCTTCTATCTGTGAGCCTGTCGTATGATTACGGCGGAGATGACGATTCTCCGCGAGCAGCATATCCCGTTCGGCGGTTACCTCATGCAATTGTCGGCGTAGCTGCTCCAACTCTATGTTATCATCAGCCGTTGTACCCATGTATTTATGTAGTCTTTCACCCCTTATCAATGATAGCTTGTGTCACAGTCATCGGTTCTTCACATCATGCTCTAAAGAACATCATACACAGAAGCCTGAACAAGTTCAATTCTCATGTGTTCATCGGCTTAAGCATGATACGGCGATACAATGTACAAGATATCTAGACTTCCTCAGAAGACTTGCTTAACGGGGAAGCCAATGCTATTATGGTATAGATACGGTGTGGATGGAAGAGGAGGTTAAGTGAATATGAGCAGAAAGACGAAGAAAGCTACCTTCAATTTACCCCCGGATGTCCTTGCTGATCTTGATAAAGCCACGGCTGAGGGAGTAGCACCTAGCAAGAACGCTCTGGTCGAGCGCGCATTAGTCAAAGAGTTAAAGGAATTGCGAAGGCGGGCGC
>PULQ01000130.1 GCA_003552465.1 Dehalococcoidia bacterium
GACCGGAGCGATCTGGCTGGCTACACAGAGGGGTGACCTCGAACTGGCCCTCGCTCTGGGTATCATCCTCCTGTTCCTGGCACTGGTGATCAGCGTCGTCCTGAACAGGCTTCAGCAGCGGAGAACACAATGAACCATCAGTCTTCAGCAATCAAGATCACCGACCTGACCCACACCTATGGCACGAGAGAGGTGCTGAAGGACGTGAACCTGAGCATAGCCAGGGGTGAGGTCTTCGCCCTCATCGGCCCCACCGGAGCGGGTAAGACGACGTTGCTCCGCATCATAGACCTTCTGGAAACACCCACCTCGGGAGAGGTCTACTTCCAGGGCAGGCCGGCCCCTCAGTCGGGAAGACGGAGGCTGGAGATGCGACGGCGAATGTCATTCATACACCAGAAGCCCGAGTTCTTCAGTTCGAGCGTCTACGACAACGTTGCCTGCGGCCTGAGATGGAGGGGAGTGAAAGAAGATGTGATCAGCAGCAAGGTCGGCAACATCCTGCAGACAGTGGGGTTGAACGGGAACGATAACAGAGATGCACACACCCTGTCCGGCGGCGAGGCACAGAGGGTAGCCCTGGCGCGGGCTCTCGTACTTGATCCCGAGGTGCTTCTGCTGGACGAGCCTACGGCAAATCTCGACCCCGTTTCAGCAACGAAGATCGAGCGGTTGATCCGGAGCATTGCCGAACAACGCAGCACCACGATGATAATGGCGACTCATGACATGTCCCAGGGGCAGCACCTTGCAGACAGGATAGGGGTTCTTATCGAGGGGCGACTCGTGCAGACAGGCGATGCCACCGGTATCTTCCGTTCACCCCGAAGTGAAGAGGTTGCCGGATTTGTTGGTATGGAGAACATCATCGAAGGCACAATAGTCGCCAACAAGGACGGCATAGTCACTGCAGGCATAGCCGGGGGACCCTATGGGGTCACGATGGAAGCAGTGTCAAACCACCCGACGGGTAAGGAAGTTCATGCCTGCATCAGGCCCGAGGACATCACGCTGGCCCCGGTCACCCATCGAAGCTCGGCCAGGAACTCGTTTCAGGGCAGGGTCACCATGGTAGCATCGTCGGGTCCCCTCAGCCGGGTGGAAGTAGACTGCGGTTTCCCTCTCGTAGCTCTAATCACCAGACTGTCGGCGGAAGAACTGGGGCTGGAGGAAGGCATTTCGGTCGTCGCTGACTTCAAGGCCACGGCCGTCCATATCATAGAGAGGAGCACCAACCGATGACCGGAGCACCTGATTCCTGCGGACGCAGCATTAACTATCTGCGCGTGTCGGTTACCGACCGCTGCAACCTGCGCTGTATCTACTGCATGCCGCCCTCGGGCGTCGCCCTGATGCCCCACAGCCAGATTCTCTCCTACGAGGAGATCCTCAGCATTGTGCAGGCGACAGCTGATGCCGGTATCAGCAAGATACGCCTCACCGGAGGCGAGCCCCTGGTCAGAGCCCGGCTGCCCGAGCTCGTCGCGATGCTCTGCCGAGTTCCGGGCATAGAGGAGGTATCGCTCACCACCAATGGCACACTTCTCAGGAAACACGCCCGCGAACTTAAAAACGCGGGGTTGACCAGGGTGAATATCAGCCTGGACACGCTCAAAGCAGCCAGATTCCGTGACATAACACTTCATGGCGGATTGAGCGCGGTTCTCGACGGCATAGAAGCGGCAAGAGAGGCCGGACTTCATCCTGTGAAGATAAACATGGTGGTCATGCGCGGCGTCAACGATGACGAAGTCCTGGACTTCGCCAGGATGACGATTGACCGGGAATGGCACGTCCGGTTCATAGAGCGTATGCCTTTCAATGGCGAGGTGGACTTCGTTCCCACCGCTGAACTCCAGAAGCGCATCGGCCTTCTGGGCGAACTCGAACCACGGGTACCTCCCCGCGGCAACGGACCCGCCGCCTACTACCGGTTGCCCGGGGCCACAGGCACCATAGGCTTCATCACTCCCCTTAGCGAACCATCGTTTTGCTCAAGGTGTAACCGTCTGCGGCTCAGCGCCGATGGCAGGCTGCGCCCGTGCCTTATGTCCGAAGATGAGATTGACCTGAGGACACCGCTGCGCAATAATGCCCAACTACCGGAGTTGAAACGCCTGGTTCTGGAGGCGGTGGCTTCTAAGCCTGAGCATCATCACCTGAAGGAGGACAATGCCACCTATCCTAAGATAACAGGGGCGGGGGGAGTCACGAATCGTAAGATGTCTCAGATCGGAGGTTAGACATGGAACAAGCGCAGATCCGTATGATAGACGTTACTGAGAAGAAAGATACCGAACGCCGGGCAGTAGCGAAGGGCACGGTCACCATGAAACCGGCCACATTGGAACTCATCCGCAAAGGCCAACTGGAAAAAGGAGACGTGCTCGCCGTGGCCAGGACCGCCGGCATCATGGCTGCCAAGCGGACTCCCGGCCTGATACCCCTCTGCCATCCCCTGCATCTCACGAGCGTAGCGGTTGATCTGGATTTCCCGGGGAGTGACACGGACTTCGTCGGTGTTGAGATCACAGCCACGGCCAAAGGGATAGGAAAGACCGGGTTCGAGATGGAGGCACTGACCGCTGTGGCTGTTGCCGCGCTGACCGTCTACGACATGTGCAAGGCAGTCGACCAGGCTATGACCATCGGCGACATCTGCCTGGTTAGCAAGAGCGGAGGCAAGAGCGATTTCCGGCCTGCCGGCTCATAGCGGATAGCCACCGCGCCTCTGAGAAGCCGTACCGGAAGGCACAAACCCCAACTTCGTCATCTCCCTCTCAGAACCGCCATATGGGCCTCACAGGTTCATCTCTTTCACAGCGCCAACCTCCGGCAATCGAATGGCAACACGCCAGAGCATGCTTCCTGTTGATATGCAGTACACAGCAGAGGAGCGGAACTAGTCCGGGTTCTCGGCACATCGCCTCAGTTCCTGTAGAACCATCTCGACGGCTGCGGGAATCGCCTGTTCAACCAGGGGCGTGCATTCTTCGCTGAAGGTAGCGATGTCCTCCACCTCAACGGCGAATATGGTGATCTTCTGCGGAACTGCCAGATTGAGCCGCCTGCCCAGCTCTAGGGCGGTGATCAGGTTTATCTGGTGGGGTGAAGATAGACGTTTGGCACAGGAGAAGTCTTCGGGGCTCATGCGGTAGATCTGGCCCGCATTCTCTGCTTCAGTCTGAATCGCATCGATGATGATGACCCGGTCGTAACCCACTACACAGTCCAGCAGCCCCAACCCGGCCAGGCTCGATTCAGCTACAGTGACCCTGGGATCATCGAGCTTCCTCTCCACCTCTTGGGCCACCCTGATCCCCACCGCATCATCCGAGAGGATGGGATTGCCCATCCCCAGAACCAGGATCTTCATATCGACATGTGAGGTCTCACACTCACACGCCCCGGCTCAGCCTCTTGACCTCGTTGCCCCTGGCGTCATAGACGGTCACTTCCATGGGCATCTGCCCGGGCAATGAATGTGTGGCGCAGGACATGCAGGGGTCGTATGGGCGCCAGGCCATCTCGATACGGTTGAGCAATCCCTCGGTGATCTCCACTCCCGGCTTGATGAAGTCCTCGGCGGCTTTCTTGATCGACATGAACATGGGGGCGTAGTTGTTGGTGGCGCCCACGATCAGGTTGCACTTCTTGATCACTCCCCGCTCATCGGTGATGTAGTGATGGGTTAAAGTCCCCCTCGGCGCTTCGACAATGCCCACCCCCTCGTCCGGTGTCGCCGTCGGTATGTTTCGAATATCGGTGCTCGTTATCTCGGGATCCTGACATAGCTCCAGGAACCGCTCCGCGGCATAGAGAAGCTCGATCAACCGGGCCCAGTGTGTTGCCAATGTATAGTGGGTGGGCTTGCCTCCCAGGGTGGAGTACATCTTCTCGTATTCTTCCTGGGCCA
>PULQ01000007.1 GCA_003552465.1 Dehalococcoidia bacterium
CCGCGGATCATGTCGGCGATGCTGGCGCCGCTGCCCCCCACTCCCTCATGCCCCAGGATTACGGTCGTGCGCACCTCGTCGTGGTAGCACGACTCCACCGGAGCGTCTTCGGCCTCCGAGTGATCGGGGGTGAACAGGCCGGCGACTACAGAGAGGTCCAGCACAGGCGTCTCCGTGGCGACGGTGGTCGGGTCAAGAACAGAGCCGACAGGGGCATCGAGGTCCCTGGTATGATCGGGCGCCACTATGGCTGCCGTGGGCGTACTTATATCGAACCAGACGGGGAAGTAGAGAACCCCGGGGGTAGCGGCCGGCGCCCAGGTGGGGATATGCGCGACCCCCGCCGAGGTCAGCACATACCCGGCGACCCCCGGCAGGATCCTGCGCAGTATGCCGCCGTTGCCGCGGACAGCGAGGCTCCCCAGGGTCATGTGGGCCGCTACCTCGGCGATATTGGTGATGCCGTAGCCCTCCCAGTCTTTGTCGACGTCGATGTCGATCTGGGACAGCCTATCCACGGCCTTGACGAGCAAACTCATATCTTCATCATCCTCATGGCAGTGTCGTAAAGTATTCCGAGTGGCTCCACTCCCCGGTGCCGTAATCGTGCCTCATCTGGCACTGGAACTCGTGCTCGGTGTCCGACGCGAGCCCCGCCAGGTTATTGTCGAAGGTGTCCCCGGTGGAGAGGTTGTTCTGCCAGGCTTCCTCCGTCCACCCCGGCGCCCCCACCTCCCGCCACCGCAGCCGCCCGTCGCAGAGCTCGCCTGCGTCATGCCCCACCCGCGCCGCAATGGTGGCGGAGACATCTGTGACGGCCGTGGCCGGCAACGGAAAGGCCACCGGAAGAAAACCGTCCAGCCATAAGGGCAACATGCCCGGCCCGCGGGACATCAGGGCCTGACCTATGGTTCCCGGCGGAAGGGGGACCAGGGTCGTGCCGTTATGGACGAACAGATCTCCGTAGACCATGCCCGGAGCAACCTGGGCCAGGGAAGTGATCCCCTTGCCCTGCCAGTCCTTGTCGGCATCGATCTCCAGCTCGGAGAGGGCTTCGATACCTATCTTCTCCAGGAGGGGGCCGCCGCGATACTTCAATCCCACTATGTACTCTCCAGTATGTACTGCCAGCCCACGGACTCGCCGTTGTCGCCGGCGTCGTCGCTTTGCAGAGTGACCACCAGCAATCCGTGTATGGCCAGTGTTCCGTTTACTATCCACAGCCCCGGCCCGTCGACAGCCACCGTGAATATCTGCTCGTAGACCCGCCGCTGCTCTCCGTTTATCTCGTGCAGCAGCCTCACGGTGATATTGCCGGCCAGGGCGTTGATATCAAGCAGAAGCGAGTGAACCTTGTTGATCACTCCCAGCCCCCCGATGGTGGTGACGGTCTGCTCCGCCGCCTCCCAGTTGTGGACGGTGGCGCCCGGGAAGTGGTTGATGTCGATCGCCGCCGCCGCCGCCAGCGCGGGGTGCAGTAGCAGAAAACTGTCCCCCACGGCCAGTGAGTCGGTGAAGGCCATGTGTATGAACTCCCCGGCGGCGCTGTTATAGGCCACGCAGGGCTCTTGCTCGCGGTGAGGAGGGTCGGTAGTCCCGTCGGCCTTCCGCAAGACGTAGATGTTATAGTCCTGAAACGTGCCGTCGCCCTGCCCGACCAGGCCGGCGGCCCGGAAGGTGTTGGCATCGATCACCCGGGTCACTCGGCCGAACAGGGCCAGGTCGTACCGTATCAGAGGCACGGTACTCGGTATAGCCATGTTACACCTCCTGTCCGGTACTGAAGATCACTATCGATCCCGCTATGGTGGAGCTGACCCAGAACTCGGCCGCATCCTTGACCTGGTAGGTCACCGCCTCGTTGGGCAGCAGGGGATAAGACATCTCCGGGCTCAGGCACTCGAACTGGTTGGTGGCCACCCTCACCAGGGACTGCACCGCGTTGAAGGGGTGGGCCTTGATGATGAGGGTGAAGCCGTCCGGCACCAGCAAGGTGTCCGGCTGATAGGCTTTGTCGGGCTCAATGCAGGTGACGGCGGTGGTGCGGATCCCCTTGACGTTGGGCGGCCAGCCCTTGACGGTGAGATGCGGGTCGAGGATAAGCTGCTGCAGCTCCTGGAGGATATGCTCCGAGGTGGCGGCGATGGCAGCGATGGCGGTCATCAGCTCCTCGGGGATTACCAGCTCCCCGGGCGGATGCGCCTCGGCCATCTTCCTGGCCTCCAGCCAGGCTGCTATGCCGGCCACGGCCGCGGTCGTACTCGCAACACGAGAGTAATGATCTCTTTCGTTAGCCATAACTATCCTTAGCTGCCAAACTCCTCGATCTCCAGCGAGACCTCGATGCCGGCGTCCGACGCCAGCAGGTAGACGTTACCCTCCCTGTAGTCGGCCGCGGTCAGGTCGACCACCGAGAACTCCACGGCGGGGATGTGCTCCTCGCCCCAGATGTTCTCCATGCCGTTGAGGACAAGCAGCACCGGCAGGTAGGCCACAAAGAGAGGGGCCGGGGCGGTGCCGTCCCGGGTCCCCAGCTGGATCGTGACGTTGGCGCCGGTGTTGTTGTAGGCCATGATCTTGCGGATGATGGCGGTCCTGTGGACTCCGGAGCGGTTTCGGCCCAGGGTGTGCATGAGGTCGTTGCCGCCGGTGGCGGTGACCAGCCCCTCGCTGTTGGGCTTTCTGATTGACGCGCGTAACGTGGGAGTTATCATATCTCCGTTCCTCCTTTAGAATCCTTGCGCCGGCAGGTACCTGGCGTTCGGGTGCACCCTCTCCTCTTTGGTGAGGATGTAGCGGAAGCCCCAGAAGCCGAGCCTGGCCTGCGGCAGGGTGGCGCCGCTGATGTTGGTGCAGCCGATCCGGGCGTCCTTGTCTCCCGGGCCTCCCAGGACCCAGAAGGTGGTGGTGGCCAGCCAGGGGTCATGGGCCGGGGTGAAGAGGTTGACGCCGGCCTGTCCGCCGCGCGGGGCGAACCTGGCCATGTGCGCCAGCTGCCAGAGCTGCCCCTCGACGTCGTCGAGGACGAACCAGCGGTAATGCACGAGCTCGTTGGCGTTGACCTTCAGGATCTCCAGGACGCGCCCGGCGGTCTGCTGGTTGGGGGCCAGGGTCCCCATGGCGGTGATCTCCACCAGGTCGACGATGTTGACCGAGGACCGGGGGACGGGCTCGATGTTCTCGGCCTGGAAGCCCACCCAGCGCTGCTCGGTCCAGATGGCGAGGTGTTCCTTGATCTGGCAGACGGGCGCCATGGGCCCGCTCGAGTAGAGGTTGTCGACTATGTTCATGTAGTCCTCCTTTCGGTCGTTCTCGGAGAGACTACCTCTCCGCTATTCAGTTGTTGACCGAGGGGGGCCCGAAGGCCCCCTCGGTATGGGTATCAGGGTTATGCCAGGACGATGGCGGCTGCCGGGTGCAATGCCTTGTAGGCCACGTAGAACTCAACGCCTTCGACTTGCGCAGCGCCGACTACAAAGTCGATGGTTCCAGGCCCTGCCACTGGGATTACTACAGGCGTGAAGAAGTCCACTATCTCATCATTGGCGACTATGGCAGTCGACCCATCCAGCAATGAGACGAAGACATCACCAGCGTCATGAGCGGCTATAGTCAGGGATGTACCGTCGAGGGCCACCCCATCAATCTCAAAGCCGATCTCAGCGGCACCCACCTGGTCTTCGGTGTGTCTGCCTATGAGCAGGGTAAGGGCAACAAGTCCCCCGACTATCTCAAAGACAGGGTGCGTACCGATGGCATAGAGCTCCCCCGGTCGAGAGACCACCTGGTCCCTGTCGAGGTAGATTTGCTTTAGGTATGACGAAAAACCCATGCTTTACCTCCTTACCATCCATTCATGAGTTCGTGGGAGAGGGGTCTTGGATTCCCCTCTCCCGGTTCCTATTCACTTACAGCCGTCATTAGATGACGGTCTGCTGTATGGGTTCGGCGACGAACGTCAGTAGCCGGACACGGGCACCGGCGCCGGTGGCGTTGCGGGCCCTGATCTGCACGTTGCAGATCTCCTGCGGGTCGTAATAGACCGGCTGCGAGAAGTATCCGGCTGCGGTCATGCCGCCATACACGCCCTCGATGTCGAACTGGGCCCGGCGGTTGTTGGCATGCCCGACTCCGAAGTGGATGAAGCTCACGTCTTCAGCCGCTGCGGTGGCCAGCAGGACTTCTACGCCGTAGAACACCCACGCCTGGTTGTTGGGGACTTGCGGAGTGAGTGCCGCCGGCACGTTGTCGGCGAATATGGAGTAGAAGTTACCTGCGACGGCCAGGGGTATGGACAGCCACCCGGTCAGCCCGGCCGACGTGGCCACGGGCACGAAATCGGCGACATAGTCCGCGTCGCGGACGATGACGGCCGGATTCCGGGTGTCCAGGGCCTGGGCCTGGGGGACGGCGAGCTTGTTGGCAAGGCGGATTCGCGCCATCCTCTCAGCGCCGGCACGGTACCGTTCCTGGTTCGCCAGGGCTATTCTGTCAGCCTGGATTATGTATGACATCGGGATATACCTCCTTGGGGTAGTTACCCCTTATTTGCTCGTGGTGCTGATCCGATCAGCTGACCCGGATGTCCTCGAACTCCGGCACCGTGGTCTGGTGGATGCCCCGGGCTCGTGACGCTGCCGGCACCCGGTAGGTCATGGGCCGCGCCGGAGACATGGCTCTTCGGGAGGTGCCGCCGGCCATCCGCTCACGGATATGCCGCACGGTCAGGGGGAGAGAGGCCACGCCGAGGTTCTTGACGAACCCGCCGCCGAAGCCGAGCCAGCCCCCGATATACCCGATGGCGGTCAGCCCGTAGGCTGCCCACTCGTTGTATTCGGGAGCGGCCTCGAGGGTGATCTGGTCGACCAGCGTAACGACGGCCGGAGATCCGAGGTCCTCAACCAAGTTCATTCTCATGTTCCCTCCTTAGATTGAGGGCCGCTTCCCCGGAAAGCACAGGGACAGGGGCCGCCCCAGCTATGCAACCGAGGTCACGGCCCCTGTCCAAGTAGTCTTTGTTTTACCCCTGTCGACCGAAGGCGATTTCGCTCGCTCGTGCCTCAGGAGGTTCAGTTAACAATCTTACGTTACAGCATGCCCTGTGTTCTGTCAAGGGTTTGCGGTTATTGTTGCCAGGCAAGACGCTCTTGTCACGGGCTTGTTCCGTTGTTCTATGATAAATCCATCCCCATCGGGAGTGACCCACAGGTGATGATCGGGATGAAGCCATGCCGTAAGAGAAATCTTGTGGGGGCAAACAACGAACACTTTTTCTGCTACCCTGTGCAGCTCAGCCAGGGCAATGTGAGCGTCGGCAAGTGTTGGCAAATGCTCGAGTACATGAGAAACGAAAGCCGCTCCGAAGTATTGGTCATCGTAAGGAATTGCGCGAATATCGGCTATCTGGGTGTTGCAATACCTCTGCATGCAGGGGGCAATGTCTATGGTTACATCTCCGCACGGGTGAAAGAGCCAGCCTCCTTTGGGTGTTCCTACTACAAGCAACGGCTTTCCGAGACTGTCGGCGTAATCTCTTGCCTGTCGAAAGCCCCGTTGCCTTTGTGCGATTTCACCAAAGCTCACCAGGATTTGAATACCAGCCATGGTTAGCAGAGCCTGCTTGATCACCGCCGTCCCCCCTCTATGTACGCCCAGTGCAGATAGTTGGCCAGCCAGTCCGAGTAGCAGGCCGTGAAGGGGACCATCTGGGTGCGCCCCTCGATGGCCAGGACCTGCTCGTCGTTGAAGTAGTGCACCGCCTCGTATCTCCTGGCGGTGCCGGACGGAATCATGGCCGGAGCGGTGGGCATGGTCGACTCCATGTAGTATTCGCCGTCCTCCAGGCTGAGCTTTATCCAGGCATGGCCGCCCGGCCGGCCGTTGTAGAGATTGCCGAGGACGCAGTACACCTGGTCGGGCGGCAGCTCGTTTCTCAGCAGCGAGGCTAAGAGAAAGCTCTTGACGGCGCAGTTCCCGCTGCCCACCTGAATGGTGGTGGTCGGGTCCAGCCAGAGGTCGTTCTGGACGGACACCTTGCCGGCGATCCATGTCTTGCCCCGGACGAACTTGACGTAGCGGATATTGGAGGCCACCCACTGCCAGAGCGCGGTGATGCGGTCTTTGGTGTGGCTGATGCCCCCGGTGATATGCCGGTGCAGGTTCTGCACCTCCAGGGCATCAGGGGTGATGAAGTCGGTGAGCCAGCGCCCTTCGTCGAACCAGGTGGCGGCTATGGGCTGGTCGTCGACGGGAACGGCGGCGGAGGAGATCGAAACCGAGCCGCCTTGATGGCCGTGCATCTAGTAATACTGCTCCTTCCCTGCCATCTTGCCCAGGTACATGGCGGCGCCGAAGGTGATGATGCCGCTGATGAGGGTGGCGCCCACGACGTGGCTGGTGCGCACTTCCGGTTTGCCGGCAAACTCCTTGGCCAGGAGCATCCCTCCTACTGCGCCGGCGGCGGCGCTGCCGATGGTGAATATCTGCTGGGCCAGCGTCGGCGCTATGGTTCCTCTGATCGGCTGTATCTTGGCCATGACGTGCCTGTTCTGTTACCCGAGGCGTCCCCTGACCTGCCGGGCCAGGTAGTCGGCCCCGGTGTCCGTGGCGGCCAGTATCGCCGGCCCGAAGAACACTCCGGCCGCGAAGGCTATGAACCCCACGAAGACCGGCGTCGGAATGGAGACCTGGGTGATCACCGCTTCGTTGATGGTGCTGCAGTAGGGGCATCTGACCTGCTGGCCGTTGCCCCTGGCTGCCTTGATGGGATACCCGCAGATGGCACAGGGACTGTTGCGCGTCGTCACGTTCGGCATGATTCCCTCCTTACCTGTAAACGACAAATAGAGGCTTGCGCCCCTATCCGATTTTCATTGTGACACGGGAGGTATGCCTTGTCAAGGGTTTGGTTCGTGGCCCTCGGTGGCCTGGCGCTTGAGGTCTGCGATCTGCCGTTCCAGCCATTCATGGGCCTCCGGCCAGGAGACGAAGAGCGAGGCAACCGCGGGGAAGTCGTCCTTGATGCCGTGGACCACGGTCTGAGTGGTGATGATGTCGAGGTTGCCGACCTTGCCGGCCATCTCTACGACCTGCTGCCGTTGTTCCGGGGAGAGGTCCTCCCACAGGGAGCGGTCGTTCTGCACGTCCGCGACGATCCGGGTCACGTCGACCTGCCATTGCTTGAAAAGCTCGTTGACAACGCTGCCGGCGATCTCCGGCGCCAGCTGACGCATCATGCCGCTGGCAAAGGACCCGACGTGCTGCTTGATCTTGTCCAGAGGATCCGACATGGCCTCACCCCTGAAAGCCCGGCGGCCGGGGCATGAAGGGCATGCCGCCCATGGGGTTCTGGAAGGGGGCCTGTTGCACAGGCGGCGGCATGGCTATCCCCACGGTTCTGAGGTTGTCGTCGTTGCTGTAGGTGACTATCACCATCTGCCCGGACGGCGTCAAGAACTGCTGGAGAGGGAATCCCTTGTCCGAGCCCTCCCGCACCAGGAGCCAGTTGTTCTCCTTCGTCCACTCGATAAAGTATTCTTTGCTGATCGTGATCGGCTCCATTTAGACGTCCTCCTCGTAGTATTCCGGTATCTGGTAGTCGTCGGGCGGCGCCCCGGCGTCGTCCTGTGCCGGCGCGGACGGGGTTCTGGCGACGCCGAACTGGGCGTTACAGCCTACACAGCTGGCGCGGGAAGAGGTCGGCCCGACGCCGACCTTGGTCTGACAGTGCGGGCAGTCGATCTCCCCGTACTCTCCCTCCGAGACCTGAATCTGGTAAGCCCTCTGCGGCTGCTGTGGCGCGGGCTGGCCGACCGGTCCGCCGCCGGGAGCGTTCCCGCTGCCACGGTCCATCCACCCCGCGACGATGGCCTGGCCGATCCTCTGGGGCAGGGTGGCAAAGAGCTCATCCTTCTGTTTCGCCTGCTCAAGCTCGGCCTTCTTGGACTCGCGCTCCATGGTCAGCCTCTGCAGCTGCAGGTCCCATTTGCGCCTGTCCTGCTCCATCTCCCACTGGAACTTCCGTTCTTCGCGGGATGCCTGCAGCTTCATCTTCTCCAGCTCCAGGGTGACCGTAGGGTCCTGGGTCGGCGCTGCCCCGGCGGGCCTTTCAAAGCCCATCCTGGTGGCCAGCGTCTCGGCGAAGGAGATGTACTCGTTGAGCTGGTCCTGCATCGGCTTCTGCGATCCCTGGAGCTCCTCCAGCTTCTTCATCAGCATCTGGTTCTGGTGATCGCGCAGGGCCGCCTCTGCCTGCTCCCGCTTCTGCTCTTCCTCGGCCGCATGCCGTGCGGCATCTTCCCTCTCCTGCTGGAGACGCTGGTACTCCTGCTCCTGCAGTGCCTGGGCCCGCGCTTCGGCCGCCTTTCTCTCCTCCTCGAGCCCGCGCTCCCGCTTCTCCCTCATTTCCTGCACACTGGCAGGGTTGAGAAGGCCGTCTATGGTGGTGGCATACCTGTGCTGGGCCTCGGCAGACCGGGTCATCTTCTCGTATCTAGTAGCCTCATCTTCAGGCGAAGGGCTCGTCTGGCCCGTACTCCCCTTCGAGATCGCCTCCGCCACCCTCTTCCGGAATTCCGGCCCCATTACCTTCTGCTCCTCCGTCATCGGCGAGTACCTCCTTTATCGGTTCTTCGTGGACATAGGGCAGCATGGGGTAAGAGAGCAGGTCCCGGAACAACTGGCAGATCTCCACCAGGAACTCCCCCATCGTGCCGCCGTAGCTGAATTGCTGCTGCGTGAGCTTGTAGGTGTCATGAATCAAGAACCAGCCGTGCTGGCTGATGTAACAGTCCTGGGGGACCACCAGCACGGACCCTATAGAGACCGGATCTACCTGTCTCCCCCGCACCGTGGTCCGGGGGGAAGGTTCTGCCGTGCGCGGTGGGGGCCTGTACTGGCCGCCCCCGGAGCGCAGGGTGACGGACTGCTGCTCCATCTCCGGCTGCGCCTCCGGGGGAGTGTCCCCCCGGTTGAGAGCAGCCCCGACCCTGGAAGTCATGTCCTTGGAGTACCCGGCGGCAACGATCTCCTGGAATCCCTTGCCTTCCCCGTAAAGGGCGGCCACCTCTCTTTGCGCCGGCGTCCAGGTCAGCTTCTTGGCCTTTCGCTTCTTCACCACCATAGCAGACAGTTCCCGTCCCCCGCTGCCCCGGGGGCAGCCCGGGGCCGCCACCGCCACCACCACTCACCTAGTTCTAACCCCACCACTTACCTAGTTCTAACTCCACTTTAACTGCTGGCTGCGCCGCTGTCAAGGTATTGACTTATGCCAGACCGCACATTACACTGAAATCTATGGACAAGCAGACACTGGCCACAATCATCCTGGAAGGCGCCAGGGTCATCAGCGGGATCATGAAGACCTATACCCCGCGAGAGCCGTCGGTCTATACCCTGCCGGAGCTGCCGGACTCGCCCCCGCCGCTCGATTCCGAGCCGGACCTGACGGAAGCGCCGGAACCGGAGCCGCCCCTGGTGGAGCACATCACCACCGACGATACTATCCGCTACCAGAGGCGGGAGATCGCCAAGGAGCTGATACTGCTCGAGGGCCACCTGCAGCAGGGCTGCAAGATCAACGGACGGGCCTGCGATTGCTGTGAGAAACACCCCATCAAGATAGAGGGCCTGGCACAGGAGACGGCCGGCATGACCCCCGAGCCCATCTTCAGCGACCTGGCGGCCTGGGTCGAGGAGATATCCCCCCTCACCACGGAGAGCGCATCCGCGTCCGGCCAGTTTGATGACCAGTACCCCAGCCTGGCCATCAAGGCCCGGGAGTTCCGCAAGGCGATCATGACCCCCGACATCGTAAAGGAGGTCGTCGATGAGAAAGAAATACCCTCCGGAGGAGAGGATCCCGGTCCCCAAGTATCACCCTGACGACTATAAGCGCATAGCAGCATCCTGGGCGAGCGTTGACTACAAGGCCAACCTCTCACGGGCCTTCCGGGAGAGAATCGCAAAGGTGAAGGGGGCACGAAGATGAGCGGATGGTACGACCCCGTCCATGAACGCCGGCCGCCGGTCGGCAAGACCTTCCCCCATTCCCTCACCCAGCACGAGTACGACACGGAATGGAAACCTCGCGGCTGGCGGCTGATCGTTATCGGCCCGACCGCTACCTGGCGGCAGGATTGGGGGGAGTGGGAAGCGATCAGGGATATCGTCCAGAACAGCCTCGACGAGGCCGAGGGATACCAGTACGGATACGACGAGCAGGGGCTGTGGATCGCCGACAAGGGCGCCGGCGTCGCCGTGGCCGACTTCCTGCTGGGCCCGCCCAAGCTCAAGCCCGAGTACGCCCGGGGCAGGTTCGGCGAAGGCATGAAGATCGCCGCCCTGGCTCTCCTGCGCCTGGGATACGGAGTCCATGTCAATACAGTGCGCCGCGAGCTCTGGATGATCTTCCTGGAACAGAAGGTCAACGGGCAGGTCCAGACCCTGGCCGCCATGTGGAAGCCGAACGGGACCGCCCGCGGAACCAGGTTTCACATCGTCGGTTATGACGGTTCAGCCTTCTCCGAAAACTTCGCCGTCAATCTGCCGCGCGGCGCCATTCTGGCCCAGGTCCCCAGCCCTGTCACCCAGCCCGTGAAGCGCTACAACCAGCTCATTCGCGCCGACTACACAGCTGTCGGAGGGCTCCCGGCGAGCGTTATCTATTCCCGGGACATCTTCCTGCAGGAGATCGTCAGCCCCTTCTCCTATAACCTGTGGGGCTTTGCCCTGGCCCCAGACCGGCACGCCCCCAAAGAGGAGTACGAGATGTATTTGGACATGGGGCGGCTCTGGGCCGGCATCAGCAGTGTGCCCCTGCTCAAGAGGCTCCTGCCCATGCTCACAGACCCGCCGATGGTGCGGGGAGACTTGGCCAGGCCGTACACGGAGAGCGTGCACTTGGTCATGGATCGCTGGAGTATGGGAAGGGAACCCAGCACGGGCAAGCTCTATACCGAGCTGATGTTTCAAAATCAAGCACACTGGCAAAAGGCGTGGGAAGACATCATGGGCACGCATGCCGTCCTGCGCACGGAGACGCGGCTGGATAGCATGGTGACCCACCTCGGCCATACATCGGTCTCGGTCCACCCGGGCGTCCGGACCGGCCTGGAGCTGGTGATCAAGACCGACAAAGACATAGTCCGGGAGATGGCCGAACGCCTCGATGAAGCCGAGCGGATCCCCGACCGTGAGCTCACCGAGCGCCAGCTCAACAACTTGAAGCTGGCCAGGGCGATCGCCGCCGACTTCTCGCAGGTGGGACAGGTGAACGCTGGGATAATACCGCCGGCGTCGGATATGGTGGCGCGAACGGCCGGCCTGTATGAGTTCGGCACCGGTATGATTAAGATCCACGCCGAGATGCTGGAAAATGCCAGCAAGACCCTGGCCGTTATGGTCCATGAGCTCGGGCATCATGTGGCTTACAAGGCCACCGCCCACATGACGGAAGAGGCGGAGAGAATAGCGGCCGCCGGAGACCTGACCCCGGGACACGCTGTTGCCATGGAACAGGTGGCTGCCCGCATCTTCAGGAACCTTCATAGAGGAGATTATGACGATGAGCTACAAGACGTCGCCTGGTAGGAGAACGCCCGTCCAGCTGCAGAAGAAGCTCGACGAGATGGAGCGCAAGCACAGCCTCAAGGAGCTCCGGGAGAAGGCCCGCCAGGCCGGCGTTTCACCGTCAGGGACCAAGAGGGATATCGCCACCCGGCTCTTTGTTCGACATGCGGAGACTTATCGCTCACCCGCTTCCATGCCCACGACTATGGCCAAGTTTGAGCCTCTCTACTCGTGGGATTTCCTGCGCAAACAGCCCTACGGAACCGCATTGTGGGACCTGGTCCTCCTCAATGGCCACCGCTTCGTGGTCTTTCTGGCCCGAGAACCCAGGCGGGAAGTGGAGAGGCTGCCGGAGCCGGTAGATGTCTTCTGGAAACATGTCAGCATCGGGATGGAGATCAAGGGCCGGCGGGTGATGCCCGTGGTGGTCCTCGCCGATGTTATCCCCCTGCAGACGGTGTACGAGGTCTGGTTCAACTTCTACGGAGCAGGGGCGGAATTGGCGCAGGAAGCATTTGACCTGCTCGGTCACCAGTCTCACATCTTCCTCTTCTTCCTGGACGATGGCCCGGAGCCGATACGCAAGCTGGCCTTTCCCAACCCGGTCGGCCACTTCTTCCGCGGGCATTTCGGGATGCTAAGAGCCATGCCGGCATGGAGTGACGCGGACTTCAACGAGGCCAAACGACAGATCATGGCCAAGCACACCGTACAGGACATGCTGGAGTTGGAATGAGCAGAGGAGCAGACCTCAGAACGCTCGATCGCCTGGTCAGGGCCAAGTACAACAACCCCAAATGGGAGCTGTACGGGAAGGGCACCATGGACGACGCCCAGAAGGCTGTCTACGCCGATATACTGGCAGGCTTCCAGAACGTCGAGGAGGGCAAAGAGTACATCGAGGGACTGGACCCGGGTATGGTAATCTACACCGCCCGCGGTGATGAGATACGCTTCTCCCTGCTGAGGATCATCCTCGACCACATCCAGCGGAACCCCCGATACTCGCCCTGGACGGAAGGCGGGCGCCAGCCCGGTCCGCCATCAAAACGGCATGCCAGTATAAGCTGGACCAGAGAGGATGCCGTGGAGCGCAGGAGGATCCTGGACTCCATAGGTCTGCCGGTCGAGCCGTACTGGGCAAAGCCCTTCGCACAACTGCCCATAGCCTTCCGGGAGAAGCTGGCGAAGTATTATGCCAGGCCGCGAACGCCCATGCTGGCCAGGAGAAAACCAGGGGAGAGGCGCACCGCCTTCTACATCCAGTTCTGGTCTCCCAAGGACGACCCCGAGATCTCACAGCCGTATTATCACTCCGGTCCGGAAGAGGGAACCTTCAAGGACTTAGACCAGGCCCTGAGAGCCGCCCGGCAGCTTGAGCAGCAACGCCCCGATGCCTTCCAGATAGACATCTACAGCCAGGTGGAGGAATGGATACCCGAGGAGGACGACCCCCGCTATGGCTATTGGGAGATCGTTGAAGGGACCGTCAAAGGGTATGACATGCAGGGCAAGATAATCTACGATGAGACAAGCCCTGATTTCGGAGCTGCCCCTTCCGTGGAAAGAGACACGCTCTTCGCCGGCCGGCAACGGCCCCTGCCGAGAGAGGCTTACTAGGAGGTAGTCATGTACGAGATAGAAGGCGCCCCGGTAACCCGGGAAGACGAGAGGCTTTTCGGCCGATACCAGCGCCCCTTGCCGGAGTATGCCCTCATGGTGGAGTACTCCCCCATGGCCGAGCGGGTCA
Source organism: Dehalococcoidia bacterium (assembly GCA_003552465.1). GTDB lineage: Bacteria > Chloroflexota > Dehalococcoidia > GIF9 > AB-539-J10 > RBG-13-51-36. Next base: position 13,319 of record PULQ01000007.1, read on the forward strand.
AGGTCTCCCCGGAAGAGAGACGCCGGCGGGTCGAGGAGCTGAAGGGCAAGGTCAGAGACGGTGTTCTCAAGATACAGCAGAGCGAGGAGTTCCGCAACTACCTGCTGGCCATGTCCCGCTTCCACGAGTATTCCTGGCACAACCAGCTGCTCATCTGGATGCAAAGACCAGATGCTACCCTGGTGCGGGGCTTCCAGGGCTGGAAGGAGCTGGGGCGGTATGTCAGGAAGGGCGAGACGGGGATCCGCATACTGGCGCCGGCCGGGCCCACCACCGAGACAACGTGGGTCAGTGAGCCGCAGCGCCGGCGATGGTATCTCAGGCGAGACGGCAAGAAGTGGACGGTTGTCGACGTAGACACAGGCCGCGTCGACAAGGAGTTCCCCACCTACGGCACGGCCAAGCAGTGGCTGCTTGACCAGGGGGCGGTCCCCCACAAAGAGGTCGTACAGGTAACCCGATTCGTCGATGTAGCGGTGTTCGACATCAAGCAGACCGAGGGGAAGCCGCTCCCGGAGTTCGTAGTGCCCACCCTCACTGGGAAGATGCACGGGGAGCTGTACGACAGCGTCCTGGCGCTAATGGCGCAGCGGGGAGTCCAGGTTACCTTTGAGCCACGCCCTCACCTGTCGCCGGAGATCAAGGGAATGTTCCAGCACCCGGACCGGATATGGGTCAAGCCCGATGAGCCGGGTGCGCAGCAGTTGAAGACGCTGCTGCATGAAGCGGCACATTACTACTCACTCGGGCCGTTCGGCATGCCCCGGGCCGATGCCGAAACCATTGCGGAAAGCGCCGCCTTTGTGGTGGGCGCCCACCACGGCTTTGATACCGGGGTCAGGTCGTTCCCATACGTGGCATTATGGGCCAGGGATGAGGAGACCCTGCGCAAGAACCTCGAGGCGATACAGAAGGTGTCCGAGCACATGGTCGAGCAGCTGGAGGAAGTGGAGCCCGTTCCGGCGCCAATCCCTCGAGAGCCACCGATTGAGCCGGCACCGCCAAGACCGGAGCCTGAACCTGCGCCAAGGCTAACTCTCGAGCAGATGGAGACGACCTACTCCCTGGAGAAGGTGAAACAGATGGCCAGAGACAGAGGGATCTCCACCGCCGGAAGCAAGCGTGAGATCATAAGGAGGCTACTGTAATGGAAGATAATGTGAACAGGCTGGATACAGGAGACCTGCTTGATATCATCGCGGACAGGTTTGCCAAAGGCATTGAGGAGGAAACCGGAGAGCCTTATGAAGACTGGAAGAAGGCGGAGACATATATCCGGAGGCTGAAGCTGATGGCAGAGAAGTATAAGCTGGATAAGCGGCGCATCAGATAGCGATTATGAAAGCCAAATGCACCCCCTGCCTCGGCACGGACGTCAAAGAGGCCATCCGGTCTCTCAACGATCCCGCCCTGAACGATGCCCTGGACAAGATCGAGGACTGCCCGCATCCGATGGAGCTACAGATGTGCGTCAAGCCGCCCCGGGCCAAGAGCGAGTATCAGATCTTCATCGGAGAGTGTCTGCGGTCGAAGCCCATCAAGGGCAAGCCCTTTGGCGCTGCTGCAGAGTACATGAAAGAATGCTCCGTCGAGTGGCGCAAACGAAAGGAGGAGCGCAACAATGGAAACCGGTAGTTTCTTCCCCGAACTGCCCGCAATGCCCAGCGTCGACAACGCAGAGGAGATCATACCCTACGAGCCGCCCAGGAGGTACTCATTCACCAAGCTGGTCGATGCCGGAGTCCACATCAGCACCGTGGAGGGAGAGCCGGCCTGGTCAGACGGCTATATGATGCAAGTATCCGAGGTCCCGGAAGGGCTCAAGAAGCTCAAGCGGTACTGGGTGAGGAGTGGGCCGGACGATAAGCCCAGGGACTTCGATGCCCTCATCCCCGATATGCCGCCCGATGCCCCGGTCGTTACTCCTCTTGCCGTCATCAAGGGCCGCGCAGGCATTCCAGGCGAAACGGTCTACCTGGCCGAGATGAGGAAGTTTCTCGAACCTTATGGCCGCCCATACGAGGGGGCAGAGATAGCCATAGACAGGAAGTACGTCGACTATTTCCTGTTTCGCTACCCCCGGGCGGAGTTCGTTATGAGGCATAAGGCCAGCCCAGCGGTCGTCCGGGACAAGGGAAAGTTGGTGGGCGTTATCATGCCTATCTTTGCGGATCCGGCCGTGCTGCAGAGCGCCCAGGACCATGTATGGACCAGGGTGTTCCCGGCTCCCACTCCGCCTGTGTCACCGGTTGAGCCGACGCCCCCGAAACCGAGGCCCCCTGCCATGACTGTCGGCGAGGCCGAAATGACCTACAGCCTTCGCCAGCTCCAGCAGATGGCAAGGACCGCCGGCCTGAGCCCGGTGGGAAGCAAGCGCGTCCTGATCAGGAATCTCATCCAGGCCGGAGCGCTGAGATGACAGGGGCCACAAAAAAGCCGCCGGCCGAAGGCGACTTCGCCCTGGACATGGGGAAGATGTACATCCCCGCCGAGGAGCTGCGCTGCCCCGGCTGCGGCCGCTTCCTGGGTTACCAGGCCATTGCCTGGGGAGCGATCAAGATCAAGTGCTCCAACTCCAGGTGCAAACAGTGGGTCACCCTGGACGTGAGCCCGAAGAACAAGTAGATGATCTTGACAGGCCACGCTTTTCGCCATACAATCAAAAGTGGTCGACAAGGGCAAAGGGCCAGTGAAGGCCAGTAAGCTCAGGCAGTCCATCGGAGGGACAGATGGCCGTTATCAAATCACTCTCCGGCATCTTCCACCCCCGGCGCCGCCCCAAGGCGTACAGAGCCGTTGACGCCGCCTACCAAGTAGGTGGCAACAGGGGCTTCTACATCGCTGCCTATCCCCGAGCATACCCGCTGACCTCCTCGCAGAGGAAGGTCAAGAGTGTCGCCAGCGAGTGCGGCATTCGCCCGGGTATCTCCAAGCGGGAACTGCAGACGGCGATGAAGGAGTGCGTGGGGCCGCGTATGCGGCGTGGCGGATAGCTCTCAGGAGTAGAACTACAGGGGGGAGCCCGTGCTCCCCTCTGGTTCTAACAACATGTCAAGAGCAGAAGCCCGCCGGCGTCTCCAGGAAGCCGACCCCAATCTCACCATCGTCTACGGCCGGCGATATCC
>PULQ01000147.1 GCA_003552465.1 Dehalococcoidia bacterium
CGCGCCGACCTGAGAGACAAGCTCAGAGTGGAATCCGGTGGGGTGGTGTTCACCACTATCCACAAGTTCTTCCCCGAGGAGAAGGGTGACCGCCATCCGATCCTATCTGAGCGGCGCAACATTGTGGTTATCGCCGACGAAGCTCACCGCAGCCAGTACGACTTCATCGATGGCTTTGCGCGGCACATGCGCGACGCTCTGCCGAACGCGTCTTTCATAGGGTTTACCGGAACACCGCTGGAACTCACAGACAAGAACACCCGTGCCGTCTTTGGTGACTACATCAGCATCTACGACATACAGCGTGCGGTCGAGGATAGGGCAACCGTCCCCATCTACTACGAGAGCCGGCTGGCCAAACTGGAACTCGACGAAGCCGCGCGACCGAGGATTGACCCTGACTTCGAGGAGGTAACCGAAGGAGAGGAGGTCGAGCGCAAGGAGAAACTAAAAAGGAAATGGGCCCAGCTGGAGGCAATCGTCGGTGCGGACAAGCGTCTCAAACTCATAGCAAGAGACCTGGTCAACCACTTTGACGCTCGTCGTGAGGCACTGGAGGGCAAGGCTATGGTGGTGTGCATGAGCCGTCGTATCTGCGTGGAACTCTATCGCGAGATCGTGGGCTTGCGTCCCGAATGGCACCATGAAGATGATGACAAGGGCGCCGTGAAAGTGGTTATGACCGGAGCCGCTGCCGATCCCCCCGACTGGCAACAACACATACGCAATAAGCTGCGCCGCGAGGAGCTTGCCAACCGGTTTCGTGACCCACAGGACTCCTTCAGGATAGTCATCGTACGCGACATGTGGCTGACCGGGTTCGACGCCCCGTCCTTACACACAATGTACATAGATAAGCCGATGCGCAGCCATGGCCTTATGCAGACGATTGCACGGGTGAACCGTGTCTTCGGCGACAAGCCCGGCGGACTGGTTGTGGACTATCTTGGACTGGCGCAGGAGCTGAAAGAGGCGCTTGCTACCTATACCGAGAGCGGGGGCACGGGGAAGACCGCCATTGACCAGGAAGAGGCAGTTGCGATAATGCAGGAGAAGCACGAGGTATGCTGCGGGATAATGCATGGTTTTGACTGGTCACGGTGGCTGTCTGATGCTCTCTCCGAGCGCCTCACGCTGTTGCCAGCGGCTCAAGAACACGTACTGGCCCAACCAGACGGGAGAGACCGTTTCGTGCAGGCGGTGCTCGACCTGTCGAGAGCATTCGCCCTGGCCGTGCCGCATGCCGAAGCCCTACGCATCCGCGATGATGTCGCTTTCTTCCAGGCGGTACGTGCTCAGCTGCTGAAGCGAGCACCAGGGGACGCAAGACCCGAGGAGGAGCTCAATCTGGCAGTCAGGCAGATAGTATCCAGGGCAATAGCCTCTGATGAGGTGGTCGATATCTTCGCTGCCGCCGGCCTGAAGAAGCCGGATATATCTGTCCTTTCCGACGAGTTTCTGGCAGATGTACGCGGGCTGCCTCAGCGAAACCTGGCGGTGGAGTTGCTGCGCAAGCTCCTATCAGGGGAGATAAAGACAAGAAGTCGCAAGAATGTGGTGCAGGCGCGTTCCTTCACTGAGATGCTGGAAGAGGCAATACGGCGGTACCAGAATCGAACAATAGAGGCTGCCCAGGTGATAGACGAACTGATACAGCTCGCCAAGAGAATGCGCGAGGCCAATGCCAGGGGCGAATCGCTTGGCCTTAGGGAAGACGAGCTAGCGTTCTACGATGCACTGGAGACAAACGACAGCGCTGTGAAGATACTGGGCGATGAGACACTGCGTACCATCGCACGGGAACTGGTGGCAGCAGTGCGGCGCAACGTTACCATTGACTGGACAATACGTGAGAGTGTGCGAGCCGCGCTGCGGGTAATCGTTAAGAGGATTCTCCGCAAGTACAACTATCCGCCTGACAAACAGGAGAAGGCAACACAGACCGTGCTGGAGCAGGCAGAGTTGCTGTCGGCTGAGTGGGCTAGCTAGGAGGCAACGAGATTGCTCTGTCGCAACAAGGAGGACAGATGGCTTCAGTTCGTAACACGATACTGTTCAACAAGGCAGGTGAGCCAAAAGGGCCGGATGAGATCTGCAGAGAAGTGCATAAGTTTCCATACAAGAGTGCCTCCCAGAGAGCAATCCTCGACTCCGTGAATCTGGGCCCGAATGGCACAGAGTTCATCCAGTGCACTGCCCGCGTGTTGGCGAATTTCGGGATGACAAGAGGTGGTCGCTTCAGAGGCGTACGAGTCACGAAGGGCGGAACTGTGCGCAACAAGCAGATACTGGTTGACTGCTGGAAGACTATCAAGAGCGATCTCCTAGATGTTCGCAGCCGGATTCCTGAGAGAGGTCGTGCCAGAGATAGATATCTTCTGGAACTGAGCGAGGCCGAACTGGCAGACTTGACAACGCGGATTTGGTCGATGACAAAACGACTCCTGCCGCTAACAATGAGTCAGAACTCATACGGACTGGTCGGAGCCAGCAAGATATTGTTCGCAGTGCTGCCTGAGATCGTGCTGCCGACAGACAACAGCCAGTGGGTAGCAGTATTCAAGACGGTGGACCTCGGAGACGTGATATCGATGATGACCGCTGATATCCGGAGTTGGGAAAGTGAAAGAAAGGCGACGCTAGATGAACTGGGGCGCCCGTACGGCCTGACTACGCTCCCGTCTGTGTATAACGTGATGGCGATGGCTGCCAGGCCGAGAAAGCTGGGGAAGAATCATCTATAGACGAGGAGCAGACATGCTGAGAACTTGGCCTGTGATCCACCCGGTCTTGACCCTGTAGCGGGCTTTGCCTTCGGCGTAGAGGTCGCCGCCGTGGATGGCGTTTACCGCTCCGGCGTCACCCGCCTGCATTATGCCGCAGACCAGCACACTTCCGCCAGCAGTCAACTCAGCCTGCTGCTCATCTATCGCCATAGAGGCGGGCGTCGTAGCACATAGCCGCCAGGCTTCGCTGTCTCATCAACGGGCAGAGCCTTCGCTGATGCCCTGGATGAAATCCCGGAAGACACGATGAGCGTAGTTCCGAAAGGTCGAGGCAGGCATACTACCACTGTACTGCGTTGTCACCAAAGCAGCGCCCTCGCCTGCCGACTCAGGGAAGTATGCAATCAGATTCCTGGCAAAACGGTCAAACCATCTGGCTGGATACCGTGACCGGAAGGAGCAGATTTCTGCCGTGATTGAATCTCGCACATTGTCAGGGCAATCCACTATGCCGAGGATGTAGTAGAGGTCCTTGGCCACCTTGTAGGTTTCTCTGCTAGAGCCCGGAGATAGAGTCAGCCCCTTCTGGTATATGAAGGCAGCCGGTGAAGGGACGGTCACAGCTAGGCTGATATGCGAGCCGCAAACGGTATCGTCGATCCTGATCTTCACGGTGTTCTCCAGGAGAATCTCCAGATACCTGAGTGCCTGTGCGGTGAGGCCGTGCTGCACGCGCCGTGTTGCACTGCCGGCCCGTCCGATCTCCGGCGTTAGAAACTCGATCTCGGCGAAGGGAGACGTGAGCTCGTATTTGACCAACCCATCTTCTAAAGGGTGAACGCGGCTTTCATACCCCGCACACGATAGGAGTTGATCGATGGTGGGACGCCCACGATCCTCCAAACATCCCGGAACGACGATATCTATATCCATCGTGCGCAGCAATGGGTGTGGAGACGTCGTGTGGCCATATCTGCCATATAACAGTGGAACCCATCCCCCGACCAGCACGATTTCGTCCAGGTAGGGTTCCAGCACCTGCATTGCCTTGATCAGGGGTAGTAGGTCGGTCCTGCTGTCCTCCACGTGTGCCTCAA
>PULQ01000150.1 GCA_003552465.1 Dehalococcoidia bacterium
ATCAGGAGCCTGATGCCCCAGTTCCAGGTGTGTGTCCACTGGTTGGTGAAGACGACTCCCACTCCATGATCGTCTGCCGCCTCCAGGAAGCTCATGAAGGTGGCGGACCCCGGGTCACCGGGCTGGTTTACCACTACGACGGCGTAGTCGTCGATGTCATCTATGACATCCCAGTCCCTCTGCTCGGCCTCGAAGTCATGGTCGATGAGCAGGTTGGTCAATTGGGACTTGTAATCGCCCAGTACGGCGACCGCCAGGGCGGACTCGAGGGCGAAATCTACGATGACGATGCCATCTTCAAGAATATACACATCGTAAGCTATGGACTCCCGGTACCCGGGTGCCCATGCCCTGACATCGTAAGTGCCGATCGGAGCCTCCTTAATGTAGTATCCGAACTCGTCGGTGGTGGTGCTCACCGGGGTGCCCATCAAGGTGATCTCCGCATCCTCGATAGGGTCGCCCGTGTCAGCGTCGGTGACCGTGCCCTCGATGAAGCCGGTTGCGTCGAGCTCGAGAGCGAAGTCCTGTGTCGTGAACGCATCGTCGAGAACCTCTATGTCTCCGACGGTGACTTCGATGTAGCCAAAGGCACCGGCCGTCAGGGTGTAGATGTCCGGCATCAGGCAGAACCTGTAGTAACCGTCGTCATCGGTGTATCCTACCGAGCCTGTTTCCTCAACCAGTACCTCCGCTTTCGCCAGGGGGTCGCCAGTATCCGCGTCAGTGACAACTCCCTCAATGCCAGAGTCAACCATCCAGATTTCCATGGTCGGGTCGCCAAACCAGTGATACATCTCAAACGTTGCCCTTCGCGTCGCTGAATCCGCGTAGTGAGCCTTGTAGTAGTACCTGGCATAGTTCAGCACGTCACCCATTCGATAGATCGGGGGATCACCGTTGTCGTCCAGAAAGTCAGGCCAGATAGCGCCCATAAATCCCCACATCAACCGGTCATTATGCCCGGACCAGGATACTCGGCTAGAAGCGATTACTCCGGCAGCGCCGCCTTGCGGATTACGCTCCCATGCCTCGGCGAATGAGATATCATGAGTGGCATGTTCGCATGTTTCATGATCGAAGTAGCCTAGGGAACACGAGGGCGCCCAAACCACGGGGAGCCTGCCCTCGTTTTCCAGCTCCTCGATGTCCTGAACCCAAAAGGGAGGGTGCCCCCATCCGGCAGGGCTTCCATGGCCCCTGTATGTGAACAGGAACACGCCGGTGTTAACAGCGGAGGATATGTCGTCATCATCGGTCTCTTCGTCCCACCAGATTTCGCGGTCCTGCGGGGCAGCTTCCCAGTCGGCAATAAGGTGCGGCGGTATGGGGCCGCCGGGTTCACCGGCCGGGCCAGGCCAAGACCAGGCGGCTGACGTCCACCTTTCTGGCTTATATGTGCCATCGTATTTGTATATGCGGTTCACTGAGTACAGGCCCAGATCTTGAAAGAAGATCGCCATGTCTTCGCTGGTCTGACAAAAACGCCGGTCTGCCTGGCCGGTGCCATTTAAATCCTGAAACGCTGCGACTGAGAGTATACGCTGGTAGAACGATGCAGGATTGAGGCGGTTCTTCTCGTAGTCGATTATCTGATTTACTCTACTAAGGGCTTGTTCCTCTGTCTCCACAGTCATTCGTCCGGCACTTATGTCAGGTAAGTAGCCGTCCTCCTCCATCACTGTGTAGTACAGGTCAGTCCCGGTCTTGTGACCGGGAGGGTACCCCCCCCAAGGATGCTCTGTCTTGTAGTGAGGGGGGATGAACTCGGCGTCTCCCAGAAGGAGGAGGTAAGATGGAGAAGGATCCCAGTTGTGGTAAGCGTTCTTGATGTAAGAGGTAAGCTCCTCAGCGGTAATCCCGCCGTCAGGATCTTCTGCAATCTCCTCAGTAGTCACCACATATGTGAGGATACCTTTCTCATTTTTCCACTCGGCTAACTCGTCAGCAGCGGCCTCGAACTCCTCAGGCGTGATGACAAGATAATCGGCTCCTTCTTCACTCGCTGCTCCCGTCTCGGGCCCGGGGCGCTCATCGCGCAGTTCTTCGTTTGCCCGTTCAGTAGCTGCATTCGTCGCGGCCTCGTCTTGAGCGTCGAGAACCTGGGCGGCATTGATGGCCAACCTTCTCAGCATGTCTTCAAAGCTTGTGCCTCTGAACTGCGGAGGGGTGGGTTGGACCTTGCCCGTGAAGCTAATCGTTACAGTAAGATCATGGTACACGCTTAACTCCCGTTGCACGGGGTTATACTGGTAGGGGAATGCCTTGACTATCGTGGCCTCTTGCCCACGAATGGATTCAACCGGCTCCAGTTCCGCAAACACTCCTGGATAACATGCATGGGTTTCATAAAGCTGCATATCTTTGACGAAATCTTTGCTCGGGGCTGGAGAAGAATCCGTTGCGGGAGGTTGTACAGGCGGTATATCGATGTTCTCGTATACAACTGGCTCGCCAGGATGAACCTCGAGTTGAGGCGATGTACCCTGGGGAATCAGAATCCACTGCCCGAACACTGGAATATCCGGTTTTCCAACCGCTACCTGTCCTGCTTCAGCAGTTCTGGCAATCACGACCCAAATACTGCCGTCAGCCAGTTCGGTCTCTATGAAGCGGACCTCTGGAACGGCGAGTTCCAACGTTACTTCCAAGCCATTCAGGCTAGAGTTCTGAAGGCCCTCTACGCGCCCTCGCATTGTGGCCGGCACGTCTCTCTGTCCGCTATCGGCGTCTTCCTTTAGCTGGTCAGTGTCGCCAGCTACCGTGTCCGATAATCGTTCCGCCGAAGCTCCAATCTGTGCCTCGACCGATGCTTCGGTTGGCGACCCGCCCGTGGCCTGCTGGTCTTCAGCCAGTATCGGAGCCCCAGGCAGCAATAAGCCCAGCACCAGGGTCAGGGCAAGCACAATACTGAATGCTTTGTTCAACTCTATCTCCTTCTGTTACTTCGTCTACTGTGTTTTCGCCCCCTCGACCGGGGGCGTCACGGCCTGTCCAGCGCATAACTGGCACTTCCATAGACATCACCTCCTTTTGTCGCACAGCCTGCACGATCCCTCCGGTCTGACGGCGGCGCCACCTGGCAAACAGAGGCCCCCGGACAGAGGAGCACATGTAACCGGTACAACCGCATACCTTAAGGCATTGCCCGGCAACTGTCAACACCCGTTGGGTGACGCAAGGAAGACACGCAGCCATGACGTTGTCCCGCCGCGTCGCCCCGACTGCATCAAGGCTCCTCGCGATGACAGGAGCACTCGGGCCACGCTCTCAAGCCCCCATGGGTAGTGAGATTCTTCGCTTCGTTCAGAATGGCAGAGACGCAATGAGAGGCACCCTGGACCAGGCGACCGGACACACCGGGACCGGTGACGGGAAGAGAAGAGGTGAGGAGCCGCCGGTCAAGCCGGCAGCTCCTCGCTGATAGGGCCTGAGATGACTCAGGGCGCTAGCAGTAGCTCCGACACGGGGGTCGGTTCCGGCACGTCACCCACGTCAATCGCCGTCCTCGAGTAGTAGAAAGTGTCGACTCCCTCGAAGTGGTCCTGAAAGAGGCCATGGACAGGCTGCCAGAAGTGCTCTACGTCGGCCTCGTGGGGAAGTCCGGGTTCGATGCTGTACTCGTCGTAGTACCACTGCTCGCCTGCGATGTGGAACCACCAGACCTGTGTGTCGATCTCGCCGACGATGGCTACCGCGTAGACATCCCCGGTAGCTCCGTATACATCACCTTCCCAGTCGTCGCCCCAGTGGTAGTGGGTGCCGTAGTATAGCCGGGTTGACACCGGGTCCGGTTC
>PULQ01000042.1 GCA_003552465.1 Dehalococcoidia bacterium
TCCTGCTCCAGATGCTCGGACTGCATCTTCCACAACGCATGAAGATCCATAATGATGTAGTGCCAAATTTAGCTTCGGCGCAACCATGATTTACTCGTCAAACTGCGGAAGTTGGGCTAGCCAGGAGCGCGCCCTCCGGCATGCCGGGAAAAGGTGAAACTACACTGCCCCGGGCAGCCAGTCCGGCGCAGATGACAAGAGCGACGAGTGAGACGGCAACACCGGCCCTCCAGCCCAGGAAGAGGGGAGTTGTTAGAGGGATGAAGAGCATGAACAGAAGGCCGGTGCCCCCGTGCCCGCCGCTGACGAACAGATAGATGAAGAACGACGTCATCACCGCGACGAACACCCAGTTGGGGACCATCGAACGGGGCATCCTTCGCATGGCCAGTATGATGCCCACCGAGAAAGCAGACACCGACAGATCAACGGCAGCTAGTTCCATCAACCCCTCCCTGAGGGCGTCGATGCCGAAAACGAGGGTGACGACGGCAGCCAGGGCCACAGCACCCGATAGGACCTTTCTCCTTATTGGAGCCTCATACTTCTTCATGCAAAGTCGGTCGCCTTATGCAATATGGCCGGCTCGTCCCGGGTAGAAATGATTGTTCCGGCTCCACTGCCTCGCTGTATTGTGTCGGCTTATTCGCAGATCTGCCATCAGGTTCTCCCGTCCATGGCAGCGACATAGTTGGTCTTCAACCTTATGTTCTCCACCTGCTCGGTTGTGAACAGCCTCCACCCTCGCCAGTCCCGGTAGGCAATATCGCAGACAATCCCCTCTCTAAGCCACCTGAAGAGGGTGCTTCTGCTGATTCCGGCGATCCGGCAGACCTCGGCCGTTCTGTAGTAGGTCTGATCGTTTACCACAACAGGCATATCTCGTTCTCCCGAGACTACTTAGCTATACCGAACTATACTATCGCCCATTCACTGTGAAGCGTCAATCACCCGTGCGTACCGTGCATTGCATTACATAAGTACCGGTTTGTGCGGCAGAGGCAGAAACGACCCGGCCAAGTTATCTGCACATCAGGGGAAGCCGGGAAGCGAGATGACACAGGGGGACCTCCCAAGAACGGGAAAGGTGAGATGACCGGGAGCAGGTTGTCCTTACGATGAAGAGCCGTACCGCCTATCGCTTCACGATGGGCAGGATCAGGGTCTCGTCCTTTCTGAGTTCGATGATGCGGTCTCGAATCATGGCAGCCTTCTCGACCTCGAGGTTCCTGGCCGCCGCCTTCATCTCTGCCTCCAGTTGCTTTATCAGCCTGTTGAGTTCCCTCCTGGACATGGGATCAGTCGAGTAGGGAGCCCTAGTCTCGGCAACGCCCTGGATCCTCTCGGTTATGTCTTTGATCGCTTTTCTGATTCCCTGGGGGGTTATGCCATGCTCGCTGTTGTAGGCCTCCTGTACCCTGCGGCGGCGGCCGATCTCATCGATGGCTCTCTGCATCGACCCGGTAGTGGTGTCGGCATACATGATGACATGGGCGTTCAGGTTCCTCGCGGCGCGGCCCATGGTCTGTATCAGCGCCTCTTCCGACCTGAGATAGCCCTCCTTGTCGGCATCGAGTATCGCGACCAGGCTCACTTCGGGCAGGTCCAACCCCTCCCGCAGAAGGTTGACGCCCACCACTACGTCGTAGACGCCGAGCCGGAGGTCTCGGAGTATCTCAACCCGTTCCAGGGTGTCCACCTCCGAGTGCAGGTAATGGGTCTTGATCTCCATCTCCTTCAGATAGTCGCTCAGTTCCTCGGCCATTCGCTTGGTCAGGGTGGTGACCAGGCATCGTTCGCCCCTGACAACTCTGTCCTTGATCTGATGGACGAGGTCGTCTATCTGCCCCCTTACCGGCTTGACCTCCACCGTGGGCTCCAGCAGTCCGGTAGGACGGACAAGCTGCTCGACAACCTGCTGGCTCCGTTCGTATTCGTAGGGCCTGGGGGTGGCAGAGACATAGACGACCTGGTTGATATGCCTGTTGAACTCATCGAAGTTGAGCGGGCGATTGTCGAGGGCCGAGGGAAGACGGAAACCGTAATCGACCAGCGTCCGCTTTCGAGAAGCGTCGCCATGGTACATGCCCCGAATCTGAGGCAGGGTCATGTGGGATTCATCGATGAACAGGATGAAGTCCCGGGGGAAGTAATCCAGCAAAGTCCACGGGCTGCTGCCCGGCGCCCGTCTCTGGAGATGCCGCGAGTAGTTCTCCACCCCGGCGCAGTAGCCCATCTCCTGGAGCATCTCGATATCGTAGTTGGTGCGGGCCTCAAGTCTCTGCGCTTCGAGCAGCTTACCCTGCTTGCTGAACTCCTCCACCCTTTCCTGGAGTTCACTCCTGATATCGGCGATCGCCGCAGTCAGCTTGTCGCGGGAGGTGACGAAGTGCTTGGCCGGGTAGATATCCACCTGGTCGCAGTGAGAGAGTATCTCGCCCGTGAGAGGAGAAACCTCCACGATTCGCTCCACCTCATCGCCCCAGAACTCGATTCTCAGCGCAGTCTCCTCGTAAGCCGGTTGGATCTCGAGGGTGTCGCCCCTGATACGGAATCTGCCTCTGGTGAAATCATAGTCGTTCCGTTCATACTGCATATCCACCAGGCTACGAACGATGTCATCCCGCTTGTACCGCCTGTTCTTCTCGATACCGAGTGCAAAGCTATGGTATTCCTCCGGCTCTCCCAGGCTGTAGATGCAGGAGACCGATGCAACGATGACGACGTCCCGTCGGGTAAAGAGGGCCCTGGTGGCGGCGTGCCGCAGTTTCTCGATCTCCTCGTTTACGTCGGTCTCCTTCTCGATGTACAGGTCGGTGCTGGGAATGTAGGCCTCCGGCTGATAATAGTCGTAGTAGCTGACGAAATACTCCACCGCGTTATCGGGGAAGAACTCCTTGAACTCGGTCACCAACTGGGCGGCCAGGGTCTTGTTGTGGCAGATAACCAGGGCCGGCTTCTGCACCCTTTCCATCACACAGGCCATGGTGAACGTCTTGCCACTGCCGGTAACCCCGAGCAGCGTCTGCTCCCGGAACCCGTTTCTCAGGCCCTCGACCAGCTTACCGACCGCCTGTGGCTGGTCGCCGGTAAGACCGAAATCGGAGACTACTCTGAACTCAGACATGGACCGCTATCACCGGAACGGGGGGTTACTGCTTGAAATATACAGTATAGAGGTGGATTTTCATAATCGTGTAAACCCGGATATTCGTGCCGTATCGGATGGCCTGCTGTTGACAGCGCAGCGGCCAAAAACACATAATCCTGTCTTGACCGAAGCCATCCTGCAGAGCAGTTCGAAAGGATTACGATAATCAGGAAGCTCAGGAGGTCACTTGCGTTTGCTACCGGGTTGCTACCGCTCTTCATGGTGGCGCACTTCGGCCATCACCTGATGATGGCCCTGCTGCCCCCGCTGCTTCCCTTCATCCGTCGTGACCTGGCTCTCTCATACACCCGTGCCGGCGGACTGGTCTCGGCCTACAGCATCGCCTACGGCTTAAGCCAGCTTCCGGGCGGTCTGGCCGCCGATCGCCTCGGTTCCAGGATCCTTCTCGCCATCGGTGTGGCAGGAGTAGCCCTGGCGGGTCTTCTCGTCGGTGTATCACCAAACTACATCTTCATGGCACTCATGCTGGTTGTGATGGGCATCGCGGGAGGAGGATACCATCCCTCGGCATCACCTCTCGTGTCGGCCTCGGTGAAGCCTGAGTACCGGGGCAGGGCACTGGGCCTTCA